>NZ_QMFZ01000180.1:0-254 GCF_003294055.1 Burkholderia reimsis
GGCGTGGGCAACACGACGGTGTCGGGCGACAACGTGACGGTGGGCACCGGCGGCGACATCGGCGGTGACAACGTGACGGGCCACGCGAACCAGACGTGGACGCAGCAGCCGAACAGCACGGTGGCGGGTAACACGAGCACGAACATCACCGCACCGAACCTGAACATCGCGGGCAACACCGGGATGGCGGGCGTGGGCAACACGACGGTGTCGGGCGACAACGTGACGGTGGGCACCGGCGGCGACATCGGCGG
>NZ_QMFZ01000181.1:0-245 GCF_003294055.1 Burkholderia reimsis
GTCATCAGGCAAAGAGGGTTGTTGCGCTGGCTTCGCAGCACAACCAATCTTGGAAGAAGCAGTAATTTTGAGTTGTGTGTATCACACACGAGAATCCAACTTGTCGCTCTGGATCGCGGCCAGTGCTGTCGCACGGCGCCGATCTACAAGGCAGACTTGTTATAGGATCAAGCCTTACGGGCAATTAGTATCAGTTAGCTGAACGCATTACTGCGCTTACACACCTGACCTATCAACGTCCTGGT
>NZ_QMFZ01000182.1:0-244 GCF_003294055.1 Burkholderia reimsis
ACGAACATCACCGCACCGAACCTGAACATCGCGGGCAACACCGGGATGGCTGGCGTGGGCAACACGACGGTGTCGGGCGACAACGTGACGGTGGGCACCGGCGGCGACATCGGCGGCGACAACGTGACGGGCCACGCGAACCAGACGTGGACGCAGCAGCCGAACAGCACGGTGGCGGGTAACACGAGCACGAACATCACCGCACCGAACCTGAACATCGCGGGCAACACCGGGATGGCTGGCG
>NZ_QMFZ01000018.1:0-157936 GCF_003294055.1 Burkholderia reimsis
GCATAGGCCGGGGCCGGCGGCATTCGCTGAATCGGCTCCGGCTCCGGCTCCGGCTCCGGCCTATGCCGACGCCGTATCGTGCGCACGCATCGCGATATCGCATTCGGCTGCTTCGGCGAGCATCCAGTCGCGGACTTGGGCGACTTCGCGGCGCGGTGCCGGATCGTGCTGGAACAGCCAGTAGCCGTAAGCCTCCGACAGCGCCTGCGTGTGCGGCCCGAGCACCGCGAGCCGCCCGTCCGCGAGCATCGGCGCGACGAGCGCGAGCCGCCCGAGCGCGACACCCTGGCCCGCGATCGCGGCCTGGATCACCTGGTCGTACTGGTTGAAGCGCAGCACGCCTTTCGGGCGCGCGTCGCCGAGCCCGGCCGCGAGCAGGTGCGTGCGCCATTGCAGTTGCGGCTGCGGCGGCCCGTCGAATTCGAGCAGGACGTGCTCGGCGATCGCGGCCGCGTTCGTGACGGGCCGTGTGGCGAGCGCGGGATGGGCGACCGGCACGACGATCTCGTCGAACAGGTGCAGCGCGCCGGCCGGCGCGCGCTCGCGCGGGCAATAGCGGACGCCGAGGTCGATGCCTTCGGCGCGCAAATCGAGTACCTTGTCGTTCGCGGCGACGCGCAGGTCGATCTCCGGCAGGCGCGCCTGCAGCCGCCCGAGCCGCGGCAGCAACCACAGCGCGGTGACGCCGATGCTCGCGGTGATCGTGACGGGCTGGCGCTCGCGTGCGGCGGCGAGCGACGCGACGGTGTCCTGCAGGCTGTGCAGGGCCGCATCGGCGACACGAAACAGCCGTTCGCCTTCCGGCGTGAACGCGATCTTCCGGTAGCCGCGCTGCAGCAGCGCGACGCCGAGATGCGCTTCGAGCGCGTGCACCTGGCGGCTGACCGCCGATTGCGTGACGCACAGATCCTGCGCGGCGAGCGTGATGCTCATGCGGCGGCCGACGGCGACGAAACCGCGGACGAGGTCGAGCGACGGGAGGCGGACGAGTGGCGTTGACATGCGCGTGACTCATGCGAACGGAGCAGCAAGATTGGTTGAGAACGCGGGGCGCGTCAAGTTCAATGGAGGCTGGCGCGGGGAGTGCGGGGCTGACCGCGAAGCATGGGGTTCGGGTAAGCGCTGAAGTGCCAACTCGGGCCGACCGCGAAGCATGGGGCCCGAGTAAGCGCCAAAGCGCTAACTCGGACCGACCGCGAAGCATGGGGTCCGAGTAAGCGCTGAAGCGCCAACTCGGACCGACAGGAGACTCGATGACGATTTCGAACGAAAGCAGCGGGACGACGCAGGGCAGCCGTGCGGCAGGCGCATTGCCGCCCGAGCCCGTGACGCTGCGCGCGGCCGACGGCTACGAATTGCGCGGCCATGTATGGCGCCATCGCGGCGGCAGCGCCGCGCGGCCCGTGACGATCATCAATTGCGCGACATCGGTGCGTTGCGACTACTACTTTCGTTTCGCGGCCTGGTTGTTCTCACAGGGGCGCGACGTGCTCGTCTACGACTATCGCGGCATCGGCGGGTCGCGCCCGGCGCAGCTCGCGAAGCTGCGCGCGAACTGGCTCGACTGGGGGCGGCTCGATTGCGACGCCGCGCTGCAGTACGCGCGCGACGCGTTTCCGGGCCAGCCGATCGACGTGGTCGCGCACAGCATCGGCGGGTTCGCGCTCGGGCTCGCGGCATCGAACGCTCACGTGCGGCACGCGGTGACGGTCGGTGCGCAGTACGCGTACTGGCGCGATTACCTGCCGGCCGAACGGCGGCGCATGTGGTGGAAGTGGCACGTTGCGATGCCGCTGCTCGCGGCCGTGTTCGGCTACGTGCCCGCGAAGCGGCTCGGCTGGATGGAGGACACGCCGCGCGGCGTCGCGTTGTCGTGGGTGCGCTCGCAGGCCCGCTTCGAGGATGGTTATACGCGCGGCCTGCTCGCCGAACCCGTCGCAAGCCGCGCCGCGTTGCCCACCCGCTTCGCGGGACTGTCGGCGCCGATGCTCGCGATCGGCCTCGACGACGACGGGTTCGGCACGGTCGAGGCGATCGAGCGGCTGGTCGGCTACTACACGGGCAGCGACGTCACGCACCTGCGGATCGCGCCGGCCGACATCGGCGTCGATGCGATCGGCCATTTCGCGTTTTTCCACAGCCGCTTCACCGACACGCTGTGGCCGCTCGCGTTGTACTGGCTGCAGCACGGCGTGCTGCCGGCCGATGCGCCGGGCCACGTGCATGCGCTTCACCCGGCGTCGCGCGGGCGAGGGGCGGGCAGCGGCGTGCCGGGCGTCGCCGCGAACGGGTGAGGCGCGGCGGCTGCCCGGTGCGTCGCGGGCATGGCGTGCTGTCGTGCGCGGCCTTCGCATGCGGCTCATGAAGCCGCTCCGATTCGATGCGGCCGCGGCGAGTCGCATCCGGGCCGGTTCATACGCCGGCGCGATCGATTAACATCGGGCGTTTCCTTTCACGGCACAGGCTGCTGCGCACCGATGTCCATTCCGTCCGATTCCGCCTCTCCGGCCGACACCGCCCGCGCATGGCGCGTGCGCGCGCTCGATGTGCCGCCCGCCGCTGCACGCGCGGGTGTGCGGGTCGCGCGTATCGATTTCGACTGGAGCGTGCCGCTCGCGTCGCCGGCCTATGCGGCGCTGAGCGATGACGAGCGCGCGCGCGCCGCGCGCTTCATGCGTCACGAGGATGCGGTGCGCAGTGCCGCGACGCGTGCCGCGCTGCGCGACGTGCTCGGCGCGGCCCTCGGTGTCGCGCCGCGTGCGGTCGCGATCGTCGTCGACGCATCGGGGCGGCCGTCGCCGGCCCCCGCGCATCGGACGTCACTCGATTTCAACGTGTCGCACGCGGGCGATCATGCCTTGCTCGCGTGGGCGCCCGCGGGCCGTGTCGGTGTCGATATCGAGTGCTGCGACCGCGCGGCCGACTGGCGTGCGCTGACACGCGAAGTCTGCGCGCCTGCCGAGGCTGCGTGGCTCGACAGCCTGTCGCCCGCCGCGTGCGCGGCGGCGTTCATGCGCGTGTGGGCGGCGAAGGAAGCGTTGCTCAAGGCGCTCGGCACCGGCATCGTCGGCGGGTTGCGAGCGTTCGCGGTCGTGCCGCCGCGCGATGCCGCGACCCCTGCGACGACGATCGTCGAACCGGCCGCGCCCGCCGCCGGCGTCGCGGCGTTCGACGCGGCGTGGCTCGACGCGGCGCCCGGCTACGCGGCGTGCATCGCGTGGACGCGTGCGTGAGCCGGCGTCAGCGCGCGGCGCTCATTCGAGCGGCGCGTCGTTCGGTGCCGCGTAGCGCGCCTTGATCACGTCGCTCATCGGGAAGTCGAACGCGAGCCCCTTCGGCGGCACCGGCTTCATGAACCACCTGTCGTACAGCGCATCGATCTCGCCGCGCTTCATCGACTGCACGAGCACGCCGTCGACGAGCGCCTTGAACTGCGGATCGTCCTTGCGCAGCATGAACCCGTAGGCCTCCGACGACTGCGGCGTGCCGACGATCTGCCAGTCGGCCGGCTTCGCTGCGAGCTGGCGCACGCCCGCGAGCAGCACGTCGTCCATCATGTACGCGGCCGCGCGGCCCGATTCGAGCGTGAGGCGTCCTTCGCCGTAGTCCTTCGCGCTGATGATCTGCATGTTCATCTTCCTTTCCTCGTTCATCCTGCGCAGCAGGCGCTCGGACGTCGTGCCCTGGTTCGTCACGACCGTCTTGCCGGCGAGGTCGGGGAAGTCGCGGATGCCCGAGCTCGTGCGCGTGAGCAGGCGCGTCGTCGCGACGAAGAAGGTGGTCGAGAACGCGACCTGCGCGTGGCGCGCGGCGAGGTTCGTGGTGACGCCGCATTCGAGATCGACGGTGCCGTTCTGCACGAGCGGGATGCGGTTCTGCGACGTGACGGGGATGAAGCGCACCTGCAGGTCGGGCTTGCCGATGCGCGCCTTCACGGCGGCGATCACGCGGTCGCACAGGTCCTGCGAGAAGCCGATGACCTTGCCGCTCGCGTCGACGTAGGAGAACGGCACCGACGTTTCGCGGTGGCCGATCGAGATCAGGTTGCTTTGCCGGATTTTCTCGAGCGTGCCGGAGAGCGGCTCCGCGGCGAACGAGGCGCCGCATGCGAATGCGCACGCGGCGAAGAGCAGGGGGCGGCCGAACCGGGCAATGAACCGGGCAATGAACCGGGCGATGAACCGGGCGATGAAACGGGGCGGGAAGGGCATGACGGGCTCCGTGGCAAGTGGCGATTCGTATGTTGCCAAGGACAAAATAACCGCAACATATGTTAAGAACCGGATCCCGCCGACCGCTCCGGCGGGCCGCACCGGGCATCAGGGAAACTCCCAAGTCGAAATCGGTGAAAAACGGGTTGTCTAGACAAGTTCAGGTGGCTACACTTCAAACCACTCCGAACTTGTCTAGACAGGATTGCTCACATGATTACGTTGACCCCCGGCCACCTGACCCTCCCGCAACTGCGCCAGATCGCACGCGAATCCGTTCAGCTGGCGCTCGACCCGGCCAGCTTCGCGAAGATCGACGCCGGCGCGAAGGCCGTCGCCGACATCGCCGCGAAGGGCGAGCCGGCCTACGGCATCAACACGGGCTTCGGCCGCCTGGCGAGCACGCACATCCCGCACGACCAGCTCGAACTGCTGCAGAAGAACCTCGTGCTGTCGCATGCGGTCGGCGTCGGCGAGCCGATGGCACGTTCGTCGGTGCGCCTGCTGATGGCGCTGAAGCTGTCGAGCCTCGGCCGCGGCCACTCGGGCATCCGCCGCGAAGTGATGGACGCGCTGATCAAGCTGTTCAACGCGGACGTGCTGCCGCTGATCCCGGTGAAGGGCTCGGTCGGCGCATCGGGCGACCTCGCGCCGCTCGCGCACATGTCGGCCGTGCTGCTGGGCGTCGGCGAAGTGTTCATCCGCGGCGAGCGCGCGAGCGCGCTCGACGGCCTGCGCGTCGCGGGCCTCGCGCCGCTGACGCTGCAGGCGAAGGAAGGCCTCGCGCTGCTGAACGGCACGCAGGCATCCACCGCGCTCGCGCTCGACAACATGTTCGCGATCGAAGACCTGTACCGCACCGCGCTCGTCGCGGGCGCGCTGTCGGTCGACGCGGCTGCCGGTTCGGTGAAGCCGTTCGACGCACGCATTCATGAACTGCGCGGCCATCAAGGCCAGATCGACGCGGCAGCGTCGTATCGCGACCTGCTCGAAGGCTCGCCGATCAACCAGTCGCACCGCGATTGCGACAAGGTGCAGGACCCGTACAGCCTGCGCTGCCAGCCGCAGGTGATGGGCGCGTGCCTGGACCAGATGCGTCACGCGGCCGACGTGCTGCTGATCGAAGCGAACGCCGTGTCGGACAACCCGCTGATCTTCCCGGATACCGGCGAAGTGCTGTCGGGCGGCAACTTCCACGCCGAGCCCGTCGCGTTCGCGGCCGACAACCTCGCACTGGCCGCATCGGAAATCGGCGCACTGGCCGAACGCCGCATCGCGCTGCTGATCGACGCGACGCTGTCGGGCCTGCCCCCGTTCCTCGTGCGGGACGGCGGCGTGAACTCGGGCTTCATGATCGCCCACGTGACGGCTGCCGCACTCGCATCGGAAAACAAGACGCTCGCGCACCCGGCGTCGGTCGACTCGCTGCCGACCTCGGCGAACCAGGAAGACCACGTGTCGATGGCGACGTTCGCCGCACGCAAGCTCGCCGACATCGCGGACAACACGAAGCACATCCTCGCGATCGAACTGCTGGCCGCCGCCCAGGGTGTCGACCTGCGCGCGCCGCACCACACCAGCCCGAAGCTCGCGCCGGTGATGGAAACGATCCGCAGCAAGGTCGCGCACTACGAGCTCGACCACTACTTCGCACCGGACATCGCGGTGATCGCGAAGCTGGTCGGCGAGCGTGCGTTCGCGAAGGTCGCGCCGTTCTCGTTCGCGTCGGAACAGTAAGCCCATGAGCGCGCCGGTCTACCAGGAGATCAAGGATTTCATCCTGGCCCGCATTCACGCAGGCGAGTGGGAGGAGGGCGACCAGGTGCCGTCCGAGAACGAGCTGGCGCGCGAGTTCAAGGTGGCGCGCATGACCGTCAACCGCGCGCTGCGCGAGTTGACGGCCGAGCAGGTGCTCACGCGCATGAAGGGTGCGGGCACCTACGTCGCGCGGCCGAAGTACGAGTCGACGCTGGTGGCGATCCGCAGCATCTCGGAGGAGGTCGGCGCGCGCGGGCATGCGTATCGCGCGAGCGTGCTCGGCCTCGACACGATCCGCGCCGACGAGGTGCTCGCCGACGAGATGCAGGTGGCCGTGCGCACGAAGCTGTTTCATTCGCAGGTGCTGCACTTCGAGAACGACGAGCCGGTGCAGCTCGAAGAGCGGTGGGTGAATCCGGTGGTCGCGCCGGATTACGCCGAGCAGGATTTCACGAACACGACGCCGAACCTGTACCTGATGCGCGCGGCTCCGCTGCAGCGCGTCGAGTACCGGATCGAAGCGGCGGCCCCGGCGCCGGAGCGGCGCGAGCAGCTGCGGATGGACGACGTCGAGCCGTGTCTGGTTTTACATCGGCGCACCTGGTCGCAGGGCGTCGTCGCCTCGGTGGCGAATCTGTGGCATCCCGGCAGCCGTTATCGCTTCACCGGGCATTTCTGATTCCTATTTGATATTCATTTCCCTCGGGAGCAGTCGTCATGAACCATCCGAAACACATCGATCCCCGTCTCGATCCGACGCGCACGATCCGCGCGCCGCGCGGCAGCGAGAAGGTCTGCAAGACCTGGCTGGCCGAAGCGGCCTACCGGATGATCCAGAACAACCTCGACCCGGAAGTCGCCGAGCATCCGCATGCGCTCGTCGTGTACGGCGGCATCGGCCGCGCGGCGCGCAACTGGGAATGCTACGACCAGATCCTCGCGTCGCTGAAGGATCTCGAGGAAAACGAAACGCTGCTGATCCAGTCGGGCAAGCCGGTCGGTGTGTTCCGCACGCACAAGGATGCGCCGCGCGTGCTGCTGGCCAACTCGAACCTCGTGCCGCACTGGGCGAACTGGGACCACTTCCACGAGCTCGACCGCAAGGGCTTGATGATGTACGGCCAGATGACGGCCGGCAGCTGGATCTACATCGGCAGCCAGGGCATCGTTCAGGGCACCTATGAAACGTTCTTCTCGGTCGCGAACCAGCACTTCAACGGCGATCCGTCGGGCCGCTGGATCCTGACGGGCGGCCTCGGCGGCATGGGCGGCGCGCAGCCGCTGGCCGCGACGATGGCCGGCTTCTCGATGATCGCGGTCGAATGCGACGAGACGCGCATCGACTTCCGCCTGAAGACGCGCTACGTCGACAAGAAGGCAACGACGCTCGACGAGGCGCTCGGCATGATCGAGGAAGCGAAGCGCACCGGCAAGCCGGTGTCGGTCGGCCTGCTCGGCAACGCGGCCGACGTGTTCGCGGAGCTCGTCACGCGCGGCATCACGCCGGATTGCGTGACCGACCAGACGAGCGCGCACGACCCGATCAACGGCTACCTGCCGCAAGGCTGGACCGTCGCGCAATGGCGCGAAGCGCAGAAGGTCGATCCGCAGAGCATCGTGAAGGTCGCGAAGCAGTCGATGGCCGTCCAGGTGCGCGCGATGCTGGCGCTGCAGGAGCGCGGCGCGGCGACGCTCGACTACGGCAACAACATCCGCCAGATGGCGCTGGAAATGGGTGTCGAGAACGCGTTCGACTTCCCGGGTTTCGTGCCGGCCTATATCCGCCCGCTGTTCTGCGAAGGCAAGGGCCCGTTCCGCTGGGTCGCGCTGTCGGGCGATCCGGAAGACATCTACAAGACCGACCAGAAGGTGAAGGAGCTGATCCCCGACGATCCGCACCTGCACAACTGGCTCGACATGGCGCGTGAGCGCATCGCGTTCCAGGGCCTGCCGGCGCGGATCTGCTGGGTCGGCGTGAAGGATCGTTATCGCCTCGGCCAGGCGTTCAACGAGATGGTGAAGAACGGCGAACTGAAGGCCCCGATCGTGATCGGCCGCGACCACCTCGACACCGGTTCGGTCGCGAGCCCGAACCGCGAGACGGAATCGATGAAGGACGGTTCGGACGCCGTGAGCGACTGGCCGCTGCTGAACGCGCTGCTGAACACCGCGGGCGGCGCATCGTGGGTGTCGCTGCACCATGGCGGCGGCGTCGGCATGGGCTTCTCGCAGCACTCGGGCGTCGTGATCGTCGCCGACGGTACCGCCGAAGCGCACGAGCGTCTCGGCCGCGTGCTGCTGAACGACCCGGCGACGGGCGTGATGCGCCATGCGGATGCCGGCTACGAACTCGCGCAGCAGACGGCCCGCGAAGCCGGCCTGAAGCTGCCGATGCTCGGCCGCTGAGCATGACGGCGCTCCACCAGGCGCCGGCGAACGCGACGCTGGCCGCCGCGATGATCCGCGCAGCGGATCTCGTCGCGTCGCCATGGAAGAACGGCGGCGGCGTGACGCGCGAGATCGCGGCGTTTTCCCCCAAGGGGACTTCCTTCGGGGCGCCGCCGGGCGCCGCGCTCGACGCGTTCGCGTGGCGCGTGAGCGTCGCGGACGTCGGCACGGACGGCCCGTTCTCGCGTTTCGACGGCGTCGACCGCACGCTCGTGCTGCTGTCCGGCGCAGGCATGACGCTCGCCGAGGAAGGCGGCGCACGCCACGTGCTCGACGCACCGCTGGCCCGCGCGGATTTCGCGGGCGAGGCGGCGATCGACGCGACGCTGCACGACGGCGCGACGCGCGACTTCAACCTGATGACGCGCCGTTCGGCCGCGCGCGGCACGCTCGACGTGTGGCGCGCAGGCGCGCACCGCATCGGGCATGCCGATACCGTGCTGCTGTTTTGCGCGACCGGCGAGGCCGCTGTTGAAATCGACGGCACGCGCTACACACTGGAAGAAATGGACACGTTGCGGCTCGACGGGCCGCGGCGTGCGTTTGACGTCGTCGTGAGCGGTAGCGGCGCGTTGCTCGCCGTGTCGCTCGCCATCGGCGAACGAGACTGAACGCATGAAACCGACTGTCTGGCATCACCTGAGGCTGTGTCCGCACGGCCATCCCGACGAGACGATCGACGACGCGGCGATCGCCGTCGACGAAACCGGCACGATCGTCTGGCTCGGCGCGATGTCCGCGCTGCCGCACGGTTATGCGCATTGGCGGCGCGAGGACCTGCACGGCGCGTGGGTGACGCCGGGCCTCGTCGACTGCCATACGCACCTCGTGTACGGCGGTACGCGTGCCGACGAATTCGCGCAGCGCCTCGCGGGCGTCAGCTACGAGGAGATCGCGCGGCAGGGCGGCGGGATCGTGTCGACGGTGCGCGCGACGCGCGCGGCCGACGAGACGACGCTGTTCGTGCAGGCCGCCGCGCGGCTGCAGCCGCTGCTGGCCGAAGGCGTGACCGCGATCGAGATCAAGTCGGGCTACGGGCTCGACCTTGCGAGCGAACGCAAGATGCTGCGTGTCGCGCGCCAGCTCGGCGAGCGTTTCCCGGTCACGGTCTACACGACCTTTCTCGGCGCGCATGCGCTGCCGCCGGAATACGCGGGCCGCGCGGACGACTACATCGACGAAGTGTGCGACCGGATGCTGCCGGCGCTGGCCGACGAGGGGCTCGTCGACGCGGTCGACGTGTTCTGCGAACGCATCGGCTTTTCGCTTGCACAGACCGAGCGCGTGTTCGAAGCCGCGGCACGGCGCGGGCTGCCGGTGAAGCTGCATGCGGAGCAACTGTCGAACGCGGGTGGCACGGCGCTCGCCGCCCGCTATCGGGCACTGTCCGCCGACCACCTCGAATTCCTCGACGAAGCCGGTATCGTGGCGATGAAGGCGGCCGGCACGGTCGCCGTGCTGCTGCCGGGCGCGTATTACTTCATCCGCGAGACGCAACTGCCGCCGATCGAGCTGCTGCGCAAGCACGGCGTGCCGATCGCGCTCGCGACCGATCACAACCCCGGCACGTCGCCGCTCGAATCGCTGCTGCTGACGCTGAACATGGGCTGCACGCTGTTCCGCATGACGGTGCCCGAAGTGCTGCAGGGCGTGACGCGCCACGCGGCCGCGGCGCTCGGCCGCGCGGATCGCCACGGCGCGCTCGAGGTCGGTCGCCAGGCCGACTTCGCCGCATGGTCGGTCGGCTCGCTGGCGGAGCTCGCCTACTGGATCGGCCGGCCGCTGTGCGAGCAGGTCGTACGCGGCGGCACGACCGTGTTTCGCCGGATGAATGGATAGATAGATAGCCTTATGACCGACACCCTGTTGTTTGCAGACCATGCGTACCTGCCCGACGGCTGGCGCCGTAACGTGCTGCTGCGCTGGGACGCGGCCGGCACGCTGACCGGCGTGACGCCCGACACCGACGCCCCGGCAGGCGTTGCGCGTGCGGCCGGGCCGGTGCTGCCCGGCATGCCGAACCTGCATTCGCACGCGTTCCAGCGCGCGATGGCGGGGCTCACCGAATACCGCGCGAATCCGGCCGACAGCTTCTGGAGCTGGCGCGACCTGATGTACCGCTTCGCGCTGAAGATCACGCCCGACGCGCTCGCCGCGATCGCGCGCTGGCTGTACGTCGAGATGCTCAAGTGCGGTTATACGTCGGTGTGCGAATTCCACTACGTGCATCACGCGCAGGACGGCTCGCGTTATCCGCAGATCGCGGAACTCGGCACGCGCGTGGTCGACGCCGCGCGCTCGGCCGGCATCGGCATCACGATGCTGCCCGTGTCGTACCAGTTCGCCGGCTTCGGCAACAAGCCGCCGCGCGACGACCAGCGCCGCTTCATCAATACGCCCGACGGCCTGCTCGAGCTGCTCGACGCGATGCGTCGCGCGGCGCCGGAGCACGGCGGCCTGCGCTACGGCGTCGCGCCGCACTCGCTGCGGGCGGTGTCCGAGAACGGGTTGCGCGTGCTGCTCGACGGGCTGCCCGACGACGCGCCCGTGCATATCCATATCGCCGAGCAGACGGCCGAAGTCGACGACTGCGTGCGTGCCTACGGCGCGCGCCCCGTGCAATGGCTGCTCGATCGCTTCGATGTCGACGCACGCTGGTGCCTCGTGCACGCGACGCACGTCGACGCGGCCGAAACGGCGGCGCTCGCGCGGCGTCGCGCGGTCGCCGGCCTGTGCCTGACGACCGAGGCGAACCTCGGCGACGGCGTGTTCCCGGCCGTCGACTATCTCGCGCAAGGCGGCGTGATCGGCGTCGGCTCGGACAGCCACGCGTCGGTCGACTGGCGTGCCGAGCTGCGCCTGCTCGAATACGGGCAACGGCTCGTGCACCGCGCGCGCAACGTGCTGTCGAGCGACACGCAGGCGCATGTCGCCGATCGCCTGTTCGACGCGTCGCTCGCGGGCGGCGCGCAGGCCAGCGGGCGGCGCGTCGGTGCGCTGCGCGAAGGGTGCCGCGCCGACTGGCTCGTGCTCGATCCCGATCATCCGGCGATCGCCGAACACGACAGCACGTCGTGGTTGTCGGGTATCGTGTTCGCGGAGCACGGCGAGACGCCGGTGCTCGACGTCTACACGGGCGGCGAGCGCGTCGTGAGCGGCCGCCGCCATCGCGACGAAGCCGCTGCGTATGCCGACTACCGCGCCGCGCTGGCGCAACTGCTGCGCTGACGCGCGGCAACCGGCGCACGCCGCCTGCGTGCGCCGGCAGACCTTCAACGGTGATGCGACATGACTGAACAACCGGCTGTATTCACGCTGAAGCAGGGCTCGCTGCCGCTGCTGATCTCGATTCCGCACGCAGGCACGCACATCCCCGACGACATCGCCGCGACGATGACGGCCGACGCGCGTTTCGTCGACGATTGCGACTGGCATCTCGAACGGCTGTACGGCTTCGCGGCCGGCCTCGGTGCATCGATCCTCGTCCCGTCGCATGCGCGCTACGTCGTCGACCTGAACCGTCCGCCCGACAACGAGAACCTGTACCCGGGGCAGGACACGACGGGGCTCGTGCCGGTCGATACGTTCGACAAGGCGCCGCTGTATCCGGCGAATGCGCTGCCCGGCAACGACGAGATCATGCGTCGCCGCGATCGCTACTGGCTGCCGTACCACGACGCGCTGCAACGCGAAGTCGCACGCCTGAAGCGCGAGCACGGCCGCGTGCTCGTGTGGGAAGCGCATTCGATCCGCTCGCACGTGCCGCGCTTCTTCGACGGCCGCCTGCCGGACTTCAACTTCGGCACGTCGAGCGGTGCAAGTGCCGCGCCGGGCCTGGCGGAGGCGCTCGCCGCGCGCGTGCTCGAACATGGCGGCTATACGGCCGTCGCGAACGGGCGCTTCAAGGGCGGCTACATCACGCGCCACTACGGCGTGCCCGAAACGGGCGTCGAGGCCGTGCAGCTCGAGCTCTCGCAGATCACCTACATGGAAGAGACGCGCCCCTACGCGTACGACGAAACGCGTGCGGCGCGGATTGTGCCGCTATTGCAGACGCTCGTCGAAACCGCGCTCGCGCATCGCTGAACCCGGGCCGCACGGATGCGGCAGCGCGGCGGAGCAGGTGCGCGACGGCCCGCCGGCCCGCCGGCACGCAGCGTGCCCCACCGATGCACTGCACAACACGGCATCGATCCACGAGATCGGTGCCGTTTTTTTTCGTCCGGGTTTCGTCTGATCGATGTCGTCATCCGCACCTGAAAATTTGACGCAATTTTTGGGTGATATAAGCTGAATGTCAGGAAGTCGTCACGCGCGCACCGGCGGCGGGCCATCTATCGTGGCCGCACCGCACCGGAATGCGCGGCGAGACACCTTGCCGACGTGTCGCCGCGCGGCATTGCCGCATGCGCTTCATCGCGACACGTGTCCTGCATTCGTCAGTCGAGTACGATCGTGAAAGCCGCCAGCCCTTCGATACGCCGGACGCGAAGTCCGTCGGCGGGCGCGCCGCCTCAGGCCGGGCCGATCCGGCATGCTGATCGCGGCACGCGTGCCGCCTCTTTGCGCGAACCTCGTTTCTTCGCCATTTCCCGTCGCGGCCTGCGCCGCTTCAATCTCGTGGCTGCCCGCGTGTTCAGCGCGGTGCAGTGCGACGGCAGCGCATCGTTGTTGCCCTAGCGTCCCTTTCCACGTCCGTTCCGGGCCGCACCGCCTGTTGCCGCATCGTCCGCGCGGCACGATCGCGTTTGGGCATGCGGCGCATCGTGGTGCGCGCGTGCGGTGCCGGCGCGAACCTTCATCGTCCCGCGTGCGAATGTGTCGCGCGCGATTGCCGGAGAGACACCCATGCATGCGCGACCGATCGTAGCCGTGACCGCCGACCGCATCCTGCGCGGTGCGCATCCGAACCACACGGCGGGGGAGAAGTACCTGGCCGCGCTGGTCGACGGCGCGGGTGCGCTTGCCTTCGTGCTGCCCGCGCTCGGCGCGCGCCAGCCGGCCGATGCGATCGTCGCGGCGGTCGACGGGTTGCTGTTGACCGGCAGTTATTCGAACGTCGAGCCGCATCATTACGGCGGTGCCGCGAGCGCGCCCGACACGCTGCACGATCCCGCGCGCGATGCGACCGCGCTGCCGCTGATCCGCGCGGCGATCGACGCGGGCGTGCCCGTACTCGCGATCTGTCGCGGCATGCAGGAGCTGAACGTTGCCTACGGCGGCACGCTGCATCAGCGGCTGCACGCGACGACCGGCTTCGACGATCACCGCGAGCGGCCGGCCGATCCGCTCGAACGGCAGTACGGCCCCGCGCACGTCGTGCAGTTCGCGCCGGGCGGCCTGCTGCAGCGGATCGCGCACGGCGCACCTGAAGCGACGGTCAATTCGCTGCACGACCAGGGCATCGCGCAGCTCGGCGCGGGGCTCGTCGTCGAAGCCAGCGCGCCCGACGGGCTGGTCGAGGCCGTCAGCGTGCGCGGCGCGCGGGCGTTCGCGCTCGGCGTGCAGTGGCATCCCGAATGGCGCTACGCGGAACAGCCGCTGTCGCGCGACATCTTCGCGGCATTCGGCGCGGCGTGCCGCGCGCGCATGACCCATCGCATTCATGCGGCCGGCGGCGCGATGCCGTCGCCGGCCGCATCCGACGTCGACTGATAGAGGCCGATCATGCAACCCGAACTGAGCGAATTCCTGCGACAGCACCGCATCACCGAGGTCGAGGCGATCATTCCCGACATGGCCGGCATCGCGCGCGGCAAGATCATTCCGCGCAACAAGTTCGAATCCGGCGAATCGATGCGCTTGCCGCAGGCCGTGATGGTGCAGACCGTCACCGGCGACTATCCGGAGGACGGCACGCTGACCGGCGTGACCGATCCCGACATGGTGTGCGTGCCCGATCCGTCGACGATCTGCCTGATTCCGTGGGCCGTCGATCCGACCGCGCAGGTGATTCACGACTGCGTGCACTTCGACGGTTCGCCGGTCGAGATCTCGCCGCGCTACGTGCTGCGCCGTGTGCTCGACCTGTACAAGGCGAAAGGCTGGCAGCCGGTCGTTGCGCCCGAGCTCGAGTTCTACCTGGTCGACATGAACGCCGATCCGGACCTGCCGCTGCGTCCGCCGGTCGGCCGCACCGGGCGTGCGGAAACCGGCCGGCAGTCGTATTCGATCGAGGCCGTCAACGAGTTCGATTCACTGTTCGAGGACATCTACGAATACTGCGAGATGCAGGGGCTCGATATCGAGACGCTGATCCATGAAGTCGGCGCCGCGCAGATGGAGATCAACTTCGTGCACGGCGATGCGCTGTCGCTGGCCGACCAGGTGTTCCTGTTCAAGCGCACGGTGCGCGAGGCCGCGTTGCGCCACAACATGTACGCGACCTTCATGGCCAAGCCGATGCAGGACGAGCCCGGCTCGGCGATGCACATCCACCAGAGCCTGGCCGACGCGCGCACGGGGCGCAACCTGTTCTCGGGCGAAGACGGCGCCGTGTCGCCGATGTTCCACAGCTATCTCGCGGGGCTGCAGAAGTACACGCCCGCGCTGATGCCGATCTTCGCGCCGTACATCAACTCGTATCGCCGCCTGTCGCGCTTCATGGCCGCGCCGATCAACGTGCAGTGGGGCTACGACAACCGCACGGTCGGCTTCCGCATCCCGCAGTCGGGTGCATCGGCGCGCCGCATCGAGAACCGGATTCCGGGCGTCGACTGCAACCCGTACCTTGCGTTCGCGGCGACGCTCGCCGCCGGCTATCTCGGCCTGTCGCAGCAGCTCGCGCCGACCGAGCCGATCGCGTCGGACGGCTACAACCTGCCGTACCAGCTGCCGCGCAATCTCGAGGAGGGGATCTCGCTGATGGCGGCGTGCACGCCGCTGGCCGGCATTCTCGGCGACAAGTTCGTGAAGGCCTACCTGGCACTGAAGGACACCGAATACGAAGCGTTCTTCCGCGTGATCAGCTCGTGGGAGCGCAGGCACCTGCTGCTGCACGTCTGAGCGTGCGGCAGCGTTATCCGGAGGAAACATGACCGATCGAAACGAAGCCTTCTCACCGCATTCGACCGCCGAATACCGCGCGCTCGACGCCGCGCACCACATCCACCCGTTCTCGGACATGGGCGCGCTGAACCGCGCGGGCAGCCGCGTGATCGTGAAGGCCGACGGCGTCTACCTGTGGGACTCGGACGGCAACAAGGTCATCGACGGGATGGCCGGCCTCTGGTGCGTGAACGTCGGCTACGGCCGCAAGGAACTCGCCGACGCCGCGTATCGCCAGATCCAGGAACTGCCGTTCTACAACACCTTCTTCAAGACCACGCACCCGCCGGTAATCGAACTCTCCGCGATGCTCGCGGAAGTCACGCCGGCCGGCTTCAACCACTTCTTCTATTGCAACAGCGGCTCGGAAGGCAACGACACCGTGCTGCGCCTCGTGCACCAGTACTGGCGCGTGCAGGGCCAGCCGCAGAAGAAGTTCGTGATCTCGCGCAAGAACGGTTACCACGGCTCGACGATCGCGGGCGGCACGCTCGGCGGGATGGGCTACATGCACGAGCAGATGCCGTCGAAGGTCGAGAACATCGTGCACATCGACCAGCCATATTTCTTCGGCGAGGCGGCGGCCGGCGAAACGCCGGAAGCGTTCGGCCTGGCCCGCGCGCAGCAGCTCGAGGCGAAGATCCTCGAACTCGGCGCGGAAAACGTCGCGGCGTTCATCGGCGAGCCGTTCCAGGGCGCGGGCGGCGTGATCTTCCCGCCGTCGACGTACTGGCCGGAAATCCAGCGGATCTGCCGCAAGTACGACATCCTGCTGGTGGCCGACGAAGTGATCGGCGGCTTCGGGCGCACCGGTGAATGGTTCGCGCATCAGCACTTCGGCTTCGAGCCGGACCTGATCACGATGGCCAAGGGCCTCACGTCGGGCTACGTGCCGATGGGTGCCGTCGGCATTCACGAGCGCGTGGCACAGCCGATCATCGACAACGGCGAATTCAACCATGGCCTCACGTACTCGGGCCACCCGGTGGCGGCAGCCGTCGCGGTCGCGAACCTGAAGCTGCTGCGCGACGAAGGGATCGTCGAGCGCGTGAAGAACGACATCGGGCCGTACTTCCAGCGCAGGCTGCGCGATGCGCTGGGCGACCGTCCGATCGTCGGGGAGATTTCGGGAGCGGGGCTCGTGGCAGGCGTTCAGCTTGCGCGCGACCGGCGCCGGCGAGAGCGGTTCGGTGCGAACGTCGATATCGGGACGATCTGCCGCGACTTCTGCTTCAACGGCAACCTGATCATGCGTGCGACCGGCGACCGGATGCTGCTGTCGCCACCGCTCGTGATTCGCGAGGCGGAGGTCGACGAGATCGTCGACAAGGCGAAACGGGCGTTCGATGCGACGGCGCAGCGGGTGGGGTACGCACGGTAAGCCGGTATCTGGGTAGCTGCGTGTGGACGCGGGCGTCGTCGAATGACATGGTGCCCGCGTCGCTCGAAGCACGCGCGACACCAAAACGAAAAGGGCCTGCGTCGTGAGACGCAGGCCCTTGAATTCTTTGGTGGGCGGTACTGGGATCGAACCAGTGACCCCTGCCGTGTGAAGGCAGTGCTCTACCGCTGAGCTAACCGCCCAAAGAAGAATCAAATTATGTCAGAGCTTTTGGGGTTCGTAAAGCCCTTTCTGCAAATATTTTTCAGATACCCGCAAATACCTGCCAGCCGGCCGTGCACTCAGCCCGCGAGCGCGGGCAGTGCGTCGATCGACGCGCGCACGTAGTCGGCGAAGCGCAGCGCAACCGGCTCGGCGGTGCCGCTGCGCTTCAGTGCGAGCGTGCGCGATTCGAGCGACGCATCCTTCAGCGGCCGGAACGCGAGCCGGTCGCTCTTCGCCTGCTGCAGCACGCGCGGCACCAGCGCGACGCCCATCCCGAACTCGATCATCGACAGGATCGTCTGCCACAGCCGCGCTTCGTGGCGAATCAGCGGGCTGAAGCCGGCGTTCACGCATTGCGCGATGATCAGGTCGTGATAATGCGGCGCCGCTTCGCGCGGAAACAGGATGAACGGTTCCGCGGCCAGCGCGGCAAGCGCGACCTGCCTGCGCCGCGCGAGCGGATGTGCGGCCGGCAGGCAGCACACGAACGGTTCCGCATAGACAGGTACCGATTCGACCTCGGGCGGGAAGTGGCCCCAGTGCGCGTAGCCGAGATCGATCTGGCCGCGCTGGATCGCCTGCACCTGCGCGTGCGTGTTCATCTCGCTCAGCACGACCTCGACGCCCGGATAGTCGGCCTCGAAACGCCGCACCGCATCGGGCAGCCCGCGATACAGCATCGAATGAACGAAGCCGATCCGCAGCCGTCCCGCGAGGCCCGACGCGGAGCGCACCGTCAGGCGTTCGGCCTCGGCCGCCTGCAGCAGCAGCCGGCGCGCTTCGCCGAGCAGCACCTCGCCCGCATTGGTCAGCGCGACGGTCTTGTTGGTGCGCGAGAACAGCTGGACGCCGAGCGCGCCTTCGAACTTGCGGATATCGAAACTCAGCGCCGGCTGCGAGATGAACAGGCGCTTTGCCGCGCGCCCGAAATGCAGTTCCTCGGCGACCGCCACGAAGTAGCGCAACTGCCTCAGTTCCATGGTGTCTCCTCGCGGCGTCGGCATCGATAAGCGGTATCTATCGTACCGGACAAATCCTGTATTGGACGCTTATCGATCGCGCGCCTACGCTCTGCGGAAGGCTTTGCACGGGACTGGCCGGGCGCCGCGGCGCGCCCCGCCGGCCGATGTGCAGGCAACCCAGGAGACGCACGCATGAACGACACCGCTCGCACGCCGGACGCCGGCGCATCCAACATCCCCGACAGCCGGGGCCTCAATTTCTTCACGGTCGATCCCGATCTCGGCGCGTTGCTGAAGCTGCATCTCGGCGACGCGCACTATGCCGAACTGGAGCCTCGGCTGCGCGCGCTCGGCGCACGCGTGTCGGGCGAACTCGACGAATGGGCGTCGCGCGCGGACAAGCACCCGCCCGTGCTCGAACAGCGCAACCGGCGCGGCGAGGCCGTGCAGCGGATCGACAAGGATCCCGCGTATGTCGCGCTCGAACGTGTCGCGTATGCCGAGCTCGGGCTCGCGTCGCTGAGCCACGGGGCGGAATCCGTTGCGCCGCTCGTCAAGTACGCGCTGACGTTCCTGTTCGTGCAGGCCGAATTCGGGCTGTGCTGCCCGGTCAGCATGACCGATTCGCTGACGCGGACGCTGCGCTGCTTCGGCGATCCGGCGCTCGTCGCGCGCTACCTGCCGGGGCTCGCGTCGCGCGACTTCGACACGCTGTACCAGGGTGCGATGTTCATGACCGAGCAGGCGGCGGGTTCCGATGTCGGCCGGATCGCCACGCGGGCGACGCGCGAGACGGACGCGCACGGCGAGACCGTCTGGCGCCTGACCGGCGACAAGTGGTTCTGCTCGAACGCGGACGCCGATCTCGCGATGGTGCTCGCGCGGCCCGACGGCGCGCCGGACGGCATCAAGGGCCTCGCGCTGTTCCTGCTGCCGAAGACGCTGCCGGACGGCACGCGCAACCGCTACCGGATCGTGCGCCTGAAGGACAAGCTCGGCAGCCGGTCGATGGCGAGCGGCGAGATCGCGCTCGAAGGCGCGCAGGCGTTCCTGATCGGCGAGATCGGCCGCGGTTTCCACCAGATGGCCGACATGATCAACATGTCGCGGCTGTCGAACGGCGTGCGCGCGGCGGGGCTGATGCGGCGTGCGCTGAACGAGGCGCTGCACGTCGCCGCGCACCGCGAGGCGTTCGGCCGCAAGCTGATCGAGATGCCGCTGATGCAGCGCCAGTTGCTGAAGATGCTGCTGCCGGCCGAGGCCGCACGCGCGATGTTCATGCAGATCGCGCTGCTGCTGCCGCAGGCCGATGCCGGCGACGAGCAGGCCGCGCGCTGCGTGCGGATCCTGACGCCGCTGATCAAGTTCCGCGCGTGCCGCGATGCGCGGCGCGTGACGGGCGATGCGATGGAAGTGCGCGGCGGCACCGGCTACATCGAGGAATGGAGCGACGCGCGCATCGTGCGCGATGCGCATCTCGGCTCGATCTGGGAAGGCACGAGCAACATCGTCGCGCTGGACGTCGCGCGGGCCGCGCAGCGCGAGCAGGCGCTCGACGCGCTGCGTACCTTTCTCGGCGACCGCCTCGGCGCGGCACCGCTGCCCGACGCGAGCCGCGCGGCACTGCGGCGCATCCTCGCGCGCGCGTGCGACGCGCTTGCGCGGGTCGCGGCGGAAGGCGACGACGCACGCGTGCGGCAGGCCGCGTCCGCGCTGTACTACGCAAGCGCGGCCGTGCTGATGGCGTGCGAGGGCGCGCGGCTCGCGCCGGATTTCCGGCGTCTCGCGCTCGCGCACCTGGTCGTGCGCCACAAGCTGCTGCCGGTCGACCCGCTTGCGCCGGCATCGCGCGACGACGAATCCGCCGCCTGCGCTGCGCTGCTGCGCGGCACGCCCATCGCGCTCGATACCGCGCTCGACCTGCTGCCGGAGGTCGAACGATGACCGCCCCGCGTGGTGCACTGGACGGCCTGAAGGTCGTCGACCTGAGCCGCGTGCTCGGCGGCCCGTACTGCACGCAGGCACTCGCCGACCACGGGGCGACGGTGGTCAAGATCGAGCCGCCGGACGGCGACGAGACGCGCGGCTGGGGGCCGCCGTTCCTCGGCGACACCGCGTGGTACTTCATGGGCGTGAACCGCAACAAGGAAGGGCTCGCGCTCGACCTGTCGCGCGACGAGGGGCGCGCGATCCTGTGGCACCTGCTCGACGAGGCGGACGTGCTCGTCGAGAACTTCAAGCCGGGCACGCTCGCGCGCTGGGGGATGGACTATGCACGCGACTTGCAGCCGCGCTTCCCGTGGCTGATCCACTGCGCGGTGACGGGCTTCGGCGCGGACGGTCCGCTCGGCGGGCTGCCCGGCTACGACGCGGTGATCCAGGCGATGGCGGGGCTGATGAGCGTCAACGGCGAGCGCGACGGCGACGCGACGCGCATCGGTCTGCCGATCGTCGACATGGTCACGGGCCTCAATGCGCTCGCGGGCATCCTGCTGGCGCTCGCGGAGCGCGGGAAGAGCGGGCTCGGGCAATCGATCGACATCGCGCTGTACGACTGCGGCGTGTCGCTGCTGCATCCGCACCTGCCGAACTTCTTCGGTTCGGGGCGCGTGCCGGCGCGCAGCGGCAACGCGCATCCGAACATCGCGCCATACGACAGCTACCGCACGGCGACCGTGCCGATCTTCCTCGCGATCGGCAACGACCGGCAGTTCGCGCGGCTCGTTGCGCATCTCGGCGTGCCGGCGCTCGCGGGCGATCCACGTTTCGTCGACAACCGCAACCGCTGCGCGCACCGTCCCGAGCTGAAGGCCGAACTGGAAGCGCGGCTCGCCGCGCACGCATGCGAGCCGCTCGCGCGCGACCTGATGGCGGCCGGCGTGCCGTGCGGGCCGGTGCGAACGGTGGCCGACGTCGCGCACGATCCGCATGCGCTGCACCGGAACCTGTTCGTCGAGATCGGCGCGTATCGCGGCACCGCATCGCCGGTGAAGCTGTCGCGCACGCCGGCTACCTATCGTTCGCCGCCGCCCGCGCTGGGCGGCGACACGCGCGCGGTGCTCGATCGCCTCGGCGTCGATCCCGCGCTCCAGCAGCAATTGCTCGACGCCGGCGTGCTGAGGGAAGCCCCCGGCTGACACGACGCCGCCGGCCGGCGGCGCCATGCCGGCCATCCGGGAAAGGCGCGCGGCAGTCGCGCCCCGGAAACACAAACATGGAGACATCGATGAGCCGTCAGCCATCCCCGCCCGCCGCACAGCAGCCGCGGCCCGGCCGCGCCGCCTTCGCGGCGTTCGTCGGCACCACGATCGAGTGGTACGACTTCTACATTTACGGCACCGCCGCGGCGCTCGTGTTCGGCAAGGTGTTCTTTTCGAGCAGGATGGATCCCGGCGTCGCGACGCTGCTTGCGTTCGTCACGTTCTGGGCCGGCTTCGCCGCGCGGCCGCTCGGCGGCATCGTGTTCGGGCATCTCGGCGATCGTGTCGGCCGCAAGACCGCGCTCGTGATCACGCTGGTGATGATGGGGCTCGCGACGACCGGCATCGGCCTGCTGCCCGGTTATGCGCGGATCGGTGTATGGGCGCCGGCCGGCCTCGTCGCGCTGCGCGTGCTGCAGGGGATCGCGGTTGGCGGCGAGTGGGGCGGCGCGGTGCTGATCGCGAGCGAGAACGCGCCGAAGCATCGCAGCATCCTGTACGCGGCGTTCGCGCAGCAGGGTTCGCCCACCGGCAACCTGCTGGCCACCGCCGCGTTTTTCGCGCTGAGCGCGCTGCCGACACCGTCGTTCCTGATGTGGGGCTGGCGCATTCCGTTCCTGCTGTCGGCCGTGCTGGTGATCATCGGCATGGTGATCCGGCTGAAGCTCGAGGAGTCGGCCGACATGCAGCGCGTGCTCGCGCGCAAGCGCACCGTGAAGCTGCCGCTGCGCGACGTCGTGCGCGATCACCGGGTCGTCGTGCTGCTCGCGGCCGGCACGCTGCCGGTGATCAACGTCACGTACTTCCGCAGCACGTTCGCGCTGTCGTGGGCGACGAAGGAACTCGGCTACGCGCAGGGCACGTTCCTCGGCATCCTGTCGATCTCGCTCGTCGTGCAGTTCCTGATGCAGCCGGTCGGCGCGTGGTTCGTGTCGAAGGTCGACATGCGCCGCGCGATGTGCTGGATCCTGATCCCGGAAATCGTGCTGATGCCGGTGATGTTCCATGCGCTCGCGACGCGTTCGTATTGGGTCGCCGTCGCGGGCATGTGCATCTCGACGATTCCGTCGGCGATGTTCTACGGCGCGGTCGGCGGCGTGCTCGCGCGCGTGTTCCCGGCGAACATCCGCTACACGGGCCTGTCGCTCGCGTATCAGCTGAGCGCGCTCGTCGTCGGCGGCGGCACGCCCGTGCTCGCGCAGGCGATCCTCAACACGACCGGCAGCATCGTCGGCGTCGCGGTCGCATCGGGGCTTTACGCGCTCGTGTCGCTCGTCTGCATGCTCGCGCTGCTGAATCGCACCGGGTATCGCGCGGACGAACTGTCGACGGCCGAACGCAGCGATGCGGCCGAATGGGGCACCGAAGGCGGCAGCACGGCACCCGCGGCCGACGGGAGCGCGCAGCCGGGCGACGGCGGCGCGCTGAAGCCGGCCGGCTGAGCGGCACGCCATGCCGCCGCGCGGGAGGCGGGAACGCCCCGAGCGCATGTCGCCAAAAGAAAACGGCACCGCGCGAAACACGGTGCCGTCTTTCCCGGAGCACGCGGCCGGCAGGCTGCCGGCCGCGCGCATCGCATCATCAGCCTTCCGTCGGCGGCACGTAGCCGGACGCCTGGTCCGCGCCGTCGCCGAAGAAGTACTTCTCGGTCTGCTTCATCAGGTACTGGCGCGCGCGCGGGTCGGCCATGTTCAGGCGGTTCTCGTTGATCAGCATCGTCTGCTGCTTGAGCCAGCCCTGCCACGCTTCCTTCGAGACGCTCTCGTAAATGCGCTTGCCGAGTTCGCCCGGCAGCGGCGGGAAATCGAGGCCTTCGGCTTCCTTGCCGAGCTTCGCGCATTGAATCATTCGAGCCATCGTGTACTTCTCCTGTAATCGAACTGGGGGGAGGGCAGTCGTGCCTGCGCTCAGAGCTGCTTCATCAGCACGAGCGACTTGCGCTGCCAGTTATAGAGTTTGCGGCGGTCTTCGGGGAGGTCGTCGACGCTGACCTTGACGAAGCCGCGCTTGAGGAACCAGTGCTCGGTGCGCGTCGTGAGCACGAAGATGTGCGTGAGGCCGCGCGCGCGGGCGCGCTGCTCGATGCGCTTGAGCAGGCGTTCGCCGTCGCCCGAGCCCTGCGCTTCCGGCGCGACCGTCAGGCACGCCATCTCGCCGATCTTCTCCTGCTGGTACGGATACAGCGCCGCGCAGCCGAACAGCACGCCATCGTGCTCGATCACCGAGAAGTGGTCGATGTCGCGTTCGATCTGGTGGCGGCCGCGGCGCACCAGCGTGCCGTCCGACTCGAGCGGCTCGATCAGCGACAGGATGCCGCCGACGTCGTCCGGCGTCGCTTCGCGCAGGCTCTCGAGGTTCTCGTACGAGATCATCGTGCCGACGCCGTCGTGCAGGAACAGTTCGAGCAGCATGCTGCCGTCGAGCGACTGCGGGATCAGGTGGGCCCGGGTCACGCCGCCGCGGCATGCGCGGATCGAGTGCTTCAGGAAGAACGCGTCGTCGCCCTGGACGTTGCCGGAATCGAGCAGCTCGGCGGCCGCGTCGAGCGACATTTCGCGCACCAGCCCGCCTTCGTCGTCGACGATGCCGGGTGCTTCGGTCAGGAAGATGATCTTGTCGGCGCGCAGTGCGATCGCGGCGGCCGACGCGACGTCTTCCATCGACAGGTTGAACGCTTCGCCGGTCGGCGAGAAGCCGAGCGGCGACAGCAGCACGAGCTTGCGGCTCGCGAGAGAATGACGGATCGACTCGGCGTCGATCTTGCGCACGATGCCCGTATGCGCGAAATCGACCCCGTCGAGAATCCCCACCGGCCGCGCGGTCACGAAGTTGCCCGACACGACGCTGATGTGCGCGTGCGCCATCGGCGAGTTCGGCAGACCCTGGCTGATCGCGGCCTCGATGTCGAGACGCACTTCGCCGGCCGCTTCCTTCGCGGATTCGAGCGCGCGCGCATCGGTGATGCGCAGGCCGTGCGAAAACTCGGATTCGACACCGTGCAGGCTCAGCTGCTCCTCCACCTGCGGGCGCGAACCGTGCACCAGCACGATCTGGATACCCATCGCCTGCAGCAGCGCGATGTCGGACACGAGCGCGTTCAGGAGCCCCTGCTGCACCACCTCACCGCCAAACCCCACGACGAACGTGCTGTTGCGGAACTTGTGGATATAGGGCGCGACGGAGCGCATCCAGTCGACGAACTGCGCGTGACTGGCGGCCGAATCGTCGGCGGCCGGCGGCGTCGCGGCGCCGGTCTGGGCGGGGGGGAGGTCGGTTTGGGAATTCATGGGCGGGATTATAATGCGCCCCCATGTCGAATGTTTCTAAAAGTCCCGCGCCGACGCGGGCCAATACGCCGTCGGCCCGGCACCCGGATGGTGCGGCCGACGCACGCGAGCAGCAGGGCCAGCCAGCGCGCCAGCAGCAGGAAAAGCCGGCGGGCAAACCGGCAGACGCGCCGCGCGCACCGCGCGGTGACGAACGGCGCGGCGATGCGCGCCAGCCGGCCGCGAAGGGCGCACCGCAGGCAACGGGCGAGCGCCCGCCGCGCCGCGAGCGTCCGCCGCGCGCCGTCGTCGCACCGAATCCCGTCCCGCCGATCACGTACCCCGAAAGCCTGCCGGTGTCGGGCAAGCGCGACGAAATCGCGCGCGCGATCGCCGGTCATCAGGTTGTCATCGTCTGCGGCGAAACCGGCTCGGGCAAGACCACGCAGTTGCCGAAGATCTGTCTCGATCTCGGCCGCGGCCTCGGCGCCGGCGGCACGGGCCTGATCGGCCATACGCAGCCGCGCCGTCTGGCTGCATCGTCGACCGGCCGGCGGATCGCCGAGGAACTCGGCACGCCGTTCGGCGAGGTGGTCGGCTACAAGGTGCGCTTTACCGACAATCTCGCGCCGGGCGCGTCCGTGAAGCTGATGACGGACGGGATCCTGCTCGCCGAGACGCAGACCGATCCGCTGCTGAAGGCGTACGACACGCTGATCATCGACGAGGCGCACGAGCGCAGCCTGAACATCGACTTCCTGCTCGGCTACCTGAAGGAAATCCTGCCGAGGCGGCCGGACCTGAAGCTGATCGTCACGTCCGCGACGATCGACGCCGATCGCTTCGCGCGCCATTTCGGCACCGACCAGCGTCCGGCGCCCGTGATCGAGGTGAGCGGGCGGCTGTATCCGGTCGAGATGCGCTACCGGCCGGTGGCCGAGGATCGCCCGGCCGTGAAAAATGCCGAAGGCACGGGCGGCCGCGATCGCGTGAAGACCGCGCGCGAAGCCGAGCGCGACCTGATGGACGCGATCGTCGACGCGGTCGACGAACTGTGCCGCGAAGGCCCCGGCGACGTGCTGGTGTTCCTGCCCGGCGAGCGCGAGATCCGCGAGGCGGCCGAGGCGCTGCGCAAGCATCATCCGCCGCATACCGAGATCCTGCCGCTGTTCGCGCGGCTCTCGGCGGCCGACCAGGACAAGGTGTTCAAGGCATCGAACGCGCGCCGGATCGTGCTCGCGACCAACGTGGCCGAAACCTCGCTGACGGTGCCGGGCATCCGCTACGTCGTCGATACCGGCCTCGCGCGCGTGAAGCGCTATTCGTACCGGAACAAGGTCGAGCAGCTGCAGGTCGAGTCGATCTCGCAGGCGGCCGCAAACCAGCGCGCGGGCCGCTGCGGCCGCGTGGCCGACGGCGTGTGCATTCGCTTGTACGAGGAAAGCGACTACCAGGCGCGCGCACGCTTCACCGACCCGGAAATCCTGCGCTCGTCGCTCGCGTCGGTGATCCTGCGGATGAAGTCGCTGCACCTGACGGCGATCGAATCGTTCCCGTTCCTCGAGCCGCCGCCCGGCCGCGCGATCGCGGACGGCTACCAGCTGCTCAACGAGCTCGGCGCGGTCGACGACGACAACGCGCTGACGCCGCTCGGCCGCGAACTCGCGCGGCTGCCGCTCGACCCGCGCGTCGGCCGGATGATTCTCGCCGCGCGCGACCAGCAGTCGCTGCGCGAGGTGCTGATCATCGCGAGCGCGCTGTCCGTGCAGGACCCGCGCGACCGCCCGATCGAGGCGCAGGAGCAGGCCGACCAGGCGCACCGCCGGTTCGCCGACGAGCGTTCCGAGTTCCTGCAGTGGCTGAAGATCTGGGCGTGGTTCGAAGAGGCGGTCGCGCACAAGAAGTCGAACCGCCAGCTCGTCGACGCATGCCGGCAGAACTTCCTGTCGCACCTGCGGCTGCGCGAGTGGCGCGACGTCCATTCGCAGCTGCTGACCGTCGTGCGCGAGCACGGCTGGCGGCTCAACGAAGCCGAGGCGACGTACGAACAGGTCCATCTGGCCCTGCTGACGGGCCTGCTCGGCAACCTCGGCCTGAAGGCCGATGACGATCCGCACTATCTCGGCGCGCGCGGGATCAAGTTCTACCTGTGGCCGGGCTCCGTGCTCGCGAAGAAGGCCGGCCGCTGGGTGATGGCGGCCGAGCTCGTCGAGACGAGCCGGCTGTACGCGCGCTGCCTCGCGAAGATCGAGCCGGAGTGGGTCGAGAAGATCGGCGCGCACCTGCTGAAGAAATCGCTGTCGGAGCCGCACTGGGAGAAGCGCCCGGCGCAGGTCAGCGCGTTCGAGCGCGCGACGCTGTACGGGCTGCCGATCTACCACCGCCGGCGCGTCGCGTTCGGCAAGCAGGATCCGGCGCGGGCGCGCGAGCTGTTCATCCGCGGCGCGCTGGTCGAAGGCGAATTCGACACGAAGCTGCCGTTCTTCGCGCACAACCGCAAGCTGCTCGCCGACATCGAGCAGCTCGAGCACAAGTCGCGCCGGCAGGACGTGCTGGTCGACGACGAGCTGATCTACGCGTATTACGACCAGGCGATTCCGGAGGGCATCCACACGGGCGCCGCATTCGAGCGCTGGTATCGCGACGAAGTGAAGAAGGGCGGCCAGCCGGAGGACAAGCAGCGGCTGCTGTACCTGTCGCGCGACGACCTGATGCGCCACGAGGCGGCCGGCGTGACGACCGAGCTGTTCCCGAAGCGCGCGACGATGGCCGGCGTCGAGATGGCGCTCACGTATCACTTCGAGCCGGGCACGCCGCGCGACGGCGTGACGCTCGCGGTGCCGCTGTACGCGCTGAACCAGGTCGACGCGCGCCGTTGCGAGTGGCTCGTGCCGGGGATGCTGAAGGAAAAGGTGCAGTTGCTGCTGAAGTCGCTGCCGCAGAAGCTGCGCCGGCACTGCGTGCCGCTGCCCGAATACGCGGCCGGCTTCGTCGAGCGCATGGGCCGCGAGCGCTTCGGCGCGGGCGGCCTCGTCGAGGCACTGATCGCCGACGTGCGCGGCGAGACGCAGGTCGCGATGAAAACGGCCGACTTCAAGCTCGAGACGCTGCCCGCGCACCTGTTCATGAACTTCAAGGTGATCGACGAGCACGGCCGCCAGCTCGCGATGGGGCGCAATCTCGCGCAGCTTCGCCAGGAGCTGGGCGCGCAGGCGCAGCAGCAGTTCCAGAAGATCGCGGCGGCATCGACGATCGCGGCTGGCGGCGATGCCGATGTGGGTCAGCCGGTCGGCCAGGCGCCGGCGGCGGCGGGTACGGCCGGCGCACCCGGCCGCGGCCCGAAGCCCGCGAAGGGCGCGGCGCCGCAGACGTCCGCTCCGGCGGAAGCCGGCGCGACGGCGCTGTACGAGAACCTGACGACGTGGAATTTCGGCAAGCTCCCCGAGCTGCTGGAGATCCGCCGGCGCGGCCAGACGCTGTACGGCTACCCGGCGCTCGTCGATCGCGGCACGCATTGCGACGTCGAGGTGTTCGATTCGCCGGAGGAGGCCGCGCGCATCCACCGGGCCGGCCTGCGGCGGCTGTTCGCGCTGCAGCTGAAGGAGCCGATCAAGTTCCTCGAGAAGAACCTGCCGGGCCTGCGCGAGATGGCGATGCAGTACATGTCGCTCGGCACGCAGGACGAATTGCGCGACCAGCTGATCGACACGGCGCTCGACCGCGCGTGCCTGCAGGACCCGCTGCCCGACGACGACGCGAGCTTCCACGCGCGCCGTGACGAGGGCCGAAGCCGCCTGAACCTGCTCGCGCAGGAAATCGCGCGGCTGGTCGGGCAGGTCCTGGCCGAATACGCGGGTCTCGTGAAGAAGCTCGCGCAGGCGAAGCCGTTCGCGCAGGCGCATGCGGACCTGCAGCAGCAGCTCGCCGCGCTGGTCGGCAAGCGCTTCGTGATCGATACGCCCTACGCGCAACTCGCGCACTTCCCGCGCTACCTGAAGGGCATCGCGCTGCGGATCGACAAGCTGAAGGCCGATCCGGCGCGTGACGCGAAGCAGTCGGCCGACCTGCTGCCGCTCGCCCAGCAGTACCAGCGCGCGGTGTCGCAGCGCGGCGGCGTCGCCGATCCGCGGCTCGCGGAATTCCGCTGGCTGCTCGAGGAATTGCGGATTTCGCTGTTCGCGCAGGAACTGCGCACGCCGATGCCTGTCTCTGTCAAGCGTCTGCACAAGGTCTGGGAGTCGATGCAGCGCTAGCGCAACATCGGCTTCCCGGGCGCCGCGCCGGCGGCGGGCCCCGGCCGGCCGCGCGGCGCTTGCCGCGCCGCCCGGCCGGGCCGCCGCCGCGTGCGTCGAAGTGGCGCAATGCCGGCCCAGGTCAACCGGCCGGGCCGGTTGAACGTTTTACAATGACGGTTGTTCCACGACGTGAGTCTTCATGCGCACTTTCCTTTCCCTCGGCCGCACGCTCGCGCTGGCCGCCGCCGTGCTGGCGCCCGCCGCCCACGCGAATAACGTGATCATCCTCAATTCGGCCGAAGCGACGCTTTCCCTGATCGACCAGCAGACCCGTGAGGTCGTCGGCACGATGCCGACCGGCAAGGAACCGCACCACCTGATGGCAACGCCCGACAATTCGTCGCTGATCGTTGCAAATTCGGTCTCGAACAGCCTGATGTTCCTCGATCCGAAGACGGGCAAGCTGCAGCGCACCGTCGAAGGGATCGACGATCCTTACCAGCTCGGTTTCTCGCCCGACCGCAAGTGGTTCGCGGCCGCCGGCCTGCGCCTCGACCGCGTCGACATCTACGGCTACGACGGCCGCGACCTGAAGCTCGTGAAGCGCGTGCCGCTCGAAGTCATGCCGAGCCACCTCGCGTTCACGAAGGACAGCAAGACGCTGCTCGTGTCGCTGCAGGTGTCCGGCGAGATCGCGGCGATCGACCTGCCGACGCAGACGGTCAAGTGGAAGATGAAGGTCGGCAAGGTGCCGGCCGGCCTGTGGCTCACGCCTGACGACAAGTACCTGCTCGTCGGGATGACGGGCGCGGATTACGTCGCGGTGGTCGACTGGCGCAACCAGAAGGTCGTCAAGCAGATCTACACCGGCAAGGGCGCGCACAACTTCCGTTCGCTCGCCGACGGCACCCACGTCGCGGTGACGAACCGGGTCGCGAACACGATCAGCATCATCGACGAGAACACGCTCACCAACGTCGGCGACATCACCGGCCTGCTGCCGGGCCCGGACGACATGGAGCTGTCCGCCGACAAGAAGACGCTGTGGGTGACGTTCCGCTTCGCGAAGAAGGTCGGGATCATCGACCTGGCGTCGCGCAAGCTGGTGCAGACGATCGCCGTCGGCCGTTCGCCGCACGGGATCTACTTCTACGACCGCGCGCCGTGGCGCGCCGCGAACGGCGCGTGACGGGCGGGGGAGAACGATGCTGCACCTGATCGATGCGTTCGTATCGGACATCCAGACCTGGCTGTACGTCGACGTCGTGCAGCCGCTCCTCTTCAAGTTCAACCTGATGGACTACGACGAGGACACCTACGACGCGCTGTACTGGGTGATCGTCGGCGCGCTGCAGATGGTGCTGATGTTCGTGCTGCTGCGCCCGCTCGAGGCGCTGCGGCCCGTCGAGCGTTGGACGAACCGCCGTGCCGTGCGGGTCGACGTGATCTACACCGCGATCGCGAAGCTCGGCATCTATTCGCTGTTCTTCTTCTTCGCGCTGCAGCCGCTGTTCGACAACTTCCAGGCGTGGCTGCGCCTGCACGGGGTCGCGAACGTCAACCTCGACTACCTGTGGCCGGGCGTGACCTCGAAGCCGATCATCGCGTTCGCGATCTATCTCGTCGTGCTCGATTTCGCCGGCTACTGGTATCACCGCTGGCAGCACAAGTTCGGCGTCTGGTGGGAACTGCACGCCGTGCATCACAGCCAGCGCCAGATGTCGCTGTGGTGCGACGACCGCAACCACGTGCTCGACGACGTGATCCAGTCGTGTTTCTTCGCGGCGATCGCGCTCGTGATCGGCGTGACGCCGTCGCAGTTCGTCGTGCTGACCGCGTTCACCAACTTCATGCAGAGCATTCAGCATACGAATGCGCGCCTGTCGTTCGGCTGGCTCGGCGAGCGCCTGTTCGTGAGCCCGATCTTCCACCGGCGCCACCACGCGGTCGGCTACGGCCACGAAGGCACGAAGTACGGTTGCAACTTCGGCGTGCTGTTCCCGTGGTGGGACATGATGTTCGGCACCGCGTCGTGGAACCGCACGGTCGAGCCGACCGGCATCCGCGACCAGGTCGAGGGCGTGTCCTACGGCGAAGGCTTCTGGGCGCAGCACGGCCTCGCGTTCGTGCGGATCTTCCGGCGCCTGTTCCCCGCCAAGCGCGGCGCGGCGTCGGCCTGATCCGGCCATTCCCACGTTGAGCGGCTCTCCCACGCGGCCCGCATGTGCTTTGGCGCATGCGGGCCGCGTGGTTTATCCTTTCCCCGTTTTTCTCCGTCGATACAGGCTCGCATGAACGACTTGCTGCGTTCCTTCGTCCGGGCATTGGCGAGCGCACTGCATCCGCGCATGCTCTGGCTCACCCTTATGCCGTTTCTCGTCTCGGCCGTCCTGTGGGGCGTCGTGCTGTGGTTCTCGTGGCAGACGCTGCTGGACCTCGCACGCGGCGCGCTCGACGGCTTCGTGCTGACGGCCCTGCTGTACCGCGCGTTCGACGCGATCGGCATGTCGCAGCTGCATGCGGTCGTCGCGCCGTTCGTGGTCGTGTCGCTCGCGATTCCGCTGATCGTGCTGACCGTGCTGTTGCTGATCGCGACGATTTCGATGCCGGTCGTGATCAAGCACCTGTCGAACCGGCAGTTCGCGGCGCTCGAGCCGAAGCGGGGCGGCACCTTCTTCGGCAGCGTGTTCAACTCGCTGTGGGCGGCGCTGGCCGGCGTCGTCGTGCTGGTCGTCACGATCCCGCTGTGGCTGATTCCACCGTTCTTCGCGCTGCTGCCGCCCGTGATCTGGGGCTGGCTCACGTACCGCGTGATGACCTACGACGCACTCGCGCTGCACGCGAGCCGCGACGAGCGCCGGGCGCTCGTGCGCCGGCACCGCTGGCCGCTGATCGGCATCGGCGTCGCGACCGGGCTGCTCGGCACCGTGCCGACCTTCGTGTGGGTATCGTCGGTCTGGATGATGGTGCTGTTCCCGTTCGTCGCGGCGGCCATGATCTGGGTTTACGCTTTCATCCTCGTCTTCTCGGCGCTGTGGTTCGGGCATTATTGCCTGCGCGCGCTGGAGGACCTGCGTGCGAGTTCGCGCGCCACCGCAATCGACATGGGGCAGGCATGAGCATCGGCATCATCATCATCGGCGACGAAATCCTTTCGGGCCGCCGGCAGGACAAGCATCTGGCGAAGGTCATCGAGCTGCTCGGCGCACGCGGCCTCGCGCTCGACTGGGCCGAATACGTCGGCGACGATCCGGCGCGCATCACGGCGACGCTCGCGCGCGCGATCGCGTCGGGCGACATCGTGTTCTCGACGGGCGGGATCGGCGCGACGCCGGACGACCACACGCGCCAGTGCGCGGCCGCCGCGCTCGGCGTGACGCTCGAGCTGCATCCGGAAGCGAAGGTGCTGATTTCGGAGCGGATCCGCGAAACCCACACCGACCCGGCCACGCCGGTCGATTTCGATTCCCCGGAGAACCAGCACCGCTTCAACATGGGCGTGTTTCCGGTGGGCGCGACGATCATCCCGAACGGCTACAACCGGATTCCCGGTTTCTCGGTCGGCGACCTGCACTTCGTGCCGGGCTTCCCGGTGATGGCGTGGCCGATGATCGAATGGGTGCTCGATACGAAGTACGCGCACCTGCATCACGCGACGCCGCACGCGGAGCGTTCGCTGTATGTGTTCGAGCTGCCGGAATCGACGCTCACGCCGTTGATGGAGCGCATCGAGCGCGATTTCCCGGGCGTGCGCGTGTTCAGCCTGCCGAGCGTGGGCGATGCGGAGCGTGGCGGGATCTTCGCGCGCCGTCACATCGACCTCGGCGTGAAGGGCGAGCCGGAAGCGGTCGCGGCCGCGTACGTGAAGCTGCGCGAGGGTGTGCACCTGCTCGGCGGCGACGTCGTCGAAGCCGAGACGTCGCGCGCCTGAGCGGCGCGCCAGCCGGCCGCACAAAAACCACGGGCCGCGCAACGCGGCCCGTCATCGGCATGTCATCGCCCGGCTCGACGATGAGGCTGTCGTCACCGGCGGGCGCGGCGCGCCGTCAGGCGCCGATCCACGGCAGTTTCCGGAAGCACCAGCCGTCGACCGTCTTGCGGTGGCCTTCGGCGTCCTTCGCGCCCTCGAAGCCTTCGAGCAGGTCGAACGCCTTCGTGAAGCCGGCCTGCGTGGAGGCGACCGCGGCGAGCTTCGAGCGCGCGGCGCTGCGGCACAGGAACAGGATGGGGGTATCGGCCGGGAGGGCCGCCTTCAGTTCGTTGACGAATTCGGCGTTCGGCACGCCGCCCGGGTAGCGCGTCCATTCGAGGTGCAGGTACTGGCCGTCGCCGACGAGCGGGCGGCCGATCCAGTCGAGTTCGGCGCGGGTGCGCACGTCGACGAGGCGTGCCGACGGATCGAGTTGCAGCAGTTCGAAGGCTTCGGCCGGCAGCAGCGCCCCGGCGTAGTTGAGCGCGCCTTGGGCGCGGCGTTCGTCGGCCTTCGCGTAAAGCTGGTCGAGCGTACTCATGGCAGGGAGTCTCCGTATCGGTCAAACGAGCATTCTAGCGCGGCGTCGCGGCACGGATGGCCGCGTGCGGTGCGGTGCACGCGCGGCCCACGCGTTCACCAAAAAAGTGCAGAATGGCACGCATGCACCAAAATGATTCCTTGGCTACGGTGGGTTGCCGGAATTGCACCATCGCAGTGCTTTCGGCGAGCGACCGGTGCGGCGCAAGGCCCCGGAATCGCGCAGCCCGGCCCTGTCGTGGCGAGCCCCGGCGCGATTTGCGCCCGTCGTTCGCAAAGGTGGCACGGAAGCTGCTATATAGAATTCGGTCGAATCGGGGCGCGCTGCGCCAAAGCAAGACCCCGGTCAGCTCGATAAACGAGGCGGTTCCCAGTCCGCCGGAATTGTTCTAATCAGGAGAAGAGGTTATGAGTAAAACCGTCGCCGACGTCATGCAGCTCGTGAAGGACGAGGACGTCAAGTTTGTCGATTTCCGCTTCACGGATACGCGCGGCAAGGAGCAGCACGTGTCGGTGCCGGTTTCGGCGTTTGACGAAGACAAGTTCGAAAGCGGCCATGCATTCGACGGCTCGTCGATCGCCGGCTGGAAGGGCATCGAGGCGTCGGACATGCTGCTCATGCCGGACCCGAGCGCCGCTTTCGTCGACCCGTTCTACGAAGAGTCGACCCTCGTGCTGACCTGCGACGTGGTCGAGCCGGCCGACGGCAAGGGCTACGAGCGCGATCCGCGTTCGCTCGCGAAGCGCGGCGAAGCGTACCTGAAGAGCACGGGTATCGGCGATACGGCCTACTTCGGTCCGGAACCGGAATTCTTCATTTTCGACTCGGTCCAGTGGAACACGGACATGTCGGGCTGCTTCGTGAAGATCAATTCGGAAGAAGCGCCGTGGTCGGCAGGCAAGGAATTCGAAGGCGGCAACACGGGCCACCGTCCGGGCACGAAGGGCGGCTACTTCCCGGTCGCACCGGTCGACACGTTCCAGGACATGCGTTCGGAAATGTGCCTGCTGCTCGAACAGCTCGGCATCCCGGTCGAAGTGCACCACCACGAAGTGGCGGGCCAGGGCCAGAACGAAATCGGCACGAAGTTCTCGACGCTGGTTCAGCGCGCCGACTGGACGCAATGGTCGAAGTACATCATCCACAACGTCGCGCACTCGTACGGCAAGACGGCGACGTTCATGCCGAAGCCGGTCGTCGGCGACAACGGTTCGGGCATGCACGTTCACCAGTCGATCTGGAAGGACGGCCAGAACCTGTTCGCGGGCAACGGCTACGCCGGCCTGTCGGAACTGGCGCTGTTCTACATCGGCGGCATCATCAAGCACGCCCGTGCACTGAACGCGATCACGAACCCGACGACGAACTCGTACAAGCGTCTGGTCCCGCACTTCGAAGCACCGGTCAAGCTCGCGTACTCGGCGCGCAACCGTTCGGCATCGATCCGCATTCCGCACGTGTCGAACCCGAAGGGCCGCCGTATCGAAACGCGCTTCCCGGATCCGATGGCGAACCCGTACCTGTGCTTCACGGCGCTGATGATGGCCGGCCTCGACGGGATCCAGAACAAGATCCATCCGGGCGAAGCAGCGGACAAGAACCTGTACGACCTGCCGCCGGAAGAAGATGCAAAGATCCCGACCGTCTGCGCGGGCCTCGACCAGGCACTCGAAGCGCTCGACAAGGATCGCGAGTTCCTGACGCGCGGCGGCGTGTTCACGGACGGCATGATCGACGCGTACCTCGCGCTGAAGGAGCAGGAGCTGGCGAAGTTCCGCATGACGACGCACCCGATCGAGTTCGAGATGTACTACTCGCTGTAATCGGCGATGGCGCTTCGATTCAGCGCCGTTTTGCCGGTTCGTTCCCGCCGCGCGGTTGGCGGCGGGGGCGGCGGAGTCTGAAAGGGGCGGCGTTCAGCCGTCCCTTTTTTGTTCCGGTGATTTTCCTTTTCTGGCCCGTTGAGGCGCGACAAGCACGCAGATGGTTCTGAAGAATCTGATCAAGGCGAAAACGGGGCAGCCCGAGCGACTGACGGACGACGAGCGGCTCGCACGCTCGGGCCTGCTGGCGGGGCTGGAAGCGCTGCCGACGGTCGTGCTCGTGCTCGACCGCAAGACGCTGCGGATCGCGTTCGCGAACCCGTCCGCGGAGGCGATGCTCGACATCTCGCGCCGGCAGCTCGCGCAGCGGCCGTGGGGCGAGATTTTTCCGAACGCGAACGAACTGGCGTCGACGATCACCGCGATCGGCGAGGAACGCTTTCACGCGACGCACCTCGATACCGTGCTCGACCGGCCCGGCCGCGAACCGCTGCACGTGCACGCGATCGTCGGCTTCCTCGAGACCGCGCCCGATTTCGTGCTCGTCGAGCTGTTCGAGAACGAACGGCAGTCGCGCACCGATCGCGAGGAGCGCATCCACGACCTGACCGCGGTCAACAAGCAGCTGATCCGCAACCTCGCGCACGAGATCAAGAATCCGCTCGGCGGCATTCGCGGCGCAGCCCAGCTGCTCGAATTCGAACTCGGCGAGCGCGAGCGCGGCGAGTTGCGCGAATACACGCAGGTGATCATCAAGGAGTCCGACCGCCTGCAGACGCTCGTCGACCGGTTGCTGGAGCCGCACCGGCATCCGCACATCGTCGGCGACGTGAACATTCATGAAGTATGCGAACGCGTGCGCGCGGTGATGCTCGCGGAATTCCCGCGCGGGCTCACGATCGAGCGCGACTACGACGTGAGCGTGCCGGACCTGCGCGGCGACAAGGAGCAACTGATCCAGGCGCTGCTCAACATCGTGCGCAACGCGGCGCAGGCGCTGCGCGAACGGATCGCGCAGGGCGACGCGAAGATCGAGTTGCGCACGCGCATCGCGCGCAAGGTGACGATCGCGAAGCGCCTGTACCGGCTGGCACTGGACTTGCACGTGATCGACAACGGGCCCGGCATCCCGGAAGACATCCGCGACCGGATCTTCTACCCGCTCGTGTCCGGGCGCGACGACGGCAGCGGCCTCGGCCTGACGCTCGCGCAGACGTTCGTGCAGCAGCACGACGGGACGATCGAGGTCGAAAGCCGGCCCGGACGTACCGAATTTCAGATCCTGCTGCCGCTCGATCATTGAGCGGCGGCATGGCGATTCACCGGATTCACCAATATCTGACCGACCTATGAAGCCGATCTGGATAGTAGACGACGACCAATCGATCCGCTGGGTGCTTGAAAAGGCGCTTGCCCGGGACAGCTTCGCGACGAAGAGCTTCGCGAACGTGCGCGAAGCGCTGGCCGCGCTCGACCACGAGACGCCGCAGGTGCTCGTATCCGACATCCGGATGCCGGGCGGCTCGGGCCTCGAGTTGCTGCAGGCGATGCACGAGCGCCTGCCGGGCCTGCCCGTCATCATCATGACGGCGTTCTCCGATCTCGACAGCGCCGTCGCGGCGTTCCAGGGCGGCGCGTTCGAATATCTCGCGAAGCCGTTCGACGTCGACAAGGCGGTCGAGCTGATCCGCCGCGCCGTCGAGGAAAGCCTGCGCGGCGGCGTGCCGCAGGACGAGCGCGTGGCCGAGGCGCCCGAGATGCTCGGCCAGGCGCCCGCGATGCAGGACATGTTCCGCGCGATCGGCCGCCTGTCGCACTCGGCCGCGACCGTGCTGATCACCGGCGAATCGGGCACCGGCAAGGAGCTCGTCGCGCGTGCGCTGCACCGTCACAGCCCGCGCGCGAACGGGCCGTTCATCGCGCTGAACACCGCGGCGATCCCGAAGGACCTGCTCGAATCCGAGCTGTTCGGCCATGAGCGCGGCGCGTTCACCGGCGCGCAGTCGACGCGGCAGGGCCGCTTCGAGCAGGCCGAGAACGGCACGCTGTTCCTCGACGAAATCGGCGACATGCCGTTCGACCTGCAGACGCGCCTGTTGCGCGTGCTGTCGGACGGGCAGTTCTATCGGGTCGGCGGGCACAACCCGCTGCGCGCGAACGTGCGCGTGATCGCCGCGACGCACCAGAATCTCGAATCGCGCGTGCGGCAGGGCCTGTTCCGCGAAGACCTTTACCACCGGCTCAACGTGATCCGGCTGCGGCTGCCGCCGCTGCGCGAGCGCAGCGAGGACATCGCGCTGCTCACGCGCCACTTCCTGCAGAAGAGCGCGCGTGATCTCGGCGTCGAGCCGAAACGCGTGTCCGACGAGGCGCTGGCCTACCTGACGTCGCTCGCGTTTCCCGGCAACGTGCGCCAGCTCGAGAACCTCGCGAACTGGCTGACCGTGATGGCGCCCGCGCAGACGGTCGAGATCAAGGACCTGCCGCCCGACCTCGTGCCGGCCGGCGCGCCGGTCGTCGCTGCGGGCGAAGGTGCGGGCACGCACGTCGGTGGTGGCGATACGGCACTCTCGGCACCGGTGACGGGCACGGCGCCGGTGGCGTCCGCGCCAGTCGCGGCCGCGCCGAACGGCAGCGCGCCGGCCGGCTATCCGGTGTGGGAGCATGGTTTGCGCACCGAGGTTGCACGGCTGTTGCGCGAGAACTCGGCCGACGTGATGGACGAACTTGCACGCCGCTTCGAGGCGGCCGTGATCCGCGAGGCGCTCGACTTCACGCGCGGTCGCAAGGTCGAGGCCGCGGAGCGCCTCGGCATCGGCCGCAACACGATCACGCGCAAGATCCAGGAACTCCATCTGGAGCCCTGAGCACGATTTGCGGCATGCGCGGGCATCGCGCATGCCGCGATCGGACATAATCGCGGTTTGCACGCCGTTTGCCATTCCGCCCATCCGCAATGTCCGATTCCTTCCGCTGGCCCGCCGGGGCCGACCCATTCCGTTTCCTCGAAGCGCTCGACAGCAAGCGCGCCCGCACGTGGGTCGACGAGCAGAACGCGCGCACGCGCGCCGCGCTGCGTGACGACGATGCCTATCGCGCGCTCACGGCGCGCCTCGCGAAAGCGTACCTGCCGCGCGAACGCCCGGTGATTCCAACCCGCTGGCGCGACTGGGCCTACGACCTGTGGCAGGACGATCTCCATCCGAAGGGGCTGTGGCGCCGCACGCGCTGGGACGACTGGCGTGCGGGCCGGCCGGCGTGGGAAACGCTGCTCGACGTCGATGCGCTCGGCGCGGAGGAGGGCGAATCGTGGGTGTTCGAGCAGGACGCGATCCTGTATCCGGACGGCGATCGCGCGCTGCTGTCGCTGTCGCCGGGCGGTGCCGACGCGGTCGTCGTGCGCGAATTCGATCTCGTCGAACGTCGTTTCGTCGACGGCGGCTTCACGATCGACGAGCCGGGGCATCACACGGTCGGCTGGATCGATCGCGATACCGTCTACGTGAGCTGGGATCGCGGCGACGCGCATGCCACCGCGGCCGGCTATCCGTATGAAGCGCGGCGCTGGGTTCGCGGCACCGCGCTTGCCGATGCGCCCGTCGTCTTCAGCGGCGAACCCGACGACATCAGCGCGGGCGCGGGGTTCGATCCGATCGACAACCGCCACGTCGCGTGGCGCAGCGTCGACTTCTTCGACGCGCATGCGTACCGGCTGACCGATGCGGGCGAGTGGGTGCGCTACGACGTGCCGCCCCATGTCGAGGTCGGGTTCTGGGAAGGCTGGCTCATGCTGGAGCCGCGCCTCGACTGGGATTGCGGCGGCGTGCGCCATGCGGGCGGCTCGCTGCTGGCGATCCGCGAGCAGGCGTTCCTGGCCGGGTCGCGCGAACTCACGACGCTGTTCGCGCCGCAGCCGACGACGTCCGCATGCACGTGGACGCACACGCGCACGACGCTGATCGCGAGCTGGCTCGACGACGTGCACAACCGCACGATGCTGTGGCAACCGCGACAGGTCGACGACGGTACGTGGACATGGGATGCGCGGCCGTTCGAGTGGGCGGGCGACGCGCAGATCGACGTCGAGCCCGTCGAGGCGACGCTGAATGACGAGGTGTACGTCGACGTCGACACCTATCTCGATCCGCCCGAATGCTGGCTGGCGGATCTGGCCGACCGCGCGGACGATGCGTCGTCGCGCCGCGTGCTGCTCGACCGGCCGCCGGTGCAGTTCGACGCGACGGGGCTCGTCGTGCGCCGCGCGAGCGCGCGCTCGCAAGACGGCACGATGGTGCCGTACACGCTGATCGGGCCGCGCGATGCACTCGATCCGGCCGAAGGCGCCACGCGCGTCGCGCGGCCGTGTTTGCTGTCGGGCTACGGCGGTTTTGCGATCCCGAACCTGCCGGGCTACAGCGACGCGTTCGGCATCGGATGGCTCGAGCGCGGCGGCGTGATGGCGTTCGCGCACATCCGCGGCGGCGGCGAGTTCGGGCCGCGCTGGCACGTCGACGCGCAGCGCGAACACCGCCAGCGCTCGTTCGACGATTTCATCGCGGTGGCCGAGGATCTGGCCGCGACCGGCGTGACGAGCGCCGCTCAGCTCGGCATCGAGGGCGGCAGCAACGGCGGGCTGCTGGTTGCCGCGTGCATGGTGCAGCGGCCGGAGCTGTTCGGCGCGGTGCTCTGTCGCGTGCCGCTGCTCGACATGCGGCGTTATCCGAAGCTGCACGCGGGCGCCGCGTGGCTCGACGAATACGGCGACCCGGAGGATCCGCACGAAGGTGCGGCGCTGGCCGCGTATTCGCCGTATCACCGCGTGCGCGAAGGCGTCGCGTATCCGCCGTTGCTGCTGACGACGTCGACGCGCGACGACCGCGTGCATCCCGCGCATGCGCGCAAGATGGCCGCGCGCATGCATGCGCTCGGTCATGAACGGGTGTGGTATTGGGAGAACACCGACGGCGGCCACGGCAGTGCCGACGATCTGGAACGCGCGGAAGCCGACGCGGCGGAATTCGGGTTCCTGTGGGCCCATCTCGGGCCGGCGCCCGCGCGGCGCTGAACGCGCGCGGGCGGCCCGGTCAGCCGACGACCGCGACCACGGGCGTGTGGTCGGACGGCTGTTCCCACGTGCGCGGCGTGCGATCGACCTCGCACGACGTGCAGGTTTGCGCGAGCGCCGGCGACAGCAGCACGTGGTCGATGCGCAGCCCCGCGTTGCGGCGGAACGCCATCATCCGGTAGTCCCACCACGTGAAGGTCTTCTCCGGCTGTTCGAAGCGGCGGAACGCATCGACGAAGCCGAGTTCGATCAGTTGCGCGAAGTGGGCGCGCTCCTGCGGCGACACGAGGTTCTGGCCTTCCCATTTCGCGGGGTCGTGCACGTCGCGGTCTTCCGGCGCGATGTTGTAGTCGCCGAGCAGCGCGAGCTTCGGGTAGCGCTGCAGCTCGGTGCGCAGCCACGCCTGCAGCGCGTCGAGCCATTGCATCTTGTAGACGAACTTGTCCGAGTCGGGCGCCTGGCCGTTCGGGAAATACGCGGACACGATGCGCACGCCGTCGACCGTCGCGGCGATCACGCGCTGCTGCGGATCGTCGAAGCCTGGAATGTTGCGCACGACGTCCGATTCGTCGACGGACAACGTGTCGCGCGCGAGGATCGCGACGCCGTTGTAGGTCTTCTGGCCCGTGAACCAGCTGCGGTAGCCGGCGGCTTCAAGATCGGCGCGCGGGAATTTCTCGTCCGGCAGCTTCAGTTCCTGCAGGCACAGCACGTCGGTGCCGCTTTGCGCGAGCCAGTCGAGTACGTGCTGCTTGCGGACGTTGAGCGAGTTGACGTTCCAGGTGGCGATTTTCATGAACGGGAGTGTGCGTGCGGGGTAAATGCGAAGGCCGCCATCTTACCGCGAGCACGCGGTGCGAACGCGCCCGTCGTGCGGGGCGGGGCGGTGCGTCGCACCGCCGTCACGGGGAATCGGGAAGAAATTGTGACAAAAGTATTGACGTGAGTACTTCCTCACCCTATAATTTATTTCTCTGACGCGGGGTGGAGCAGTCTGGCAGCTCGTCGGGCTCATAACCCGAAGGTCGTAGGTTCAAATCCTACCCCCGCAACCAAGCACACCAGACGATGTGCAGCGCAAGTGACCGATGCGCGCTTCGTCGACAGGAACCCGGCTCCGTGCCGGGTTTTTTGTTTTCTGCGCGCGGCGCCGCTATTGCGCCGCCCACTCGACCGCCGCCTTCGCATGCAGCGCGGTCGTATCGAACACCGGCAGCGGCGAGTCGTCCGCGCCGATCAGCAGCGTGATTTCCGTGCAGCCGAGGATCACCGCCTGGGCGCCGCGTGTCGCCAGTTCCTCGATGATCGTCACGTACGTCGCGCGCGATTCCGGCGCGATGATGCCGTGGCACAGCTCGTCGTAGATGATCCGGTGCACGTCGTCGCGCCCGCGTTCGTCCGGCACGAGTACCTCCATGCCGAACCTGTCGCGCAACCGCTCCGCGTAGAACGGCAACTCCATCGTGTAGCGCGTGCCCAGCAGCGCGACGCGCTCGATGCCCGCATCACGCAGCGCGGCGCCGGTCGGATCGGCGATGTGCAGGAACGGCAGCGTCACCGCGGCTTCGATCGCGGCGTGAACGCGATGCATCGTATTGGTCGTCAGCACGACGAGATCGGCGCCGGCCGCTTCGAGCTGCCGCGCGGCGCCGGCCATCCGCTCTCCGAGCGCGGCCCAGTCGTGCGCGCGCTGCAGCGTTTCGATCTCCGCGAAATCGACCGTGACCAGCACGCTTTTCGCGTTGTGATGCCCGCCGTGCAGCGCCTTCGAATGGCGATTGATCATCCGGTAGTACTCGGCCGACGATTCCCAGCTCATCCCGCCGATCAGTCCGATCGTCTTCATCCGTCACCTTTGCGTTTCGTGTATTGCGGCAGACGAGTATAGGCGCCGCTGCCCGCGCCGGCCGGTACGATCCGTGCAAAGCGGGCCGGTACGGCACAGCCGGGCGCGACCGCACGCGACAGTTGAAACCGGCACTGTGTTTTTGTACAGTATCGGCACCGTGAACCCGACCATCATTCCGCCTGCCGATCCGCACGCGCCGCCGCCGGGCGACGTGCTGCCGCGCATGCGCAAGATCATTCATTGCGATTGCGACTGCTTCTACGCGTCGGTCGAGATGCGCGACGACCCGTCGCTGCGCAACCGGCCGCTCGCGGTCGGCGGCCGGCCCGACCAGCGCGGCGTGATCGCGACCTGCAACTACGAGGCGCGGCGCTACGGCGTGCATTCGGCGATGTCGTCGGCGCTGGCGATGCGCAAGTGTCCGGACCTGCTGATCCTGCCGTCCGCGATGGACAAGTACCGCGCGGCATCGCGGCAGATCATGGCGATCTATCGCGACTACACGCCCGACGTCGAGCCGCTGTCGCTCGACGAGGCGTACCTCGACGTCAGCGGGTCGGAGCGGTGCCAGGGCAGTGCGACGCTGATTGCGCGGGAGATCCGCCAGCGCGTGCACGATACGGTCGGCGTGACCGTGTCGGCCGGCGTCGCGCCGAACAAGTTCATCGCGAAGATCGCGTCCGACTGGAACAAGCCCGACGGGCTGTTCGTCGTGCGGCCGCACGAGATCGACGCATTCGTCGCGGCGCTGCCGGTGCGCAAGCTGCACGGCGTCGGAAAGGTGACGGCCTCGCGGCTCGACCGGCTCGGCATCCAGACCTGCGCGCAATTGCGCGACTGGCCGCTGATCGACCTGCACCGCGAATTCGGCGCGTTCGGGCGGCGGCTGTACGAATTGTCGCGCGGGATCGACGAGCGGCCGGTGCAGGCCGACCAGGAGCGCAAGTCGGTCAGCGTCGAGACGACCTACGTCACCGATCTGACGACGCTCGAGCAGTGCGCGGAAGAAATCCGCCGCCTCGTCGTGCAGCTCGACGCGCGTATCGCGCGGGCGGGCGCCGCGCGGTCGATCCGCAAGCTGTACGTGAAGATCCGCTTCGCCGATTTCCAGCGGACGACGGTCGAGTGCGTGGCCGACGCGACGCATGCGGATACGGCCGTCACGCTGCTCGCGAAGGGGCTGCAACGGCGTGCGCAGGCGGTGCGGCTGCTCGGCGTCGGCGTGCGCATCGACGAGGATACCGCCGAGCGCCACGGGCAGTTCTTGCTGTTCGACGACGAAACCGGACACGCCGGCGACGCAGCCGACGAACCCCCGGCACCATGAAAAAAGGCACCGCCGCGGCGGTGCCTTTCGATGCAGCCGGACGAGCCGGACAGCGGGCGCTCAGTGCGCAGGTGCGGCCATCCCGTTGTGGCGCAGCAGCGCATCGATCTGCGGCTCGCGGCCGCGGAACGCCTTGAACGAGTCCATCGCCGGGCGGCTGCCGCCGACCTCGAGGATTTCGCGTCGATAGCGCGTGCCGGTCGCTGCGTCGAGCACGCTGCCGCTCGCGGCGGCCGCCTCCTCGAACGCCGCGTACGCATCGGCCGACAGCACCTCGGCCCACTTGTAGCTGTAGTAGCCGGCCGCGTAGCCGCCCGCGAAGATGTGGCTGAACGTGTTCGGCCAGCGCGAGAACGCGGCTTGCGGAATCACGTGATAGCGTTCGTTGATCTCGCGCGCGAATGCGGTCACGCCGGTGGCGCCTGCCGGATCGAAGTCGACGTGCAGCAGCATGTCGAACATCGAGAACACGATCTGGCGCAGCGTGCCCAGCCCGCTCTGGAAGTTCTTCGCGGCGATCATCTTGTCGAACAGCTCGCGCGGCAGCGCGGCGCCTGTATCGACATGCGACGACATCGACGACAGCACGTCCCATTCCCAGCAGAAGTTTTCCATGAACTGCGACGGCAGCTCGACGGCATCCCATTCGACGCCGTTGATGCCCGACACGCCGAGCTCGTCGACGCGCGTGAGCATGTGGTGCAGCCCGTGACCGAATTCATGGAACAGCGTGATGACTTCGTCGTGCGTGAAGCATGCGGGCTTGCCGCCGACCGGTGCCGAGAAGTTGCAGGTCAGGTACGCGACCGGCGTCTGCACGGTGCTGCCGCGCTTCGCGCGCGACCGCGCGTCGTCCATCCACGCACCGCCGCGCTTGCCTTCGCGCGCGTACAGGTCGAGATAGAACTGCGCGACGAGCGAGCCGTCGCGGTTCTCGACGCGGAAGAAGCGCACGTCCTTGTGCCACACCGGCGCATCGTCCGGCTTGATCTGGACGCCGAACAGCGTCTCGGTGACGGTGAACAGGCCCTTCAGCGCGGCCGGCTCCGGGAAGTACTGCTTGACCTCGTTTTCCGAGAACGCGTAGCGCTGCTGGCGCAGCTTCTCGGCCGCGTATGCGACGTCCCACGGCGCGAGTTCGGCGAGGCCGAGTTCCTTCGCGGCGAACGTGCGCAGCTCGTCCCAGTCCTTGTCCGCGTGCGGGCGTGCGCGCGTTGCGAGATCCTCGAGGAACGCGATCACCTGCTGCGGCGATTCGGCCATCTTCGGCGCGAGCGACACTTCGGCGAAGTTGCGGTAGCCGAGCATCTGCGCCTCTTCGCGGCGCAGCTTCAGCGCATCGGCGACGATCGCCGTGTTGTCCCATTCGGCCTTGCCGTCGCCGTACTGCGGCCCGAGTTCCGACGCGCGCGTCGCATAGGCGCGGTAGAGCGTCTCGCGCAGCGCGCGGTTGTCGGCGTATTGCAGCACCGGGAAGTACGACGGGAAGTGCAGCGTGAATTTCCAGCCTTCCTTGCCGTCCTTCTGAGCGGCTTCGCGGGCGGCCTCGATCGCGTCGCCGGGCAGTCCGGCCAGTTCGGCGTCGTCCTGCACGATGTACGCGTACGCGTTGGTCGCGTCGAGCACGTGATCGGAGAAGGCCTTCGACAGCGCGGCCTGCTGTTCCTGCAGTTCGGCGAAGCGCGGCTTCTGGTCCTCGGGCAGCTCGGCGCCCGACAGGCGGAAATCACGCAGCGCGTTGTCGAGGATCTTTTTGCGTTCGGTGGACAGCGTTGCGTATTCGGCACTCGCGGCGATCGCCTTGTACTTCTCGTACAGCGCGAGGTTCTGGCCGACGCTCGACCAGAATTCGGTCACGCGCGGCAGGTTTTCGCCGTAGGCGGCTCGCAGTTCGGGCGTATCGGCGACCGCGTTCAGGTGGCCGACGATGCCCCACGCGCGACCGAGCGGCTCCGTCGCGTGCTCGACCGTCTCGACGACATCCGCCCAGGTTGCCGGCGTCGCGGCGGCGCTTGCCGTCTCGACCGCGCGGCTGGCGGCATCGAGCAGCGTGTCGAGCGCGGGCGTCACGTGTTCCGGGCGGATCTCGCCGAAGCGGGGCAGGCCCGAGAAGTCGAGAAGCGGGTTGGTGTTGGCGCTGGCGGACATAAGACTCCCTGTCTGTTGCCGGATGAACCGGAGTGAAAAGGGTAAGGCGCGCACGGCAGCGCGGCGCCCGATATCGACATTATTGGGGCGCATCGCGCGCTTTCCAATCGTTAGTTTCTAACGACGCGATTGGTGCGGGGTCGAATGCGGGATGGGGTGGCCGGCGAGGTGCAGCCGGCGAGGCGCCGGCGCGCGGAACCGCACGCCGGCTGAACGGGCAGGGTCAGGCGGCTGCGTCGGCCGCGCGCTCGGCGGCTTCGATCGTGTTGATCAGCAGCATCGTGATGGTCATCGGGCCGACGCCGCCCGGCACCGGCGTGATGTGGCCGGCCACTTCCTTCACGCCCGCGAAGTCGACGTCGCCGCACAGCTTGCCCGCATCGTCGCGGTTCATGCCGACGTCGATCACCGTCGCGCCGGGCTTCACCATGTCGGCGGTCAGGATGTTGCGCTTGCCGACCGCGGCGACCACGACATCGGCCTGCCGCGTATGCGCGGCGAGGTCACGCGTCTTGCTGTGGCAGATCGTCACGGTCGCGCCGGCGTCGAGCAGCATCATCGCCATCGGCTTGCCGACGATGTTCGAGCGGCCGATCACGACCGCGTTCGCACCCTGCAGCGGGATGTCGTGCGCCTCGAACATCTTCATCACGCCGTACGGCGTGCACGGCCGGAACAGCGGCTTGCCGGTCATCAGCGCGCCGGCGTTCGCGATGTGGAAGCCGTCGACGTCCTTCTCCGGCGCGATCGCCTCGATCACCTTGTGGCTGTCGATGTGCGCGGGCAGCGGCAGCTGGACGAGGATGCCGTGAATCTTCGGGTCGCGGTTCAGCTCGTCGATGCGCGCGAGCAGGTCGGCTTCCGATAGCGTGGCCGGGTACGCATCCTTCAGCGAGAAGAAGCCGTTGTCCTCGCACGCCTTGATCTTGTTGCGCACGTAGACTTCGCTCGCCGGGTTGGCGCCGACGAGGATCACCGCGAGACCGGGCTGGTGGCCGCGTGCGGTCAGGGCGGCGGCGCGTTCGGCGGCCTGCGCGCGCAAGGTCTTCGAGAGGGCGTTGCCGTCGATGAGGAGGGCTGTCATGGTGGTGGTCCTGCCGGGAAGTTGGAATGCGGGCGTGCGGCACGCGAAGCGCCGCAGCAAAGCACGCAATTATACCGGTCGCCTGCCGTCGTCCGACAGTGAATACAAGGAAAGCGTCATGGCGCCGGTGCCGGCGCTCCGGGAGGAAGCGCCGGGCCATGCCGCGCGAGTGGGCCGCATCGCGCGGCGCGGTAGCCGATGGTGCGGCCGGCCGGGCAGGGCTGCCCGGAGCCGCGCGCGCCGCTCAGGCCTGCTTCTTCGACAGCGCGAGGCGCAGCAGGTCGGCCACCGTATTGACGTTGAGCTTTTCCATGATGTTCGCGCGGTGCGCTTCGACCGTCTTGATGCTGATGCCGAGATCGTCGGCGATCTGCTTGTTCAGGCGGCCCGCGATGATCCGTTCGAGCACCTGCTGCTCGCGCGCGGTCAGCTTCGACAGGCGTTCGCTCGCGGCACGCTGCTCCTGGACGCTCTTGCTTTCGCTTCGGGCCTTGTCGAGCATCCGCTCGACGAGCTTGCGCAGCTCGGCTTCGTCGAACGGTTTCTCGATAAAGTCCATCGCACCCTTTTTCATCGTCGACACGGCCATCGGCACGTCGCCGTGACCCGTGACGAAGATGATCGGCAGCGCGGCATTGTCGGCGATCAGGCGTTCCTGCAGCTCGAGACCGCTCATGCCCGACATCCGCACGTCGAGGATCAGGCACGCGATCTGGCCGGCCTGCTGCGCCGGCTGGTACGCATCGAGGAACTGCTCGGCGCTCGAGAAGCATTGCACGCGATAGCCGTTCGCCTCCAGCAGCCAGCGCAGCGAGTCCCGTACGGCCTCGTCGTCGTCGACGACGAAGACGGTTTCCTGAGTGGTGGTGACAGGGCTATTCATAGTTCTCCCGTAACGGTATGTGATGCCGATGCCTCGCGCCCCCCTTGGCCGAGATCAGCGGGTTCCCCAATGGGCAGGCTGCAGTGGAACGTCGCGCCGGAAATGCGGCCATCCGGCTCGACGTTGTTGACCACCCACAGACGCCCCCGATGCGATTCGATGATCGAACGGCAGATGTTCAGCCCCATGCCCATGCCATCGGACTTGGTGCTGTAAAACGGTTCGAACAGGCGCTCGGCGGTCGCTTCGTCGACGCCCGGGCCCTGGTCGATCACGCGGATGTCGACGAATCCCGCCTCGATGTCGGCGATGACGCGGATCACGCCGTCCGCCGACGCCGGCTTCACGTCGGCCATCGCCTCGGCCGCGTTCTTCATCAGGTTCACGAGCACCTGCTCGATCAGCACGGGGTCGACATAAATAATAGGCATTCTTGCGAGGATTTCCGTGACGATCCGGATCCTGCGCTTCCTGGCCTCGATTTCAGCGAGCCCGACCGCGTCGGCGACGATGTCCGCGACCCGGGCCGGCTGGCGCTTCGGCTCGCTGCGCTTCACGAATTCGCGGATCCGCTTGACGATCATCCCGGCGCGCAGCGCCTGCTGCGCGGTCTTTTCCAGCGCGGGCTGCAGCGTCTCGGGCGTGCCGCGGCCGCTCTTGACGAGCGCGAGCGTGCCCGAGCAGTAGTTGTTGATCGCGGCGAGCGGCTGGTTCAATTCGTGAGCAATCGACGACGCCATTTCACCCATCGTCATCAATCGGCTCGTGAACTGCAGCTTCTCTTCCTGCTGGTGCGCGAGCTCCTGCGCCTTCTTGCGGGTCGTGATGTCGGTCGCGATCTGCATCTGCGCGAGGTGGCCGTCCACCCACTGGATGTACTGGCGGCGCACCTCGAACCACTTCTGGATGCTCTCGACGTACACCTCCTGCGCATCGGCCGTGCTGCTCGTCAGCGCGGCGGCCGGCAGGCCCGCGAACGCGTCGACCATGTCGATCGAGTCGGACGATGCCTGCGCGCGGTCGAAGCCGCCGCCCGACAGCTCGAGATGGCCGTCCGGGCGAATGCCGAACAGGTGGCGGTAGTAGCGGTTCGCGAACAGCAGCTCGGCTTCGTCGGCGGCCAGCACCGACACCGCGGCGTCGAGGCTTTCGAGCACCGTCGTGAAGCGCTCGTGCGCGGCCGCGAGTTCCTCGCGCGCGCGCTTCGGCTCGGTGATGTCGGTCATCGACGACATCCAGCCGGTCTGGCGGCCCGAACTGTCGATCAGCGGCGACACGTACAGGCGCGCATGGAACAGCGTGCCGTTCTTGCGCCGCACGCGCAGCTCGAAGCCCGAGCTCGGCGCCTTGCCGCGCAGCGTCATGTCGAGCTGGCGCTGCATTTCCGGGTAAGCGTCGCGCGGCCAGTACGGGAACGGCGCGACCTTGCCGACGAGGTCGGTTTCGTCCCAGCCCGTCATCCGGCAGAACGCGGGGTTCACGTGCGTGATGCGGCCGTGCATGTCGAGCACGCGCATGCCGATCAGCACCGAATTCTCCATCGCGCGGCGGAAGAACGCCTCCGCGTACAGCGCCTGCTGCGCCTCGAAGCGCTGGCGCGTGTGCTTCCACAGGCTCCAGAGGCTCCACAGCACGAAGCACGACAGGCCCGCCACGAGCCATACGAGCGTGTTGTTGGTGAGGTTCGTGAGCTGCGGGAATGCGTACACGCGCACGGTCAGCCCCTGACCGGGCGGATCGAGCGGCAGGTCGTAGTGCGAGTCGCGCGGCAGGCGCGGGCGCGTCGACGTGGACGACAGCTCGCGGTTGTTCGCGTCGGTGATCGAGATCTTGTACTTCGACGACAGTTCCTGCGGAATGTCGTGCTTCAGGATGCCTTCGACCGAGAACACCGCGGCGATCGAGCCGAGGTACTCGCGGTCGCCGCGCATGACGGGCGTCTGCAGCGTGATGAAGCCGTTGCCGAAGTCGTCGTAGATCAGCGGCGAATAGGCCTGGCGCCGCGTGCTGCGCGCCTCGTCGTACGCGCCGCGCACGGCGTCCTGCATCTGCGCTTCGCCGGGCTTCGCGAGCCGCTGGCCGAGCAGCGGCGGATGCACGGTCGGCCAGCGCTGTACGCCGGGCGACGTGTACCAGTTCAGGTAGAGGATTTCCGGGTGCGTCTGCATCACGTCCGCGACGGCCATCTGGAACGCGTTCTGGTCGAGACGGCCGGACGCGAGGTCGCGCGACACTGCCTGGAGCTGTTCCTGCGCGCCCGTCATCGACAGGCGGATCTGCTGCTGCGCCCACGCGACGTTCCGGAAGAGGGTGTCTTCCTGCTGCTGCTGTTCGCGGCGGTTGAGGCTCCACAGGATGAGGCTCATCACCACCAGGAACACGAGGATCGACAGCAGTGGCGTCAGCAAATAGGAATTGGACCACCACGGTCCGTGGTGCCAACGGGACGGCTGCGACTCCGCCGGCGGGCCCGACGGTCGCGCCGAGCGTGCGAAAAGCCGATCGGTCAACATGGCAGGATTGTAGCGCAGCGCAATACATGGAAAACCTATACCGGATATGTTGAACGGAAACGGATTTGTTCCGCCGGGACGCGCCGGAGAGCCCCGAAATATGGGTGCAGCGCAGCAATATTTCGTATTGCGAGAAAAGATCTCACAATTCGAAAATTTTGTTGCGCAGGCCCGCGCACGCTCATTACAATCCGCTGGAGCTTGCCCGCAGCCGGTCGCGTCGCGTCGTCTGCACGAGAGCGATCCTCACATTCCAGGACCCAGGAGACGAGAATGTCCGCTGTACCGAACGAAGTGATGAAATATGTCGCCGCCGAACGTGACGACGACCCGCAAGAAACCGTCGAGTGGCTGGAGTCGCTCGATGGCGTGATCTCCTCCGTGGGCACCGGCCGCGCGCATTACCTGATCGAAAAGCAGATCGAGTTCGCCCGCATGCACGGCGAACACCTGCCGTTCTCCGCCAATACCCCGTACATCAACACGATCCCGGTCGAAGCCCAGGCGAAGATCCCGGGCGACCAGGACATCGAGCACCGCATCCGTTCGTACACGCGCTGGAACGCGCTGGCGATGGTGCTGCGTGCAGGCAAGGACACGAACGTCGGCGGCCACATCGCGTCGTTCGCGTCGGCCGCGACGCTCTATGACGTCGGCTACAACCACTTCTGGCACGCAGCGTCCGAGCAGCACGGCGGCGATCTCGTGTTCGTGCAGGGCCACTCGTCGCCGGGCGTGTACTCGCGCGCATTCCTGCTCGGCCGCCTGAAGGAAGAGCAGCTCGACAACTTCCGCCAGGAAGTCGACGGCAACGGCATTTCGTCGTACCCGCACCCGTGGCTGATGCCGGACTTCTGGCAGTTCCCGACCGTGTCGATGGGCCTCGGCCCGATCATGGCGATCTACCAGGCACGTTTCATGAAGTATCTGGAAGCGCGCGGCATCGCGAAGACGGAAGGCCGCAAGGTGTGGGCATTCCTCGGCGACGGCGAGACGGACGAGCCGGAATCGCTCGGCGCGATCGGGATGGCGAGCCGCGAAAAGCTCGACAACCTCGTGTTCGTGATCAACTGCAACCTGCAGCGTCTCGACGGCCCGGTGCGCGGTAACGGCAAGATCATCCAGGAACTGGAATCGGAATTCCGCGGTGCCGGCTGGAACGTGATCAAGGTCATCTGGGGCAGCCGCTGGGATGCGCTGTTCGCACGCGACAAGACGGGCGCGCTGATGCGCCGCATGATGGAAGTCGTCGACGGCGAGTACCAGACGTACAAGTCGGAGTCGGGCGCGTTCGTGCGCGAGCACTTCTTCAACACGCCTGAACTGAAGGCGCTCGTCGCCGACTGGTCCGACGACGACATCTGGGCGCTGAACCGCGGCGGCCACGATCCGCACAAGATCTACGCGGCGTTCCACGAAGCCACGAACACGAAGGGTGCGCCGACCGTCATTCTCGCGAAGACCATCAAGGGCTACGGGATGGGCGAGTCGGGCCAGGCGATGAACATCACGCACCAGCAGAAGAAGCTGCCGGTCGAGCAACTGAAGAAGTTCCGTGACCAGTTCCGCCTGCCGATCACCGACGAGCAGATCGCCGACGTGCCGTACCTGAAGTTCGAGGAAGGCTCGAAGGAACTCGAATACATGCGCAAGCAGCGCATGGATCTCGGCGGCTACCTGCCGCATCGCCGCGAGAAGGCGACGTCGCTGCCGGTGCCGGCGCTCGACGCGTTCGAGCCGCTGCTGAAGGGCACGGGCGAAGGCCGCGAGATCTCGACGACGATGGCGTTCGTACGGATCCTGAACATCCTGCTGAAGGACAAGGCGCTCGGCAAGCGCGTCGTGCCGATCGTCCCGGACGAATCGCGTACGTTCGGCATGGAAGGCCTGTTCCGCCAGATCGGTATCTGGAACCAGCAGGGCCAGAAGTACGTGCCGGAAGATTCCGACCAGCTGATGTTCTACAAGGAATCGGAAACCGGCCAGATCCTGCAGGAAGGCATCAACGAAGCGGGCGGCATGTGCGACTGGATCGCGGCGGCGACGTCGTACTCGACGCACGGCGAGATCATGGTGCCGTTCTACATCTTCTATTCGATGTTCGGCTTCCAGCGGATCGGCGACCTGGCATGGGCCGCGGGCGACATGCGTTCGCGCGGCTTCCTGCTCGGCGGTACCGCGGGCCGCACGACGCTGAACGGCGAAGGCCTGCAGCACGAAGACGGCCACTCGCTCCTGTGGGCGGCATCGGTGCCGAATTGCGTGAGCTACGACCCGACGTTTGGCTACGAGCTCGCCGTGATCGTCCAGGACGGCCTGCGCCGCATGGTGCAGGACCAGGAAGACGTGTACTACTACATCACGGTGATGAACGAGAACTACGAGCACCCGGCGATTCCGCAGGGCGAGCACGTGGCGGCCGACATCATCAAGGGCATGTACGCGTTCAGGAAGGCCGACGCCGACAAGAAGGCGCCGCGCGTCCAGCTGCTCGGCGCGGGCACGATCTTCAACGAAGTGATCGCTGCCGCCGACCTGCTGAAGAACGACTGGGGCGTCGCCGCCGACCTGTGGAGCGTGCCGAGCTTCACCGAGCTGGCGCGTGAAGGCCACCAGGTCGAGCGCTGGAACCTGCTCCATCCGACCGAGGAGCGTCGCCTGTCGCACGTGCAGAAGTGCCTGAAGGACACGCAGGGCCCGGTCATCGCATCGACCGACTACGTTCGCGCGCTGGTCGACCAGATCCGCGGCCAGATCGATCGCCGCTTCGTCGTGCTGGGCACCGACGGTTTCGGCCGCTCGGATACCCGCGAGAAGCTGCGTCACTTCTTCGAAGTCGACCGTCACTGGGTCACCGTCGCCGCGCTCAACGCGCTGGCCGACGAGGGCACGATCGAGCGCAAGGTGGTCGCGGAAGCGATCGCCAAGTACAACCTCGATCCGTCGAAGCCCAACCCGATGACCGTTTAACGCACACGCCGTGTGATGCCGCGCGCCGCTTCCGCGAGAAGCGCGCGCGGTCATGGAGACAGAAACAGATGAGTCAAGCGATCGAAGTGAAGGTGCCGGATATCGGCGATTACAAGGACGTGCCGGTGATCGAGATCGGCGTGAAGGTCGGCGACACGGTCGAGCCGGAGCAGTCGCTCGTCACGCTCGAGTCGGACAAGGCGACGATGGACGTGCCGAGCCCGGTAGGCGGCGTCGTGAAGGAAATCAAGGTCAAGGTGGGCGATTCCGTGTCGGAAGGCTCGCTGATCATCCTGCTCGAAGGCGGCGCCGCGGCGCAGGCCAACGGCGCGGCCGCGCCGGCCGCAGCACCGGCTCCGGCGGCAGCGCCTGCTCCGGCCGCAGCGGCACCGGCTGCCGCACCGGCAGCCGCCGGCGGCACGCTCGAAGTGAAGGTACCTGACATCGGCGACTACAAGGACGTGCCGGTGATCGAGATCGGCGTGAAGGTCGGCGACACGGTCGAGAAGGAACAGTCGCTCGTCACGCTCGAGTCGGACAAGGCGACGATGGACGTGCCGAGCCCGGCAGCGGGCGTCGTGAAGGAAATCAAGGTCAAGGTGGGCGATTCGGTGTCGGAAGGCACGCTGATCGTGCTGCTCGAAGCCGCAGGTGCAGCGGCTGCCGCACCGCAGGCGAGCGCACCGGCGCCCGCCGCTGCAGCGCCGGCGCCGGCAGCACCCGCTCCGGCACCCGCGAAGGCCGCACCGGCCGCTGCTGCGCCGGCTCCGGCCGCGGCACCGTCGGGCGAATACCGCGCCAGCCACGCATCGCCGTCGGTACGCAAGTTCGCGCGCGAACTCGGCGTCGAAGTCGCGCGCGTGCAGGGCTCGGGTCCGAAGGGCCGCATCACGAAGGAAGACGTCACGGGCTTCGTGAAGGGCGTGATGACCGGCCAGCGCGCGGCACCGGGCGCGGCAGCCGCGCCGGCCGGCGGCGGCGAGCTGAACCTGCTGCCGTGGCCGAAGGTCGACTTCTCGAAGTTCGGCCCGTTCGAGGCGAAGCCGCTGTCGCGCATCAAGAAGATCTCGGGCGCGAACCTGCATCGCAACTGGGTGATGATCCCGCACGTCACGAACAACGACGAAGCGGACATCACCGAGCTCGAAGCGCTGCGCGTGCAGCTGAACAAGGAGCACGAAAAGGCGGGCGTGAAGTTCACGATGCTCGCGTTCGTGATCAAGGCGGTCGTCGCCGCGCTGAAGAAATTCCCGACCTTCAACGCGAGCCTCGACGGCGACAACCTGGTGTTCAAGCAGTACTACCACATCGGTTTTGCCGCGGACACGCCGAACGGCCTCGTCGTGCCGGTGATCCGCGATGCGGACAAGAAGGGGCTCGTCGATATCGCGAAGGAAATGGCCGAGCTGTCGAAGGCCGCACGCGACGGCAAGCTGAAGCCGGACCAGATGCAGGGCGGTTGCTTCTCGATCTCGTCGCTCGGCGGGATCGGCGGCACCCACTTCACGCCGATCATCAATGCGCCGGAAGTCGCGATCCTCGGGTTGTCGCGCGGCCAGATGAAGCCGGTGTGGGACGGCAAGCAGTTCGTGCCGCGTCTGACGCTGCCGCTGTCGCTGTCGTATGACCATCGCGTGATCGATGGCGCGGAAGCCGCGCGGTTCAATGCGTATCTCAGCGCGTTGCTCGCGGATTTCCGTCGCATCATTCTTTGATGAGCGGGGTGGGGCTCGCGGGGGCGTGGTTTTTGGTTGGTTCTCCACGCTCTTGTCGTTGAACCTGTTGCGCTAACGGTCTATTAGCGTCGCCCCTGCGCGGGGCGGCGGTCACTTTTCTTTGTCTTCCAAAGAAAAGTAACCAAAAGAAAGGCGCGTCCTTGGGCGGACGGCAAAGGTGGTCCTGCCCAACGTCACGTTCTCTTGTCAGGCCGTAGTCGCAGTAGTGGGTTCTTCCGCGGGTTTCTCCCTCTCTGTCTGCAGCTAATCAAGAAGGGGACAGTAATGAGTCTCATCGAAGTCAAGGTTCCGGATATCGGCGATTTCAGCGGCGTCGATGTCATCGAAGTCAACGTGAAGCCGGGCGACGTGATCGAAAAAGAGCAAACGCTCATCACGCTCGAATCGGACAAAGCCTCCATGGAAGTGCCCAGCGACGTCGCCGGCACCGTCAAGGAAGTCAAGGTCAAGGCCGGCGAGAAAGTCTCGCAAGGCACCGTCATCGCCATCGTCGAAGCATCGGCAGGCGCCGCCGCGCCCGCGAAAGCACCCGAAGCGCCGAAGCCCGCGGCAACTGCGCCGGCACCGGCCGCAGCCGCCCCGGCGCCCGCGCCGCAAGCCGGCAGCTACAGCGGTGCCGCCGACATCGAATGCGACATGCTCGTGCTCGGCGCCGGCCCCGGCGGCTACTCGGCCGCGTTCCGCGCAGCCGACCTCGGCATGAAGACCGTGCTCGTCGAACGCTACTCGACGCTCGGCGGCGTGTGCCTGAACGTCGGCTGCATCCCGTCGAAAGCACTGCTGCATACGTCGCTCGTCGTCGAGGAAGCCGCGGCGCTCGCGTCGCACGGCATCACGTTCGGCAAGCCGGAAGTCGATCTCGACAAGCTGCGCGACTTCAAGGGCGGCGTCGTCAAGAAGCTGACGACGGGCCTCGCCGGCATGGCCAAGGCGCGCAAGGTCGAAGTAGTCACGGGCGTCGGCGCATTCGTCGATCCGTTCCACATGGAAGTGCAGGGCGAAAACGGCAAGAAGGTCGTCAAGTTCAAGCAGGCGATCATCGCGGCGGGCTCGCAGGCCGTGAAGCTGCCGTTCATGCCGGAAGACCCGCGCGTCGTCGATTCGACCGGTGCACTCGAACTGCGCCAGCTGCCCAAGCGCATGCTCGTGATCGGCGGCGGCATCATCGGCCTCGAAATGGCGACGGTGTACTCGACGCTCGGCGCCGAGATCGACGTCGTCGAAATGATGGACGGCCTGATGATGGGCGCGGACCGCGATCTCGTGAAGGTCTGGGAAAAGTACAACGCGAAGCGCTTCGGCAACGTGATGCTGAAGACCAAGACGATCGGCGCGGAAGCGAAGGAAGACGGCATCTACGTGAAGTTCGAGGGCGAGAAGGCGCCAGCGGAAGCGCAGCGCTACGACCTCGTGCTCGTCGCGGTGGGCCGCAGCCCGAACGGCAAGAAGATCGGCGCCGACAAGGCAGGCGTCGCCGTCACGGATCGCGGCTTCATCGACGTCGACAAGCAGATGCGCACGAACGTCCCGCACATCTTCGCGATCGGCGACATCGTCGGCCAGCCGATGCTCGCGCACAAGGCCGTGCATGAAGGCCACGTCGCAGCGGAAGCCGCGCACGGCGAGAAGGCGTACTTCGACGCACTGCAGATCCCGTCGGTGGCGTACACCGATCCGGAAGTGGCGTGGGCCGGCAAGACGGAAGACCAGTGCAAGGCCGAAGGCATCAAGTACGGCAAGGCCGTGTTCCCGTGGGCCGCATCGGGCCGCGCGATCGCGAACGGCCGCGACGAAGGCTTCACGAAGCTGATCTTCGACGAGGAAACCCATCGGGTGATCGGCGGCGCGATCGTCGGCCTGAACGCGGGCGACCTGATCAGCGAAGTGTGCCTCGCCGTCGAGATGGGCGCGGACGCGGAAGACATCGGCAAGACGATTCATCCGCACCCGACGCTCGGCGAATCGGTCGGCATGGCCGCCGAACTGTACGAAGGCGTCTGCACGGACCTGCCGCCGCAGCGCAAGAAGTAACGCGAGCGGAGCCGGCATGTTGCCGGCCACAAAAAACGCCGCCTCCCGGGCCATCCGGGCGGCGGCGTTTTCTTTTGCTGGCGGCCGATGCTCAAACGACCGTTCGGGCAAGTCAGGCGGCTTGGCGATTCCGGCGTAGTGCGGCGCCAGAAACGAAAAAGCCGCGCTGTGCGCGGCTCTTTCAGGAGCAGGGGACGCTTACGCGGCCGGCTTGCTCGAACGACGTGCGGCAGCGGCGGTAGCAGCCTTCGTTGCGACGGCAGCAGCAGCGTTGAAGTTCGTTTCAGCGATTTCGACGGCTTGCTTCGTGGCCTTCTGAACCGTTTCGTACGTGGTGTTCGCAGCGTTCAGTGCCGACTTCAGTGCGGCGACAGCCGTTTCCGAACCAGCCGGGGCGTTCTTCGCGACGTTGTCGACGAGTGCCTGGACCTTCTTGTTCTGCTCTTCGAATTGCGCTTCTGCAACCTTCGCGAACTCGGCTTGCGTCGACGATGCGATTTCGTACAGGTGACGGCCGTACGACAGCACCTTTTCCGCGACCGGCTGCGACAGGCTGGCTTGCAGTGCGATCAGTTCCTGTGCGTCCTTCACCGACAGCAGGCGCTGTGCGTTTTCCTGGCCTTCGGCCAGCGTCGACTTCACGACCTGCAGGTTGAGTTCGATCAGCTTCTCGACGCCTTCGAACGCCTTGGTCGTCAGACCGAACAGGCTTTCGAGGTTGGCTTTCTGTGCAGCGGCGATTTGCTCGGGGGTCAGCAAGGACATGTCCAGCTCCTGAAAAGCGATCGCGTCGATCGCAGGGTAAAGGGCACTACGACGGGGAACCTCGGATGCGCGTGCTTTGTGCAACGCAGCAATGAGGCCTATTTTAGGGCAGAGAAAACGGATGTCAAGTGTTTTTTGTGCGTTGCACAATCGCGACAAATTATCGATAAAACAACAAGTTATCGTGCCCGTTCGGAATCGGTTTCATGCGCGTCTCCCAGATGGTGCGCACGGACGCGGGGCGCACGCGGCGCACCATGATCATGCACAGGTAAACCTGACAGGGTCATGGAACGTTATCCTTCTGTTCCTGTCGAAAACGCGCCGTTTCGATGCGCGTACCGTGGCGACGTGCCGCCGCCACGGCCGAGACCGGCTCCCAGGCACCCCGAGCGCCGGATACGTAGTTTCCCCGCTTTAAATCGCCTCCGAAGTGACGTTATCTCAATTAACCGTGTGTAATCGGGAGACGGGTACTGTCGGGCAGCGCATCCCATGAATTTTTTCGATGGGAGCGGGAGGGTTCATTGGTCAGAGGTTGGCCAACCCTTACATTCCGGTTTAACGACGATCGGTAAGTGCCTAATATTGCTCTTTTTTTCAGCTTTAACTACACTTGCGGAAACCTCCCGCCCGCTTTGTCCAGACCCCAATGAAAGCCGAATCGTTTTCACCGCGCAGATTGTTGCAGAGCATGACGCTCGGCACGGCTGTGTCGGTCGCTGTCGCCTTGCTGGCGACCACCGCGTCCGTCACGCCCGCTGACGCCTTTGCCGCCACTGCGAAGACCCAACAAGCCGCCAAGAAAAAGGCTGTCGCTCCTGCTTCGTCCGCGAAGAAGAAGTCGGCCAAGGCCACCTCCGACAAATCCGCCAAGGTCGCCGCGGCCGATGCGCCGCGCGCAAAGGCGTCGCGCAAGCGCGTGACGCTCGCGGCGAACAGCGTGCGTGCCGGCCATCACGGCGCGGTTCGCAAGGTCGCGTTCCAGCCGCGCCGGCAGAGCGTCGGCCAGGCGTTCGGCCTGCACGATACGCCGGACGCACTCGCGCTGCGTTCGAGCGTCGCGTACGTCGTCGACCAGAACACCGGCGAGCCGCTGTTCGACAAGAATTCGCACGCCGTCGTGCCGATCGCGTCGATCTCGAAGCTGATGACGGCGATGGTCGTGCTCGACTCGAAGGCGCCGATGGCCGACCAGATCGAAGTCACCGACGAAGACCGCGACTACGAGAAGGGCACGGGCTCGCGCCTGTCGGTCGGCTCGGTGCTGTCGCGTGAAGACATGCTGCACATCGCGCTGATGGCGTCGGAAAACCGCGCGGCCGCCGCGTTGTCGCGTTATTACCCGGGCGGTCGTCCGGCGTTTATCGCCGCGATGAACGCGAAGGCGAAGTCGCTCGGCATGACCGATACCCATTTCGAGAATTCGACCGGCCTGTCGAGCTCGAACGTGTCGAGCGCGCGCGATCTGGTGAAGATGGTCAATGCGGCGTACCAGTACCCGATGATCCGTCAGTTCTCGACCGATCGCAGCTACGAGGTGTACACGGGCAAGCGCAATCTCGCCTACAACAGCACGAACGCGCTGATCCGCGGCAACGGCTCGTGGGACATCGGTCTGCAGAAGACGGGTTTCATCAACGAAGCGGGCGAATGCCTCGTGATGCAGGCGACGATCCACGGCCGGCCGATGGTGATGGTGCTGCTCGATTCGTTCGGCAAGTATTCGCGATTCGCCGACGCGGCACGCCTGCGCAACTGGCTCGACGCCGGCGGCGGCGAGCGCCTGACGGCGGCCAACACGCCGAACGGCGGGACCTGATCGCACGGCGGCGTGGCGGTTCGCCGCCGCGCCGATGGCCGAAAAAAAGCCCCGCAATCGCGGGGCTTTTTTACTGCGGGCGCGCGGGAGCGGCTTACGCCTGCCGCTGGAGCCCGTCCGCATCCTTCGTGGGCGCCGGCCGGTAGCCGAGCGATTCCGAAATGGTGAGGGCAGTACGGCTCAACTGGCCGAGCCACGCATCCTGGAGACGATCGGCCGGCGCCGACAGCGACAGGCCCGCGACGAGCTTGCCCGAATCGTCGTAGATGCCGGCCGCGATGCAGCGCACGCCGAGCTCCAGTTCCTCGTTGTCGCGTGCGCACGATTGCTGGCGGACGATCGTCAGCTCGCGCTCGAGCTTCGCGATGTCGGTGATGCTGTTCTGCGTATGGCCGGACAGCCCCGTGCGCGTCGCATAGGCACGCACGCGCGACGTTTCGTCGGCTGCAAGGAACAGCTTGCCGACCGACGTGAGGTGCAGCGGCGCGCGGCCACCGATCGCACGGACGACCTGCATCCCCGAGCGCTCCGAATACGCGCGCTCGATGTAGACGATCTCGTCGCCCTGGCGCACCGACAGGTTCACGGTCTGCCCGGTGAGGCGGTGCAGCTCGCGCATCGGCATCAGCGCCGCGTCGCGTACCGACAGGCGTGCCTTCACGAGGTTGCCGAGCTCCAGCAACCGCATGCCGAGGCGATACGTGCCGGGATCGGAGCGGTCGACGAGGCGGCAGGTCACCATGTCGTTGAGGATGCGGTGCGCCGTAGACGGGTGCAGCTCCGTGCGCTGCGCAAGTTCCTTCAGGCTCACGGGGTCACTGTGCGCGGCGAGCGCGTCCAGCAACCGCATCATGCGTTCGATCACCTGGATCGACGTTTTGGAATCCGGGGTGGGTTGGCTCATGTCGGGGGAGAAATCGGTTGACGCGGCAAGCGGTGTTGCAACGATTGTATCTCGTATCGTGAAAAAAGCGAACGCCGTTCGAGGAAGTCCTCGTTTCGCGCAGTGCGGGCTTGCGCGCGAGCCGGCGTTGGTCTCGCCGGCCAAACGGCGGATAATGAGCGCCGTTTTCTCGAAGGAGCGCGTATGCGAGTCGGTTTGTTCGTGACCTGCCTGGTCGATCTGATGCGTCCGGAAATCGGTTTTTCGGCGCTCAAGCTGATTCGCGACGCCGGCTACGAGGTGATCGTGCCGCCCGCGCAGACTTGCTGCGGCCAGCCGGCCTACAACTCGGGCGACCGCGCGCTCGCCCGCGATCTCGCGGAAAAGACGCTGCGCGAGTTCGAGCAGTTCGATTACGTCGTCGCGCCGTCGGGTTCGTGCGGCGGGATGATCCGCGCGCACTACGGCGACCTGTTCCGCGACGACCCCGAGCTGATGGGGCGCTACACGCGGTTCCAGCAGAAGGTCTACGAACTGACCGATTTCCTGGCGAATGTCGCGAAGGTCTCGCTCGCGCCGGGTGAATTCACGGGGCCCGTCACCTATCACGATTCGTGCTCGGGCCTGCGCGAACTCGGCGTGAAGGCGCAGCCGCGCGCGCTGCTCGCGCAGCGCGGCATCGCGGTTACCGAGATGAAGGACTGCGAGCACTGCTGCGGCTTCGGCGGCACGTTTGCGGTGAAGTACGGCGACATCTCGGCGGCCATCGCGGACGAAAAGTGCGCGAACGTGCGCGCGTCGGGCGCGGGCGCCGTCGTGCTCGGCGATCTCGGCTGCATGCTGAACATCGAAGGGCGGTTGCGCCGCACCGGCGACCGCGACACGCGCGTGCTGCACGTCGCGCAAGTGCTGGCGGGCGACGTCTGACGCCCGGTTCCGCTCACTTTTCCCCGATACCGCGATGCAAGTCCAATCGATGCATTTCAAGGCGCGCGCCGGCCAGAAGCTGGCCGACCAGCGCCTGCAGCAGAACCTGAAGAAGCTGTCGACGAAGTTCGTGTCAGCGCGTGCCGACGCGATGACCGCGATCGACTTCCCGGCCACACGGGCCGCGCTGAAGGCGCGCCGCAACCGCGCGCTGGAGAACCTCGACGTGTGGCTCGAGGCCTTCGAGCGCGAGGCGACGCGGCGCGGCACGACCGTGCTGTTCGCCGAGACGACGGCGGACGCCGCGCGGCTCGTGGCCGACATCGCGCGCCGTCACGACGTGAAGAAGGTCATCAAGACCAAGTCGATGGTGTCGGAGGAAATGCGCCTGAACGCGGTGCTCGCGGAAATGGGCGTGCAATCGATCGAGACGGACCTCGGCGAATACATCCTGCAGATCAACGACAACGAGCCGCCGAGCCACATCATCGCGCCCGTCGTCCACAAGGACAAGGACGAGATCGCTGACCTGTTCGCGCGCACGCACCACCGCGAGCGGCTCACCGAGATTCCGGACATGACGCGGGAGGCGCGCGAGGTGCTGCGCCCGCATTTCATGTCGGCCGACATGGGCGTGACCGGCGGCAACTTCGTGATCGCCGAGACCGGTTCGGTCGCGATCGTGACGAATGAAGGGAACGAGGGGATGTGCACGGTGATGCCGCGCGTGCATGTGGCGGTGACGGGCATCGAGAAGGTGCTGCCGACCCTCGAGGATCTCGCGACCGCGATGCGCCTGCTGCCGCGTTCCGCGACGGGGCAGAAGACGTCGAACTATTTCTCGCTGCTGACCGGGCCGCGCGGGCCGGGTGACGAGGACGGCCCCGAGCACAACTACGTGGTGCTCGTCGACGGCGGCCGCACGGGGCTGATCGGCGGCGAGTTCCAGGAGATGCTGCGTTGCATCCGCTGCGGCGCATGCATGAACCATTGCCCGGTTTACCAGAAGGTCGGCGGCCATGCGTACGGCTGGGTCTACCCGGGGCCGATGGGTTCCGTGCTGACGCCGAGTTACGTCGGGCTCGATCGCGCGCTGGATCTGCCGCAGGCCGCGACGCTTTGCGGAGAATGCGACAGCGTCTGCCCGGCCGGGATTCCGTTGTCGCACCTGTTGCGCACGCTGCGCGAGAAGCAGGTCGAGCGGCACCTGCGGCCGTGGCGCGAGCGGGCGGCGCTCGCTGCATGGGGTTTCGTCGCGCGGCGGCCGATGCTGTACGCGCTGACGACGAAGCTCGCGGTGCGCATCCTCGAGCGGCTGGGCGCCGGCGGCACGCTGCGGCGCCTGCCGATGATGGGCGGCTGGATGGACACGCGCGACATGCCGACCCCGACCGGGCGCACGTTCCGCGAACTGTACGCGGCGTCGCAAAGCCATCTCGGCTGACGACTGTTCATCCGGCGACAACAGTGCGTTCGCTATTTGGATATTTATCTCGATAGATGCGATCTATAGAATCTCGTCTGTAGTCCCCGGAATTGGGTTTCGGGGTACGAGGTCAAGGAGGTCCGCATCATGAAAAAGACAATATCGATGTACTGGCCGCTGGCAATCGTCGTTCCGCTGGCTGCGGCTGCCTATCTGCATGCGATGGCCGATGCGCCGTCGCGTGGCCCGCTCGCAGTTCACCAGGCATCTGCCGAACTGGCGCGTGCGGTGTCGTTCGGGCTGGTCGACGACGCGGCGAAGCCGCTGCCGGCGGCATCCGGCGACGTCGCGCTCGTCGCGCCGAAGGCGCTGTAATGCACGGCGCCGTCGCTTTGCCGGGCGGCGCGATTCCGGTCGCCTTTGTATAATGGCGTGTTCTTCTCCCGCGCGGTTCGCCGCGGCTTTCCGATAGTGCGATGACCCGCGTTTCGATCTGTTTCGTCTGTCTCGGCAACATCTGCCGTTCGCCCACCGCGGAAGGCGTGATGCGTCATCAGGTCGATGCGGCCGCGCTGGCGGACCGGATCGCGATCGATTCGGCCGGCACCGGCGACTGGCATGTCGGCGAGCCGCCCGATACGCGTGCGCAGGCGGCCGCTCGCGGCCGCGGCTACGACCTGTCGGCGCTGCGCGCACGACAGGTGAGCGCGGCGGATTTCGAGCGCTTCGACCTGCTGCTCGCGATGGACGACGCGAATCTCGCGGAGCTGCGCCGCCGCTGTCCGCCGCAGCATGTCGACAAGGTGCGCCTGCTGATGGAATTCGCGCCGGATTCGACTGAAACCGAAGTGGCCGATCCGTATTTCGGCGGCGCGCAGGGTTTCGAGCAGGTGCTCGACCAGGTCGAGCGCGCGTGCGCGGGCCTGCTCGAGACGCTCCGGGCTCGCACGGAGCGCTGATCGCGCGGTATTCAGCGGTCTGCGAATACCCTTTCAAAGACATGGATACTTGACTAAAAACGTCAAATATTTATACTTGACCAAAATCGTCAAGATTGCAGTCCCCTAGACACCATGAGACTCACCACCAAAGGCCGTTTCGCCGTCACGGCGATGATTGACTTGGCACTGCGCCAGGAGCAGGGCCCGGTGACGCTTGCAGGCATCAGCCAGCGCCAGCGGATTTCGCTCTCGTATCTCGAACAGCTGTTCGGCAAGCTGCGCAGGCATGAAATCGTCGAATCCGTGCGCGGCCCGGGCGGCGGCTACAACCTCGCGCGTCGCGCGCAGGACGTCACCGTTGCCGACATCATCATCGCGGTCGATGAACCGCTCGACGCCACGCAGTGCGGCGGCAAAGGCACGTGCGACGGCTCGAAGCAGCCCGACGGCCATTGCATGACGCACGAGCTGTGGTCGACGCTGAACCAGAAGATGGTCGAATACCTCGACTCCGTGTCGCTGCAGGATCTCGTCGATCAGCAGCGCGCACGCGAGGGCGCCCCTGCGGTGTTGCGCGATCGCCGCACGCCGGAGCCCGTCGCCGCACCGGCCGAGCCGGTGCGCACGATGCCGCTCGGTCCCAATTCGGTGTTCAACATCGCGAGTTCGTGAGCGCGAAGGCGCCCGCCAACCCCCATAACGCACATAGTCCCTGCACAGAATTCCCGGAGCGACAGATGACCCAAGAGACTCTCCACCTGCCCATCTACATGGATTACAGCGCGACGACACCGGTCGACCCGCGTGTGGTCGACAAGATGGTGCCGTACCTGCGCGAGCAGTTCGGCAACCCGGCATCGCGCAGCCACGCGTACGGCTGGGATGCCGAGCGTGCGGTCGAGGAAGCACGCGAACAGGTGGCCGCGCTCGTGAACGCGGATCCGCGCGAGATCATCTGGACGTCCGGCGCAACGGAGTCGGACAACCTCGCGATCAAGGGTGCCGCGAACTTCTACAAGGGCAAGGGCAAGCACATCGTCACGGTGAAGACCGAGCACAAGGCCGTGCTCGACACGTGCCGCGAGCTCGAGCGCGACGGCTTCGAAGTCACCTATCTTGACGTGAAGGATGACGGCCTGATCGACCTCGACGTGTTCAAGGCCGCGCTGCGTCCGGACACGATCCTCGTGTCGGTGATGCACGTGAACAACGAGATCGGCGTAATCCAGGACATCGAGACGATCGGCGAAATCTGCCGCGAGAAGGGCATCGTGTTCCACGTCGACGCCGCACAGTCGACCGGCAAGGTCGGGATCGATCTCGCGAAGCTGAAGGTCGACCTGATGTCGTTCTCGGCACACAAGACGTACGGCCCGAAGGGCATCGGCGCGCTGTACGTGCGCCGCAAGCCGCGTGTGCGCATCGAAGCGCAGATGCACGGCGGCGGCCACGAGCGCGGGATGCGTTCGGGCACGCTGCCGACGCACCAGATCGTCGGCATGGGCGAAGCGTTCCGCATCGCACGTGAAGAAATGGCGACGGAAAACGAGCGCGTCCGCATGCTGCGAGACAAGCTGCTGCGCGGCCTGTCGCAGATCGAGGAAACGTACGTGAACGGCGACATGGAACGCCGTGTCCCGCACAACCTCAACATCAGTTTCAACTTCGTCGAAGGCGAGTCGCTGATCATGGCGATCAAGGACGTCGCGGTGTCGTCGGGCTCCGCGTGCACGTCGGCGTCGCTGGAGCCGTCGTACGTGCTGCGTGCGCTCGGCCGCAACGACGAGCTGGCGCACAGCTCGATCCGCTTCACGGTCGGCCGCTTCACGACGGAGCAGGAAGTCGACTTCGTGATCAACCTGCTGAACAGCAAGATCGCGAAACTGCGCGAACTGTCGCCGCTCTGGGAAATGCACCAGGAAGGCATCGATCTGTCGACGATCGAATGGGCCGCACACTGAGCGCCGGATTGAACATACCCGCGGGCGGATTCGCGCACGCAGACGTAACGAGTCAAGGAGTCTGAGTCATGTCTTACAGCAACAAGGTTCTGGATCACTACGAAAACCCGCGCAACGTCGGTTCGTTCGCGAAGGACGACGACACGGTCGGCACGGGCATGGTCGGCGCGCCGGCCTGCGGCGACGTGATGAAGCTGCAGATCCGCGTCGGCGCGGACGGCGTGATCGAAGACGCGAAGTTCAAGACGTACGGTTGCGGTTCGGCGATCGCGTCGAGCTCGCTCGTCACCGAGTGGGTGAAGGGCAAGACGCTCGACGAAGCACTGTCGATCAAGAACACGCAGATCGCCGAAGAACTCGCGCTGCCGCCGGTGAAGATTCACTGCTCGATCCTCGCGGAAGACGCGATCAAGGCAGCCGTGGCCGACTACAAGAAGCGCCACGACACCAAGGAAGGCGATCAGGCAGCAGCCTGAGCGGCATCGAGCGGCTAGAGAAGGAAACGCGGCGGGCCCCGGTGGCGCGCCGCGGCAAGGACATCATGGCAATTACACTGACCGAAAAAGCAGCACAGCACGTCCAGAAATACCTCGTCCGTCGCGGCAAGGGTATGGGCCTGCGGCTTGGCGTTCGCACGACCGGGTGCTCGGGGCTCGCGTACAAGCTCGAGTATGTCGACGAGCTGGCTCCCGAGGATCAGGTGTTCGAGAGCCATGGCGTGAAGGTGATCGTCGATCCGAAGAGTCTTGCGTACATCGACGGCACCGAACTCGACTTCGCCCGCGAAGGCCTGAACGAAGGGTTCAAGTTCAACAACCCGAACGTGAAGGACGAGTGCGGTTGCGGCGAATCGTTCCGCGTGTGACGCGGATCTCCGCGCGATGCGGGCAAGAGGCGGCACGGGCCGCCTTTTTAATGTGCGGCGTTTGCCGTGCGACGAACCGGAATTGAACGCGACGATGGTCTCGCTGAAAGACAGCCACTTCGACCTGTTTCACCTGCCGGCGCAATTCGCGCTCGACGAGACGGCGCTCGACGCCGCCTATCGGACGGTGCAGACGCAGGTGCATCCGGACCGCTTCGCGGCGGCCGGCGATGCGCAGAAACGCATCGCGATGCAATGGGCAACCCGCGCGAACGAGGCGTACCGCACGCTGCGCGATCCGCTGAAGCGCGCGTCGTATCTGCTGTCCCTGCGTGGTGTCGACATCGGTGCGGAAAACAACACCGCGATGGAGCCCGCGTTCCTGATGCAGCAGATGGAGTGGCGCGAGGGCATCGAGGATGCCGCAGCCGCCCGCAATGTCGACGCGCTCGACGCGCTGCTCGCCGAGTTGCGCGAAGAGCGGCGCATTCGTGTGGAACGTCTCGGCACGCTGCTCGACAGCGGCGCGGATCAGGCGGCCGCCGAGGCCGTGCGCCAGCTGATGTTCATCGAACGGGTCGCGTCGGAAGTGGGCGCGCAGATCGAGCGCCTCGAAACTTAACCGCGTGCCTCGCGGCACGCGCAGCAAACGGGCCGAGCGCCCGAACGAACCAAGATGGCTTTACTGCAAATTTCCGAACCGGGCATGGCGCCGGCGCCGCATCAGCGGCGACTCGCCGTCGGGATCGATCTCGGCACGACGAACTCGCTCGTCGCGGCCGTGCGTAACAGCGTGCCGGAGGTGCTGCCGGACGAAGCGGGCCGTGTGCTGCTGCCGTCGGTGGTCCGCTATCTCGAGAAGGGCGGCCGGCGTATCGGCCACGAAGCGAAGGAGCAGGCCGCGACCGATCCGCGCAACACGATCGTGTCGGTCAAGCGCTTCATGGGCCGCGGCAAGGCCGAGGTCGAAGGCGCGGCGAACGCGCCGTACGAATTCGTCGACGCGCCGGGCATGGTGCAGATCCGCACCGTCGACGGCGTGAAGAGCCCGGTCGAAGTGTCGGCCGAGATTCTCGCGACGCTGCGCTATCGCGCGGAAGATTCGCTTGGCGACGACCTCGTCGGCGCGGTGATCACGGTGCCCGCGTATTTCGACGACGCACAGCGCCAGGCGACCAAGGACGCCGCGCGCCTCGCCGGCCTCAACGTGCTGCGCCTGCTGAACGAACCGACCGCCGCGGCGATTGCCTATGGCCTCGACAACGGGGCCGAAGGCCTCTACGCGGTGTACGACCTCGGCGGCGGCACGTTCGACCTGTCGATCCTGAAGCTGACGAAAGGCGTGTTCGAAGTGCTGGCCGCGGGCGGCGATTCCGCGCTCGGCGGAGACGATTTCGACCACGCGCTGTTCGGTCACGTGCTCGCGCAGGCCGGCATCGATGCGAAGACGCTCGCGCCAGAGGACGTGCGCCTGCTGCTCGACCGTGTGCGCGTGCTGAAGGAAGCGCTGTCGTCCGCGCCGCAGGCGTCGCTCGACGTCACGCTGTCGGGTGGTGCGCATCTCGTGCAGACGATCTCGCACGATACGTTCGCGTCGCTCGTCGAGCCGCTCGTGCAGCGCACGCTCACGCCGACCCGCAAGGCGCTGCGCGACGCGCAGGTCACGCCGGCCGACATCAAGGGCGTCGTGCTCGTCGGCGGCGCGACGCGCATGCCGGTGATCCGCGACGCGGTCGCGAAGTATTTCGGCCAGCCGCCGCTCGTGAACCTCGATCCGGACCAGGTCGTCGCGCTCGGCGCGGCGATCCAGGCCGACCTGCTCGCAGGCAATCGCGGCACCGGCGACGATTGGCTGCTGCTCGACGTGATTCCGCTGTCGCTCGGTGTCGAGACGATGGGCGGCCTCGTCGAGAAGATCATCCCGCGCAACTCGACGATTCCGATCGCGCGCGCACAGGAATTCACGACCTTCAAGGACGGCCAGACCGCGATGGCGATTCACGTCGTGCAGGGCGAGCGCGAGCTCGTCGCCGACTGCCGCTCGCTCGCGCGCTTCGAGCTGCGCGGCATTCCGCCGATGACGGCCGGTGCGGCGCGCATTCGCGTGACCTACCAGGTCGATGCGGACGGGCTGCTGTCGGTGTTCGCGCGTGAGCAGCATTCGGGCGTCGAGGCGTCGGTCGTCGTGAAGCCGTCGTACGGTCTTGCCGACGACGACATCGCGAAGATGCTCGAGGACAGTTTCAAGACTGCCGAAATCGACATGCGCGCCCGCGCGCTGCGCGAAGCGCAGGTCGAGGCCGAGCGGATGCTCGAGGCGACGCAGGCTGCGCTGGCGGCCGACGGCGAGCTGCTCGACACGGACGAGCGCACGCAGGTCGATGCGTTGGCCGCGGCGCTGCGCACGATCGCGCAGGGCGACGACACGGACGCGATCGAAACCGCGACCAAGGCGCTGGCCGACGGCACCGACGAATTCGCGGCGCGCCGGATGGACAAGAGCATCAAGCGCGCGTTGTCGGGCCGCCGGCTCGACGAGATCTGAACTCACGAACTGCGCATCGGCCGGTAACGGCCCGCGCGATATTGAACCGTGCGGCGCCTGGCGCCGCACCCTGACTGACGGAACGGACATGCCTCAACTGGTGGTGCTGCCTCACGTCGAACTGTGCCCGGACGGCGCGGTGATCGACGCGACGCCCGGCAAGAGTATCTGCGACAACCTGCTCGAACACGGGATCGAGATCGAGCATGCATGCGAGAAGTCGTGCGCGTGCACGACGTGCCACGTGGTGATCCGCGAAGGCTTCAACGATCTGACACCGTCCGAGGAGGACGAGGACGATCTGCTGGACAAGGCGTGGGGCCTCGAGCCGACGTCGCGCCTGTCGTGCCAGGCGATCGTGAAGGAAGATTCTGACCTGGTGGTCGAGATTCCGAAGTACTCGATCAACCACGCGAAGGAAAATCACTGACAGGAACCGGAGGCAGGCGATGAAATGGACCGATTCGCGTGAAATAGCCATTGCGCTGGCGGACAAGCACCCCGACATCGACCCGCAGCGGATCAACTTCGTCGACCTGCGCCAGTGGGTGCTCGAACTCGACGGTTTCGACGACGATCCCAAGCACTCGGGCGAGAAGATCCTCGAAGCGATCCAGGCCCACTGGATCGACGAATCGGATTTCGACGACGAAGACTGAACACCGCGTGCGTCGCAACGGCGCAGACGGCCGGTCATGAAAAAACGGCTCGTGAGCAATCGCTCACGAGCCGTTTTCGTTTTCAGGCCGCTTGCCCGCGCACGACACGCGGGCAGGGGCACCGATGCGATCAGGCGATCACGCGCCGACCAGCGTGCCGTTCTCGATCCGCACGCGCTGGCCCTGGCCGAAAGGCGGCGGGTTGTGGTACGTGAACGTGCGCGTCGCGCCGCTCTCCATCTGCACTTGCACCTGATAGTCGGTTTCCGCGCGCACCTGCTTTTCAACCTGGTTGCCGGCGAGACCGCCGCCCAGCGCGCCGATGATCGTCATCGCGGTGCGGCCGTTACCGTGGCCGAACTGGTTGCCGAGCAGGCCGCCGGCTGCAGCGCCGCCCACGGCGCCGATCCCCGAGCTCTGGCCCGGCGTGCGCGTCTGCGTGATCGCGACGACCGTGCCGCAGCTCTGGCAGTAGGTCTGGGCCGGCGCCGACGGCTGCTGCGCGTATTGCGGCGGCTGCGGTGCCGTCGTATGACGGCGATGCGGTGCGGCCGGGCGCGGCGCGGGCTTCGGCTCGGCCTGCGCGATGGCAGCCTTCTGTTCGGCCGCCTTCTGCTGCGCGGCGGCCTGTTCGGCTGCCTGCTGCTGGGCTTGCGCGGCCAGCGCGGCGCTGGCGGCCGCGGCCGTATCGACGGCCGGCTGCGATGCGATCAGCGCGGCCTGGGTCTGGCCGTTCTGTGCGTTGCTGCTGCTGGCCTTCGGGAAGATGCCCGTGATCGCAGCCGTCGCCGCGAGGCTGGCGACGATGACGGCGCCGGCGGCGGTGGCGATAAGCGGGTGAAGGCGTTGCTTTTGCGGCGTGGTCTGATTCTGGTTGTCCATTTTTTTTCTCCGATGTCGATCCGGATCGGCACTGCGGCGCCGGGCCTGATCCCACGCTTCGGGCTCGAGCAGACTTGGCGTTCCTGCGCCTCGTTCTGGGCCCGTGGTCATGCGTGGTGACGCAAACGGAGTGTCGTCCACCGGCAAGCGGCGCGCCGTATCAAGGTGTAACGAATTGCAGCGGGGCGCTGGCGACCATGACAGGGAAAACCCGGAGAAGGCCGTCGCGACGGGGGAATAAAACGGGGGAGGATCGAGAGTCGGCGAACGCCGGCTGAAGGGATTTACGCGTCGTTACAAAGCTGACGCGTGCGCGCCGCAGGGGGCGGCGCACACGCGGGCGCGGCGATCAGTCTTCGCGGCGCAGATGCGGGAACAGCAGCACGTCGCGGATCGTCGGGCTGTCGGTCAGCAGCATCACGAGACGGTCGATGCCGATCCCGCAGCCGCCGGTCGGAGGCATCCCGTATTCGAGCGCGCGGATGTAGTCGGCGTCGAAGAACATCGCTTCCTCGTCACCCGCATCCTTCTGCTCGACCTGCTTCTTGAAGCGTGCGGCCTGGTCTTCCGGATCGTTCAGTTCCGAGAAGCCGTTCGCGATTTCGCGGCCGGTCATGAACAGCTCGAAACGCTCGGTGATGCCCGGCACCGTATCCGATGCGCGTGCGAGCGGCGACACTTCGACCGGGTAATCGATGATGAAGGTCGGCTCCCACAGCTGCGCTTCGGCCGTTTCCTCGAACAGCGCGAGCTGCAGTGCGCCGGTACCCGCGTTCAGGAACGCCGGCTGCGACACGTCGACGCCGAAGCGCTTCAGTTCGGTGCGCAGGAACGCGTCGTCCGACAGCTGGCCGTCGGTGTAGTCCGGTGCGTACTTCTGGATCGCCTGCGTGATCGTCAGGCGATGGAACGGCTTCGCGAGGTCGAGCTCGCGGCCCTGGTACTGGATCGTCGCGGTGCCGAGCGCATCGATCGCCGCCTGGCGGATCAGTTGCTCGGTGAAGTCCATCAGCCAGCGGTAGTCGGTGTACGCTGCGTAGAACTCCATCATCGTGAATTCCGGATTGTGACGTGGCGACACGCCTTCGTTCCGGAAGTTACGGTTGATCTCGAACACGCGTTCGAAGCCGCCGACGATCAGGCGCTTCAGGTACAGCTCCGGCGCAATGCGCAGGAACATCTGCATGTCGAGCGCATTGTGATGCGTGACGAACGGCTTCGCCGCTGCGCCGCCCGGGATCGGGTGCAGCATCGGCGTTTCGACTTCCATGAACTCGGCGTTGTCCATGAACTTGCGGATCGATGCGATCGTCTTCGTGCGGGCGCGGAACGTGTCGCGCGTTTCCGGCGTGACGATCAGGTCGACGTAGCGCTGGCGGTAGCGCATTTCCTGGTCGGACAGGCCGTGGAACTTGTCCGGCAGCGGGCGCAATGCCTTCGACAGCAGGCGCAGTTCCTTGCACTGGACCGACAGTTCGCCCTTGTTGGTGCGGAACAGCACGCCACGCGCGGCGACGATGTCGCCCAGGTCCCACTTCTTGAATGCGTCGTAGGTTTCCGCGCCGACGTCGTTCGGCGTCACGAAGAACTGGATCTGGCCCGACCCGTCCTGCACCGTCGCGAAGCTCGCCTTGCCCATCACGCGCTTGAGCATCATGCGGCCAGCCACCGACACCTCGACCGGGTTCGCTTCGAGCGCGGCCTTGTCCGAGTCGGCGAATTTCGCCTGCAGGTCGGCTGCGTGGTGCTCGGGCCGGAAATCGTTCGGGTAGGCGACGCCTTGCTCGCGCAGGGCGCGCAGCTTCTCGCGGCGCTCCGCGATGATCTGGTTTTCGTCCGCGGTGACGGCGGGCTGCGTTTGGGTCGGTTCGGTCATGATGGTCGGAATTCGGAGTGGGTGCGGCAACGCAAACGGGGGAAGGGCAAGGGGGCGCGGCCTGGCCAGGCCGCGCCGCGGCGCTTACACGCCCTGTTTGAGGCTCGCGCTGATGAAGTCGTCGAGGTCGCCGTCGAGGACGGCTCTCGTGTTGCTCATTTCGACGTTCGTGCGCAGGTCCTTCACGCGGCTCTGGTCGAGCACGTACGAGCGGATCTGATGGCCCCAGCCCACATCGGTCTTGCTCGATTCGAGCTTGTCCTGTTCGGCCTGGCGCTTGCGCATCTCGACTTCGTACAGGCGCGACTTCAGCATTGCCATCGCTTCGGCGCGGTTGCGGTGCTGCGAGCGGTCGTTCTGGCACTGCACGACGATACCGGTCGGCATGTGCGTGATCCGCACCGCGGAGTCGGTCTTGTTGATGTGCTGGCCGCCCGCGCCCGATGCGCGGTACGTGTCGATGCGCAGGTCGGCCGGGTTGATCTCGACTTCGATCGAGTCGTCGATTTCCGGATAGACGAACACCGACGAGAACGACGTGTGGCGGCCGCCCGACGAGTCGAACGGCGACTTGCGCACGAGGCGGTGGATGCCCGTTTCGGTGCGCAGGAAGCCGTATGCGTATTCGCCCGAGACCTTGACCGTCGCGTTCTTGATGCCGGCGACGTCGCCGTCGGACTCTTCGAGCACTTCGGCCTTGAAGCCCTTGCGCTCGCAGTAGCGCAGGTACTGGCGCAGCAGCATCGATGCCCAGTCGCACGCCTCGGTACCGCCGGCGCCGGCCTGGATGTCGATGAAGCAGTTGTTCGGGTCGGCCGGGTTCGAGAACATCCGGCGGAACTCGATGTCGCCGACGCGCGCCTCGAGCTTCGCGGCGTCTTCTTCCGACGCGATGAGGGTGTCTTCGTCGCCTTCCTCGCGGGCCAGCTCGAACAGGTCGAGCGCGTCGCGCAGGTCGCCATCAAGCGCGGTGAGCGTCGTGACGACGCCTTCGAGCAGCTTCTTCTCGCGACCGAGCGCCTGGGCGTTCTTCGAATCGTTCCAGACGTTCGGGTCTTCGAGTTCCTTGTTGACTTCGGTCAGACGCGCAGCTTTGGCGTCGTAGTCAAAGATACCCCCGGAGCTCGCCCGCGCGATTGCGCAGGTCGAGCAGGGAGCTTTCGATCGCGTTGAGACGTTCCGCTTCCATGATCGCTCGCTATTCTTGCTTCGTAAAAAAGCGGAATTATAGCCGATCGGCAGGGTTGCCCGGTGACGCAAACGGTGCTCGCACGCGTACCGCGGCCCCGTCCGGCGCGGCGCGCATGCATCGGCGGGCGTCGCGGGCCGGGCGGCCCGCGCTCAGCCGGCCGCGTGTTCGACGATCAGCTGGACGCGCGTGACGCCGTTCCACGTGTCGGCGACGAGCCGGTACGCGACCAGCGCGCTTTCCGGCAGGGGCTCCGTGTGGTTGAACCAGATCGCGTTGAAGCGCTGGCGGCCGCGTGCCAGCTGCAGTTTCAGGTGCTTTTCCTTCACGAGCGACTGGGACACGACGTCGAATTCGCCCGAGAAAAGCGGGGCCGGAAAACCTTGTCCCCAGACGGCCTCGTCGAGCAGCCCGACGAACTGCGGCGTGAAGTAGGCGTCCTCGAGTTCGCCGTCGGTCTCGATCACGCGGGCGAGCGCGTCGTCGGACAGCCATTCGCGCGCGACCGCCTCGAACGCGGCGGCGAAGCGCGGCACGTTCTCGGTGTCGAGCGTGAGGCCGGCCGCCATCGCGTGGCCGCCGAACGCGACGATCAGGTCCGGTTCGCGTTTCGACACGAGGTCGAGCGCGTCGCGCAGGTGGAAGCCCGGGATCGACCGGCCCGAACCCTTGACCCGCTTGCCTTCGTCGTCCGCGTGCGCAAACGTGAACGACGGGCGGTGGAATTTTTCCTTGAGCCGGCCGGCGACGATGCCGATCACGCCCTGGTGCCACTCGGGGTTGAAGAGGGTGATCGTGCACGCGTCGGCCGGGTCGACGTCGGCGAGATCGGCGAGCGCCTGCTGCTGCATGCCGGCCTCGATCTCGCGGCGCTCGCGGTTCATCACGTCGAGCTGCTGCGCCAGGTCCCAGGCACGGCCGATGTCGTCGGTGATCAGGCACTCGATGCCGAGCGACATGTCGGAGAGCCGCCCGGCGGCGTTCAGGCGCGGGCCGAGGCCGAAACCGAGGTCGAAGCCCGATGCCGTGCGCGCCTCGCGCGCGGCGGCGCGGAACAGCGCGGCGACGCCCGGTTGCATGCGGCCGTTGCGGATGCGCTGCAGCCCCTGCGCGACGAGCACGCGGTTGTTGCCGTCGAGCCGCACGACGTCGGCGACGGTGCCGAGCGCGACGAGGTCGAGCAGGCCGTCGAGGCGCGGCTCGGCTTCCTTGCTTGCAAAGGCGCCGCGGCGGCGCAGCTCGGCGCGCAGCGCGAGCAGCACGTAGAACATCACGCCGACGCCGGCGAGGTGCTTGCTCGGGAACGCGCAGCCCGGCTGGTTCGGGTTGACGATCGCGCGTGCGGCGGGCAGTGCGTCGCCGGGCAGGTGGTGATCGGTCACGAGCACGTCGATGCCGCGTGCGTTCGCGGCCTCGACGCCCGCGACGCTCGCGATCCCGTTGTCGACGGTGATCAGCAGGTCGGGCTTGCGCGCGGCGGCGAGTTCGACGATCTCGGGCGTGAGGCCGTAGCCGTATTCGAAGCGGTTCGGCACCAGGTAGTCGATCTGCGCGCCGAACATCCGCAGGCCGCGCACCGCGACCGCGCAAGCGGTCGCGCCGTCGCAGTCGTAGTCGGCGACGACGAGCAGGCGCCGCTTGTCGGCGATCGCGTCGGCGAGCAGCGACGCCGCGTCGGCGCAGCCTTTCAGCTCGGTGGGCGGGACGAGCCGCGCGAGCGCGGTCTCGATGTCGGCGGGGGACTGCACGCCGCGCGACGCGTACAGGCGCGCGAGCACGGGATGCAGGCCGTGGCGCGCGAGCGCTTCGGCGTCGGCGGGCGCGACGGGGCGGGTAACGATCCGGGTCATACGGGGTGTGCTTGTTGTTATTCGAACAGGGAGGCCAGCGCGCGGCGGCGCCAGAACTTGCGCAGGTCTGAGCGCGTCGCACGCAGCGTCACGGAACTCGTGTCGCCGCACAGCGTGAAATCGACGCCCGCCAGTTCGCCGTTCCGCAGCGCGGCGAGGGCCGGCGCGAACCAGTCGCGCTCGAGCGCGGCGAGTCCGTCGTGCCAGCGCGCCCAGTCCTGCTCGATGAACGGGGTGGTCAGCGCCGGCAGTTCGACGAGCGTCGCGCCGTCGGCAGCGGGCAGTGCGCCGAATGCGGCGGGCACGCCCGAGGCGTCGATCCGCGCGGCACGCGCAAGGCCGAGCGCCGCGGGCGATGCGGACAGCACGCGCGCGAACGGCTGGCCGACCGATTTCAGCGTGCCCTGCGCATGGAACCAGATCGAGTTGACGGCCGGCAACCCGCGCGCTTCGCGCGCTTCGTTGACCGGGTGCTGGAACCAGGCCATCTGCACTTCGTTCTGCAGCTTCATCCACATCCGCGAGCGTTCGCCCGTATGCGCCTCGTGCGGCAGCCAGATTTCGATGTTGCGGCCGCTCGCGCGCAGCGGCGCGGCGCCGGCGAGCCGGGCGAGCTGCTCGCTCGACAGGTACCAGCGTGACGGGTTCGGCGCTTCGAGCCGTACGCCGAGTTCCTCGATCAGCGGCCGGGCGACCGCGAGCAGCGCGGCCGCGTCGCCGTCGTCGAGCGCAAGGGCCGCCGGATCGACGAGCACCAGGTGATCGTGCGCGATTTCGACGTGGACGGGCTCGACGCAGGCCCAGGCCCGGGTGCCCGGATCGCCGCCGTCCGCCAGCAGCATGTAGGGCGCGAGCGGCGCCTCGTCGGCGGCGTTGCCCTGGGTCGCGCCGAACTGACGGGCCAGCCAGCGCTCGTGCGGCAGCGTGCGCTGGAAGTCCTCGCCGGCCACGCGCTCGACGAGGCTCGCGCGGGCGAGCAACTTTTCGAGCGCGGGGCTGTCCAGCGTGTGCAGGGACGAGGCCGCATCGGCCGCCGACGGCAGCGCGAACGGAACGAGAAAATGGAGGCGTCGGTCGTGCATGATGGTGCGCATTGTATGGCAAACTGCGCGCGTGATCGGGCCGGCTGACGGCCCGTTCGCGTCCGGCGGCCGTTTTTCGACCGTGCCCGGGCCGGTGCCCGCCACCGGGCGGCGGTCCGGCAGCGGGGCGCCTCCCCGCCGTAACCAGCAGAAAGGATTCGCTTGAAACTTCCGTACGAATGGCAGATCGGCTGGCGCTACACGCGCGCCGGCAAACGCACGACCGGTAACGGCTTCATTTCCTTCATCGCGCTCGTGTCGATGCTCGGGATCGCGCTCGGTGTCGCGGCGCTGATCGTCGTGCTGTCGGTGATGAACGGCTTCCAGAAGGAAGTGCGCGACCGCATGCTGTCGGTGCTCGCGCACGTCGAGGTGTTCTCGCCGACGGGCTCGATGCCCGACTGGCAACTGACCGCGCAGGAAGCGCGCCGCAATCCGTCGGTGATCGGCGCGGCGCCGTACGTCGACGCGCAGGCGCTGCTCACGCGCCAGGACGCGGTGAGCGGCGTGATGCTGCGCGGTGTCGAGCCGACGCTCGAGCCGCAGGTGTCGGACATCGGCAAGGACATGAAGGCCGGCCAGCTCGCCGCGCTCGTGCCGGGCCAGTTCGGCATCGTGCTCGGCGATGCGCTTGCCGGCAACCTCGGCGTGACGGTCGGCGACAAGGTGACGCTCGTCGCGCCGGAGGGTTCGATCACGCCGGCCGGCATGATGCCGCGGCTGAAGCAGTTCACGGTCGTCGGCGTGTTCGAGTCCGGGCACTACGAATACGACAGCACGCTCGCGATGATCAACATCCGCGATGCCGAGGCGCTGTTCCGGATGGCCGCGCCGACCGGTGTGCGGCTGCGGCTGAAGGACATGCAGAAGGCGCCGGACGTGGCGGTCGAGCTGTCGCATACGCTGTCGGGCAGCCTGTACATCCGCGACTGGACCCAGCAGAACAAGACGTGGTTCTCGGCCGTGCAGATCGAGAAGCGGATGATGTTCATCATCCTCACGCTGATCATCGCGGTGGCCGCGTTCAACCTCGTGTCGTCGCTCGTGATGACGGTGACCAACAAGCAGGCCGACATCGCGATCCTGCGCACGCTCGGCGCGCAGCCGGGGTCGATCATGAAGATCTTCGTCGTGCAGGGCGTGACGATCGGCTTCGTCGGCACGGCGTCGGGCGTCGCGCTCGGCTGCCTGATCGCATGGAGCATCCCGTGGCTGATCCCGATGATCGAGCACCTGTTCGGTGTGCAGTTCCTGCCGCCGTCCGTGTACTTCATCAGCGAGCTGCCGTCGGAACTCGTCGCGAGCGACGTGATCCGGATCGGGCTGATCGCGTTCGCGCTGTCGGCTGTCGCGACGCTCTACCCGAGCTGGCGCGGCGCGAAGGTGAAGCCGGCGGAGGCCCTTCGCTATGAATGATCGCGCGACCGCATTCGCGGATTCACGACAACACAACAGACAGGATTCGGCAGGTATGCAGGAATACGTGCTTCAGGCGCGCGGGATCACGAAGGCGTTCGTGCAGGGCGGCTTCAACGTGCAGGTGCTCGACAATACCGAGCTGACGGTGCGGCGCGGCGAGAAGCTTGCGGTCGTCGGCGCGTCGGGCTCCGGCAAGAGCACGCTGCTGCACGTGCTGGGCGGGCTCGACGAGCCGAGCGCGGGCGAGGTGTCGCTGCTCGGCAAGCCGTTCACGCAACTCGCCGAGCGCGAGCGCAACGAATTGCGCAACCGTGCGCTCGGTTTCGTCTACCAGTTCCATCACCTGCTGCCCGAGTTCACCGCGCTCGACAACGTCGCGATGCCGCTGCGCATCCGCCGGATGACGACCGAGGCCGCGCGTGCCGAGGCCCAGGCGATGCTCGAGCGCGTCGGTCTCGGGCCGCGGGCGAAGCATCGGCCGGGCGAGCTGTCGGGGGGGGAGCGGCAGCGCGTCGCGATCGCGCGCGCGCTGGTCACGAAGCCTGCGTGCGTGCTCGCCGACGAGCCGACCGGCAACCTCGACGGCACGACGGCCGATACGGTGTTCAACCTGATGCTCGAATTGTCGGAAACGCTCGAAACGAGCTTCGTGATCGTCACGCACGATCCCGATCTCGCCGCGCGCTGCGACCGCATCATGCGGCTGCGCGACGGCGTGCTGCACGAGGAGCCGGCGTTGCCGGTGTAAGTGAACGCCGCTGGCCGGTGCCGGGTTCGTCCCGGCGCGGCGCCAGCGTGCTGGAACATCGCCATGTGGATCGATACGCACTGCCATCTCGATGCCGCCGAGTTCGACGCCGACCGCGATGCGGTCGTACAGGCGGCGCACGCGGCCGGCGTGTCGCGCATCGTGATTCCGAGCGTCGGGCGCGACAACTTCACGACGGTGCGCGAGCTTGCGCAACGCACGCCGGGCGCGGTCTATGCGCTCGGCATCCATCCGATGTACACGCCGCGCGCACGCGACGAGGATCTCGACCTGTTGCGCATGGAAATCGAGGCGAGCCTCGACGATCCGCGCTTCGTCGCGATCGGCGAGATCGGACTCGACTATTTCGTGCCGGGGCTCGACGACGCGCGGCAGCAGTTCTTCTACCAGGGGCAGCTGAAGCTGGCGCGCGAATTCGACCTGCCCGTGCTGTGTCACGTGCGCAAATCGCAGGACCGCGTACTGGCCGGGCTGCGCCGCTTCGGCGTGCGGCGCGGCATCGCGCATGCGTTCAACGGCAGTTTTCAGCAGGCCGAAGCGTATCTCGCGCATGGGCTGCATCTCGGCTTCGGCGGCAACGTGACGTTCACGCGGGCGCTGCAGATCCGCCGGCTCGCGGCGCAGTTGCCGCTCGATGCGATCGTCGTCGAGACGGACGCGCCCGACATCGCGCCCGAATGGGCATACAAATCCCGCAACACGCCCGACCAGGTGCCGCGCATCGGCGACGTGCTCGCGGAACTGCGCGGGATCGACACCGGCGCGCTCTCCCTATGCACTTCGGCTAACGCGCTCGCCGCGCTGCCGCGACTCGCCCTTTCGTCCGCATAATCGTTGCCGGAAGGCGCCGTATTCGCAATGGCGGCGCCGGATCGACGAGGAGGGGCGATGCGCGTGTGGTGGATCGCGTTCGCGCTCGGCGTGGTCGTACTGCAGCGGCAGGCGACGCTGCCGGGTGCGTTCGCATGGACGATCGGTGCGGCCGTGCTCGCGGGCTGCGTGATCCTGGGCGCATGGTGCGTGCGCCGCCGGCGTATGCGCATGACCGTCGCGCTCGGATGGATGCTTTGCGCGCTCGCGGCCTGCGTCGCCGGATTCGGCTACGCGGCCGCGCGGGCCGAATGGCGGCTGGGCGACAGCCTGCCCGTCGAATGGGAAGGGCGCGACATCGTCGTCACCGGTGTGATCCGGGGGCTGCCCGTGGTCGACGACACCGGTGCGCGGCTGCTGTTCGCGGTCGAGTCGAACGATGCGGGGCTGGCCCGTTTCCCGCCGTTGATCCGTCTGTCGTGGCGCGCGTATGACGCGGCCGCGACGCGCGACGCGCTGCCCGATCTGCGCGCCGCGCAGCGCTGGCGTTTCGTCGTGCGCCTGAAGCGCCCGCATGCGGAATCCAATCCCGGCGTGCGCGACAGCGAGGCGGCCTGGCTTGCCGCGGGTATTCGCGCCGTCGGTTACGTCAGCGCGCCCCGGCGGGCGGTATTGCTCGATGCGCGCGCGTCGGGATGGCGTGCATCGATCGATCGGCTGCGCGACGTGCTGCGCTCGCGTATCGGCGAGACGCTTGGCGGCGACGCCGGCCATCGCGGCATCGTCGCCGCGCTCGCGATCGGCGACCAGTCGGGCATCGGCGACGACGACTGGCGTGTGCTGCGCAACACGGGCACGAGCCACCTCGTCGCGATCTCCGGCCTCCATGTCGGGCTCGTCGGCGCGATCGCGGGCGGGCTCGTGTCGATGGTCTGGCGCCGTCTGCGGTGGCGCGCGCGGGCCGCGCCGCTCGTGTTGCCGGCGCCGTACGCGGCCGCGCTCGCCGCCCTGGTGGCCGCGGCCGGTTATGCGGCGCTCGCCGGCTTCAACGTGCCGGCGCAGCGCGCGTGGTGGATGATCGCGGGCGGCGGCATCGCGTATCTGGCCGGACGCAGCGTACCGACGTCGGCGGTGCTGTGCGCGGCGCTCGGCGGCGTCCTGCTCGCCGATCCGTGGGCGGTGCTGTCGGCCGGGTTCTGGTTGTCGTTCGGTGCGGTTGCTGTGATCCTGCTGGCGGTTGCCGGCTGGCGCGCCGCGCGCGAGGCCGATGCGGAAGGCGATGACGGTGACGAAGGCGACGGCCCGGCCGGCTTGTCCAGCCGGTTGCGCGCGTGGGGTGCACGCGCCGGGCGCCGCATCGCCGAGGCCACGCGCGTGCAGTACGCGGTGACGATCGGCCTCGCGCCGCTGACGGCCGCCTGGTTTGCGCAGATATCGCTGTCGGGCCCGTTCGGCAATGCGTTCGCGATTCCCTGGGTCAGCTCGGTCGTGACGCCGGTCGTGCTGGCCGGCATCGCGCTGCCGGCGCCGTTCGACGCCTATGCGTTCCGGCTTGCGCACGCGGCGCTCGAACCGATGATGACGTTATTGGGATACCTCGCCGACTGGCCGGCCGGCGTGTTCTGGTTGCGCATGCCCGACTGGCCGGTGCTGGCGCTGGCCTGCGTGGGCGTCGCATGGGCGCTGATGCCGCGCGGCTGGCCGCTGCGCTGGGCTGCGCCGCTCACGTGGCTGCCGCTCGTCGCGCCGGCAGCCGATGCGCCGCCGCCGGGCGGTTTCCGGCTGACCGTGCTCGACGTCGGGCAGGGCGCGTCGGTGCTGGTGGAGACCGCCCGACGGACCTTGCTGTTCGACGCGGGACCGGGCGCGGAGTCGACGCATGCCGGTGCGCGGATCGTCGTGCCGGCATTGCGCTCGCGAGGCATCGCGGTGGTCGATTCGCTCGTGCTCAGTCACGCGCACGCCGATCACGCGGGCGGCGCACCGGCCGTCTATGCGGCTGCCGACGTGCGCCAACTGCTGGCGGGCATTCCGCCGACGAGCGGGCTGTGGCGCGATGCGACGGCCGCCGGCGTTGCCGACCGGCTGCCGTGCGCGGCCGGGCAGCGCTGGACCTGGGACGGCGTGGTGTTCACGATGCTCTGGCCATCGGGCGGTCCGGGCGCGGGTTCGTCGAACGGGCAGTCCTGCGTGCTGCGTATCGACGCGGGCGGGACGTCCGCGCTGCTGACGGGCGACATCGAAGCGCCCGTCGAACGCCAACTCGTGGACACTGCGCGCGACACGCTGGCCGCGCAGATCCTGGTCGTTCCGCACCACGGCAGCCGCACGTCGTCGGTCGAGCCTTTCCTCGATTCGGTCGGGCCGCGCGTCGCGGTATTTCCTGTAGGCTATCGCAATCGTTTCGGACATCCGCACCGGGCGGTTCTCGCACGTTACGAGGCGCGCGGGATTCCGCTGCCGCGCACCGATCGCGACGGCGCCGTGCGGTTCGACGTCGCGCCGGCCGACGGCGGGTTTGCCTTCGAGCGTCATCGCGACGTTCGGCGGCGATACTGGATGGATCGGTGATCGCGGCAAGGGCCGCGTCAATTCCGGTCGACAAGGGAGACATCGGCGTTTGAAGGACATCCTCCATTTCTCGCATGCGAACGGCTTTCCGGCGTCGACGTACCGCACGATCTTCGCCGAACTGGCCGACGACTACGAGCTGCGCTACATCGAACGGATCGGCCACGACCGCCGCTACCCGGTGACGCGCGACTGGCCGCATCTCGTCGAGCAACTGCTCGACGACATCGGCAGCCGCTACGAGCGTCCCGTCTGGCTCGTCGGCCATTCGCTCGGCGGCTACCTGTCGCTGATGGCTGCGCTGAAGAAGCCTCAATGGGTGCGCGGCGTCGTGATGATCGATTCGCCGATCATCGCGGGCTGGCGCGCCGGCGCATTGCGTGCGAGCCAGTGGGCGGGGCTCGACGAGCGGTTGTCGCCGGCGGCCGCGACGCGCAACCGGCGCACGCGCTGGGTGAGCCGTGACGAAGTCTGGCGGCACTTTCGTGAGAAACCGGCGTTCGCCCGCTGGGACGAACGGATGCTGGCCGACTACATCGACTACGGAATTCCGCAGGCCGGGGCCGACGGCGAGCGGGCGCTCGCGTTCGACCGGCAGGTCGAATACCTGATCTACCGGACGCTGCCGCACACGCTCGGCCCGAGGCTCGCGCACGGCGCGCCGGTGCCGCTCGGTTTTCTCGCCGGCACGCGTTCGCGCGAGGTGCGCCAGGTCGGGCTCGATGCGACGCGCCGCGCGGCGCGCGGCCGCGTCGAATGGCTGGAAGGCAGCCACCTGTTCCCGATGGAGCGGCCGCTCGAGACTGCCCGTGCATTGCAGCGGATGCTGAATTCGCTGAGGGCGGCCGAGGGCGACGTGTCGCAGGGCGGTGCCCCGCTCGCGAAGCGCGCCTGACCCCGGGCCGGGCGACCGGGCCGCGCCGCCAGTGCATGCGGCTGCGCCGGCCGGTGGGGGGCTTCGCCCCGGCGCCCACGGCTGGTGCGGGGCGGTGCGAAAGGGCGCGATCATCGAGTCAATTGCTGAGAGAAGGGCGGGCTTTACGGTATAATCCGTTTTTCCCGCGAGCATTCAGCGATGACCAAATATGTTTTCGTCACCGGCGGCGTAGTTTCTTCCCTCGGCAAGGGTATTGCCGCCGCCTCCCTCGCCGCGATCCTAGAATCGCGCGGTCTGAAAGTCACCCTCCTCAAACTCGATCCCTACATCAACGTCGACCCCGGCACGATGAGCCCGTTCCAGCACGGCGAAGTGTTCGTGACGGAAGACGGAGCGGAGACCGACCTCGACCTCGGCCACTATGAGCGCTTCATCAGCACGAAGATGCGCAAGGCCAACAACTTCACGACCGGCCAGATCTACGAATCGGTGATCCGCAAGGAGCGCCGCGGCGACTATCTCGGCAAGACCGTGCAGGTGATTCCGCACATCACGAACGAAATCCAGGCGTTCATCGAGCGCGGGGCGGCATCGGCCACCTGCGGCGAGCCGGATGTCGCGATCGTCGAGATCGGCGGCACGGTCGGCGATATCGAATCGCTGCCGTTCCTTGAAGCCGCGCGCCAGATGAGCCTGCGCCTCGGCCGCAACAGCGCGTGCTTCGTGCACCTGACGCTGGTGCCGTACGTCGCGACGGCCGGCGAGCTGAAGACGAAGCCGACCCAGCACAGCGTGCAGAAGCTGCGCGAGATCGGCATCCTGCCGCACGTGCTGCTGTGCCGTGCGGACCGCCGCATTCCGGACGACGAATCGAAGAAGATCTCGATGTTCTCGAACGTGCCGGAAGACGCCGTGATCTCGGTGTGGGACGCCGACAGCATCTACAAGATTCCGCAGATGCTGCACGACCAGGGCCTCGACCGGATCATCTGCGAGGAACTGAAGCTGTCGCCGAAGGACGCCGACCTGAGCATGTGGTCGGAGCTCGTCGAGAAGCTCGAGAACCCGAAGCACGAAGTGACGATCGGCATGGTCGGCAAGTACGTCGACCTGACCGAGTCGTACAAGTCGCTGATCGAGGCGCTGCGCCACGCATCGCTGCATACGTCGACCAAGGTCAACATCGAATACATCGACTCGGAAGAGATCGAGTCGAACGGTGTCGACAGCCTGAAGCACCTCGACGCCGTGCTGGTGCCGGGCGGTTTCGGCCGTCGCGGCACGGAAGGCAAGATCGCGGCGATCCGCTATGCGCGTGAAGCCAAGGTGCCGTATCTCGGCATCTGCCTCGGCATGCAGCTCGCGGTGATCGAATTCGCACGCGACGTCGTCGGCCTGAAGCAGGCGAACAGCACGGAATTCGAGCCGGACACGCCGGAACGCGTGGTCGCGCTGATCACCGAATGGTATGACCGCGACGGCAAGGTCGAGACGCGCACCGAGGAATCCGACCTTGGCGGCACGATGCGCCTCGGTTCGCAGCGTTGCCCGATCAAGCCGGGCACGATGGCCGAAGAAATCTATGGCAAGGACGTGAACGAACGCCATCGCCACCGTTATGAAGTCAATAACCGCTTCGTGCCCCAGCTCGAAGCCGGCGGCCTTATCATCAGCGCCCGTACCCCGAGCGAGGATCTGCCGGAAATGATGGAGCTGCCGCGTTCGATGCACCCGTGGTTCGTCGGCGTCCAGTTCCACCCGGAATTCACGTCCACGCCGCGTGACGGTCACCCCCTCTTCAAGTCGTTCGTCGAAGCCGCGCTCGCCAACAAGCAAGCGCGCGGAGTGTAAGCATGAAGCTGTGCGATTTCGAGGTCGGTCTCGACAGGCCTTTCTTCCTGATCGCGGGTACCTGCGTCGTCGAGTCGGAGCAAATGACGATCGACACGGCAGGCCGCCTGAAGGAAATCTGCGCGAAGCTGAACGTTCCGTTCATCTACAAGTCGTCCTACGACAAGGCGAACCGCAGCTCGGGCAAGTCGTTTCGTGGCCTCGGAATGGACGAGGGCCTGCGGATTCTGTCCGAGGTGAAGCGCCAGCTCGGCCTGCCGGTGCTGACCGACGTTCATTCGATCGACGAGATCGAGCAGGTCGCGTCGGTCGTCGACGTGCTGCAGACGCCCGCGTTCCTGTGCCGCCAGACCGATTTCATCCAGGCGTGCGCGCGCTCGGGCAAGCCCGTCAACATCAAGAAGGGCCAGTTCCTCGCGCCGCACGACATGAAGAACGTGATCGACAAGGCGCGCGACGCCGCACGTGAAGCGGGGCTGTCGGAAGACCGCTTCATGGCGTGCGAGCGCGGTGTCTCGTTCGGCTACAACAATCTCGTGTCGGACATGCGTTCGCTCGCGATCATGCGCGAGACGAGCGCCCCGGTCGTGTTCGACGCGACCCACTCGGTGCAGTTGCCGGGCGGGCAGGGCACGAGCTCGGGCGGCCAGCGCGAATTCGTGCCGGTGCTTGCCCGTGCGGCAGTCGCGACGGGCGTTGCGGGCCTCTTCATGGAAACGCACCCGAATCCGGCCGAGGCAAAATCGGACGGCCCGAACGCGGTACCGCTGAACCGGATGAGCGCGCTGCTGGAGACCCTCGTCACGCTCGACCAGGCGGTGAAGCGCCATCCGTTCCTGGAAAACGATTTCAATTAAAGATCGAATGAACCTTGCGACGGCTTCGCGCGTCAGTAGCGAAAGCGGTTCAGGCGCGTGCGCCGTCGCAGTTTGAAGAATCCATCGTCATTCTCAGAGGAAACCCATGAGTGCAATCGTAGATATCATCGGCCGCGAGATTCTGGATTCGCGCGGCAACCCCACCGTCGAATGCGACGTGCTGCTCGAATCGGGCACGATGGGCCGCGCGGCCGTGCCGTCGGGCGCGTCCACCGGCTCGCGTGAAGCGATCGAACTGCGCGACGGCGAAGCCGGCCGCTACAACGGCAAGGGCGTGCTGAAGGCGGTCGAGCACATCAACACCGAAATCTCCGAAGCCATCATGGGCCTCGACGCGTCGGAACAGGCGTTCCTCGACAAGACGCTGCTCGAGCTGGACGGCACCGACAACAAGTCGCGCCTCGGCGCGAACGCGATGCTGGCCGTGTCGATGGCCGTCGCGAAGGCAGCGGCTGAAGAGGCCGGCCTGCCGCTGTACCGCTATTTCGGCGGTTCGGGCGCGATGCAACTGCCGGTGCCGATGATGAACATCGTCAACGGCGGCGCGCATGCGAACAACAGCCTCGACATCCAGGAATTCATGATCGTCCCGGTGAGCCAGCCGACGTTCCGTGAAGCCCTGCGTTGCGGCGCGGAAGTGTTCCACGCACTGAAGAAGATCCTGAGCGACCGCGGCATGAGCACGGCAGTCGGCGACGAAGGCGGCTTCGCGCCGAACTTCGGCAGCAACGACGAGTGCCTGTCGACGATCCTGCAGGCGATCGAGAAGGCCGGCTACTGCGCGGGCGAAGACGTGCTGCTCGCGCTCGACTGCGCGGCATCCGAGTTCTACCACGACGGCAAGTACCAGCTCGCGGGCGAAGGCCTGCAACTGTCGTCGGCCGAATTCACCGACTACCTCGCGACGCTCGCCGACAAGTTCCCGATCGTGTCGATCGAGGACGGCATGCACGAAAGCGACTGGGAAGGCTGGAAGCTGCTGACCGACCGCCTCGGCAAGAAGGTGCAGCTGGTCGGCGACGACCTGTTCGTCACGAACACGCGCATCCTGAAGGAAGGCATCGAGAAGGGCATCGCGAACTCGATCCTCATCAAGATCAACCAGATCGGTACGCTGACCGAAACGTTCGCGGCCATCGAAATGGCGAAGCGCGCAGGCTACACGGCCGTGATCTCGCACCGCTCGGGCGAAACGGAAGATTCGACGATCGCGGATATCGCGGTCGGCCTGAACGCCGGTCAGATCAAGACGGGTTCGCTGTCGCGCAGCGACCGTATCTCGAAGTACAACCAGCTGCTGCGCATCGAGGAAGATCTCGGCGACATCGCGAGCTACCCGGGTAAATCGGCTTTCTATAACCTGCGCTAACGCGCTACTATCGGGTTCGTCATATCGACGCCGCTCTGTGCATGTGCGCGGAGCGGCGCTTCTTATATCTGCGTTTCCTACATGCGGCTTGTCACTGTCGTCCTGATTGCCTTGCTGGCGCTCATTCAGTACCCCCTATGGTGGGGACACGGCGGCTGGCTGCGGGTGCATGAACTGCGTCAGCAGCTCGACGACCAGCTCCAGAAGAATGCGGACGAGAAGCTGCGCAACGAGCGCACTGCCGGCGAAGTGCAGGATCTGCAGAGCGGCACCGCGGCCATCGAGGAGCGCGCGCGCTACGAGATGGGCATGGTGAAGGACGGCGAGGTTTTCGTGCAGTTCGTGTCGCCGAATGCACCGGCCGCGCCGCTGAACAACACGCCGTCGAATACGTCGACGCGCGGCGCCGTGTCCGCGGCGCCGGTGCGCGTCGTGCCGAATCCGCAGTCGATCGCGAAGCCGTCGCGGCATCATGGCGGCGACAAGGGCAAGGCCGCGCATCACTGACCACGATCGTTCGAACCCATTGGAAAAGCGCGGGAAATGCCGCGCTTTTTTATTTCCTGCCGGTAGTCAATCGGCTGGGCGACGGATGCTCACCACCACCATCCCGGGTAGCCGTAGCTGATACCCGTGCCCCAGCGATTGCCCCATCCGCCGTAATACCCGCCGTAGACCGTCACGGGCGGCGGCGAGTAATAGGCCCACGCGCGCGCGGCTGCCTCGGCTGCCATCGCGCTGTTCTGTTCGCGCAGCACCTGCTGGTCGATCTCGTCATAACGCTTGCGTTCGGCGCTCGACAGCGCGGGCGGCTGGCCGCCCGATGCGCCGGGTTCGGGCAGGCGGCTCAGGATCGAGGAAGTCGGCGGCGGCATCGCGCAACCGGCAAGCGCGAGCGTGCAGGCGGCAACGCTCGTCAGGACGACGGTACGAAACGGGAGACGAAACGGGAGACGAAGCGGGCGATTCATGTGTTTCTCCTGCAGCGCGCCGACGACGGGAAGCGGCTTGCACCGAAGTGCGGGACTTCGGCGCGCGAGCCTTGCGTGCGACGCTCGTGCGTCATTATGCGCCCGTGCCCGGACGGCGGGCATCGGGTCGCCGCTCAGTGACGCTGTTCGGTCGCGGGTGCGATGCCCGTCTCGACGCCGGGTGCCGCGAACAGCTGCGCGACGTCGACCGGATCGAATTCATAGCGCTGATTGCAGAACTCGCAATGGATCTCGACGTGGCCACGCTCGACGATCACGCTGTCGACTTCTTCGCGGCCGAGCATGCGCAGCATCGCACCGACCTTCTCGCGCGAGCACGAGCACTGGAAGCGCGTGCCGGCCGGCTCGAAGTGCTGCACGTTTTCCTGCCAGAACAGCCGGCGGAACACGACTTCCGGTTCGACCTCGAGCAGTTCCTTGGCGGACAGCGTGCCGCCGAGCGTGCAGACGCGTTCCCACGTATCGGTATCGGTTTCGGCGTTGCGCGGCACGATGCCGCCGTCGCCCGGCAGCTTCTGCAGCAGCATGCCGACCGCGCGGTCGCGATCGGCCGCGAGCCACAGCCGCGTGTCGAGCTGCTCCGAGTGATGCATGTAGTGCTCGAGCACCTGCGAGACGGATTCGAGCGGACCGTCGACGCCGTTCAGCGGCACGATGCCCTGGTACGGCTGCTGGCCCGGCAGCTTGTCGGCCGGGTCGAGCGTGATCACGCAACGGCCGTGACCGCTCGCATTGACGAGCGATGCGAAGCTCGTGTCGTCGCCGATCGTCTGGGCGGCGTCGCCGGCGAACTTCGCGGTGGCCCGCATCGACAGATCCGAACTGCACTGGACGACCAGCATCTGGACCGGCCCGTCGCCGAAGATCTGCATGATCAGGGTGCCGTTGAATTTCAGGTTCGCGGACAGCAGCGCGCATGCGGCCATCATCTCGCCGAGCACCGTGCGCACGGGGGCCGGGTAGTCGCGGCGGGAGAGCACTTCCTGCCACGTATTGCGCAGCGAAACGATCTCGCCGCGCACGGGCGCCGCATTGAACATGAATTTCTGTAACTGGTCGCTCACTCTTCTTCCTTGAAATCCGTGCGAATCATCCGATTCGCACGAGTTGCTCCTTGAAATGCGCACGCCGCTCGACGTACGTCTTCGCGTTCGTGCGCAGCCGCGCGATGTCTTCCGCCGTCAGCTCGCGCACGACTTTCGCCGGTGCGCCGAGAATCAGCGAATTGTCCGGGAACGTCTTGCCTTCCGTCACGACCGCGCCGGCACCAACCAGACAGTTGCGGCCGATCACCGCTCCATTCAAGACCACCGCCTGAATCCCGACCAGCGATCCTTCGCCGATCGTGCAGCCGTGCAGCATGGCCTGGTGCCCGATCGTCACGTTTTCGGCAATCGTCAGCGGAAAGCCCGGGTCCGTATGCAGTACCGCGCCTTCCTGGACGTTGCTGCCCGCGCCGACGGTAATCGTCTCGTTGTCGCCGCGAATCGTCGCACCGAACCAGACGCTCGCGTTCTCCTCGAGCACGACCTTGCCGATGATGGCCGCCGTATCGGCGACGAATACGCTTTCGTGGATCGTCGGGGCCGTATCGCCCAGCTTGTAGATCGTCACGGAGTCTCCTTGTCTCTTCGATGATGGGCGCCGGTAGAATGGCGCGTCCGGTTTGCCCGGCGCGTTCGCATTGCGCCGCGGAACAATCGCCTATTGTAAACCGTCGCGTGCGTGCGCTCCCGCGATGCGCGCGCAGGGTGTCCCCGTTTATGAGCATGGAGTCTTCTTCTTTCGGCGAGGCGCGTGCCTGCGTGCGCCGCGCCGCGCTTGTCGCACTGCGTGACGCGGAACCCGCGGCCAAGGCCGCCCAGGTGCGTTCGCTACACGATGCGCTGCTGGCCGGGCGGGCGACGATCGCCCCATCGCTCGAATTGCCCGAGCCGGCCGACCTGCCCGGGCGCCCGGCGCGCCCGCCGCTCGTCGAGCCGCGCCAGCTCGAGCGACGCAGCATGCGTTCGCCCGAAGGGCGCGCCGTGCTGCTGCACGCGCTCGCCCATATCGAGTTCAACGCGATCAACCTGGCGCTCGACGCCGTCTGGCGCTTCGCGGGCCTGCCGAACGCGTTCTACTCGGACTGGCTGAAGGTGGCGGCCGAGGAGGCGTACCACTTCACGCTGCTGTCCGAGCGTCTGGCGGCATTCGGGCATGCGTACGGCGATTTTCCCGCGCACAACGGCCTGTGGGAGATGTGCGAGCGAACCAAGGGCGACGTGCTGGCGCGCATGGCGCTCGTGCCGCGTACGCTCGAGGCCCGCGGGCTCGACGCATCGCCGCCGATCCGCGCGCGGCTCGTACAGGCGGGCGACGAGGCGTCGGCCGCAATCCTCGACGTGATCCTGCGCGACGAAATCGGCCACGTCGCGATCGGCAACCGCTGGTTCCGGCATTTGTGCGACGAAGCCGGCCGCGATCCCGTGCCGACCTATCGGCAGCTCGCCGAGCAATACCATGCCCCGCGGCTGCGCGGCCCGTTCAATTTCGACGCACGCCGCGATGCCGGATTCGAGCAGGCCGAACTCGACGAACTGGCCGCGCAGGACGCGGCGGACGGAAGCGCGCCGCGCTGACCCGCTCGGGTTCGGCTGCGTTTCGACCACCGCCGGCTGTTCAGGGCACCCGGCAGATGGCGCACCCCGGTGGCCCGCGCGCGCCGGCACCGCTAGAGCGGCGCCTCGACTGCCGGACGCCGGAAAGAAAGCGCCGCCGCTATAATCGAACGACCATTCTTTTTTTGAGCGGCTGCGATGAGTGCCTCGAGTTCTGTTTCCGATTTCGTCATGGTGCGCGGCGTCCAGCTGCATGTCCGGCGCTGGGGCCGGCCCGATGCGCCGACGCTGTTCATGCTGCATGGCTGGATGGACGTCGCGGCGTCGTTCCAGTTCGTCGTCGACGCGCTCGCGGGCGACTGGCAGGTGATCGCGCCCGATGCGCGTGGCTTCGGGCTGTCAGACTGGCCGGTCGCGCGGCAGGGTGGCGGCCACTACTGGTTCCACGAATACCTGGGCGACCTCGATGCGCTCGTCGACCACTATGCGCCGGCCGGCGAAGTCAACCTGGTCGGGCACAGCATGGGCGCGAACGTCGTGTGCCTGTATGCCGGCGCACGGCCGGAGCGCGTGCGGCGCGTGGTCGATCTCGAGGGGTTCGGGCTCGCGCCCGCGCGGGCCGAGCAGGCGCCGCGCCGGCTGCGCGGCTGGCTCGACGAGTTGCGCGAACCGCCCGCGCTGCGCCCTTATGCGTCACTCGACGACGTGGCGGCGCGCCTGATCAAGACCAATCCGCGGCTCGCCCCGCGCCGTGCCGCGTTCCTCGCCGAGCACTGGTCGAAGCGCGGCGACGACGGCCTCTACCACCTGCTGGCCGACCCCGCTCACAAGATGCCGGGTCCGCTGCTGTACCGGCTCGACGAAGTGATGGCTACCTGGGCGCAGGTGCGTGCGAAGGTGCTGCACGTCGAGGCCGTCAACTCGCCGACGCTCGCACACATCGCCGGCGATATCCCGCTGCCCGAATTCAAGGCGCGTTTCAACGCGTTTCCCGACTGGCGCGAGAAGCTCGTCGAGGATGCCGGCCACATGGTGCATCACGACCAGCCCGAGCAGATCGCGGCGCTGATCGAGGCGTTCTGCGCGTAAGCCATGCGGTGGCAGCGGCGGGGCAGGCGGGCGGCGCATTGCCGCGTTGCAGTAGAATGAAGCCTTACCTGCCATGCCGACAATGAACGCCGATCTCCACTGCCATTCGAATGTTTCCGACGGGTTGCTGTCGCCTGCCGACGTCGCGCGCCGCGCCCATGCGGGCGGCGTGACCCTGTGGGCGCTGACCGACCACGATGAAATCGGCGGCCAGGCGGCGGCGCGCAGCGAGGCGGAAGCGCTCGGCATGCGCTACCTGAGCGGCGTCGAGATTTCGGTCACGTGGGCGTCGCGCACCGTGCACATCGTCGGCCTGAACATCGATCCCGCGAACCCGGCGCTGGTCGACGGCCTGTACCGCACGCGCCACGGCCGCGCGGCGCGCGCAGTGGCGATCGGCGAGCAGCTCGCCACGCTCGGCATTCCCGGCGCGTACGAAGGCGCGCTGAAGTACGTCTCGAATCCGGACCTGATCTCGCGCACGCATTTCGCACGCTTTCTCGTCGAGAACGGCCACGCCGAATCGACGTCCGACGTGTTCGACCGGCTGCTCGGCGACGGCAAGCCCGGTTTCGTCCCGCATCGCTGGGCATCGCTGTCCGACGCGGTCGGCTGGATCCGTACGGCGGGCGGCGAGGCCGTGGTCGCGCATCCGGGCCGCTACCGCTACACGCCGGTCGAATTCGACGCATTCTTCGGTGAATTCATCGATCTGGGCGGCCGCGCGATCGAAGTCATCACGGGCAGTCATACGCCCGACCAGTACCGCGAATACGCGGATGTTGCGCGCCGCTTCGGCTTCGAAGTGTCGCGCGGCTCGGATTTCCATGCGCCGGGCGAGGGCCGCGTCGAGCTCGGCAGCCTGCCGCCGTTGCCGTCCGATCTCACACCGGTCTGGGAACGCTGGCTCTGACGCCGGGCGGCTGACCGCCGCCCGTGCCGCCATCATGCGTTGCCGATTCTTCCCTCTTTACGTACCCCCATGTCCCAGTTCTTCAGGATTCATCCGGATAATCCGCAGCCGCGCCTGATCAAGCAGGCCGTGGAGATCGTCAGCAAGGGCGGCGTGATCGCGATGCCGACCGATTCGAGCTATGCGCTCGCGTGCCATCTCGACGACAAGGACGCGGTCGAGCGGGTGCGCCGGATTCGCGGCCTCGACGAGAAGCAGCACCTGTCGCTGCTCGTGCGCGACCTGTCGGAGCTCGCCAACTTCGCGATGGTCGACAACCGCCAGTACCGCCAGATCAAGTCGGTGACGCCCGGCCCGTACGTGTTCATCCTGCAGGCGACCAAGGAAGTGCCGCGCCGGCTGTCGCATCCGTCGCGCAAGACGATCGGGTTGCGCGTGCCCGATCACGCGATCACGCTCGCGTTGCTGGAGTCGCTCGGCCAGCCGCTGCTCGGCACGACGCTGATCCTGCCGCCGGACGACGAGCCGCTCAACGATCCCGAAGACATTCGCGCGCGGCTCGAGAAACAGGTCGATCTCGTGATCGACGGTGGCGCGTGCCCGCGCGAGCCGTCGACGGTGATCGACCTCACCGGCGACGAACCCGAGCTCGTGCGTGCGGGGCGCGGCGCGCTCGAGCCGTTCGGCCTCTCGGCGCCGTAAGCGCGCCGTTCCATTTTTTGCGCGAGTGCGCTTGTTACAATAACGCGATATGGATGCTTCCCTGATACAGACCATCGCCGTCTACGCGCTGCCCGTGATCTTCGCGATCACGCTGCACGAGGCCGCGCATGGCTACGCCGCCCGCCTGCTCGGCGACAACACCGCCTACATGATGGGGCGCGTATCGTTCAACCCGATGCGCCACATCGATCCGCTCGGCACGATCGCGATCCCGCTCGCGATGTATTTCCTGACGGGCGGCGCGTTCCTGTTCGGCTATGCGAAGCCGGTGCCGGTGTCGTTCGGCAACCTGCGCGATCCGCGCTGGGGCAGCCTGTGGGTATCGCTCGCGGGGCCGGCCTGCAACTTCGTGCAGGCGCTGATCTGGGGCGTGCTGACGCTCGTGCTGCCGGCCGTCGGCATCGACGAGCCGTTCTTCACGCGGATGGCGTTTGCCGGCGTCAGCGCGAACCTCGTGCTGGGCGTGCTGAACCTGTTTCCGCTGCCGCCGCTCGACGGCGGCCGCATCCTGGCGGCGCTGCTGCCCACGAAACAATCGATCGCGCTGTCGCGCATCGAGCCGTACGGTTTCATCATCGTCCTCGTGCTGGTCGCGACGGGCGTGCTGACGAACTTCTGGCTGCGCCCGCTCGTCAACGTCGGCTACGCCGTCCTGAGCGCCATCCTGTCTCCATTCGCCTCGCTTTTCTAACGACAACCATGTTCCCTGAACGTATTTTCTCCGGCATGCGACCCACCGGGTCGCTGCACCTCGGTCATTACCACGGCGTGCTGAAAAACTGGGTGAAGCTGCAGTCCGAGTACCCGTGCTTCTTCTGCGTCGTCGACTGGCATGCGCTGACGACGCACTACGAGACTCCCGAGGTCATCGAGAAGAACGTGTGGGACGTGCTGATCGACTGGCTGGCGTCCGGCATCGATCCGGCCCAGGCGACGCTGTTCATCCAGAGCAAGGTGCCCGAACATGCCGAACTCGCGCTGCTGCTCGGCATGAGCACGCCGCTCGGCTGGCTCGAACGCGTGCCGACCTACAAGGAGCAGATGGAGAAGCTGAAGGACAAGGACCTGTCGACCTACGGCTTCCTCGGCTACCCGGTGCTGATGGCGGCCGACATCCTGCTGTATCGCGGCTCGCTCGTGCCGGTCGGTGAAGACCAGGTGCCGCACGTCGAGATGACGCGCGAGATCGCGCGCCGCTTCAACTACCTGTACGGCCGCGAGCCGGGCTTCGAGGAGAAGGCGCTCGATGCCGCGAAGAAACTCGGCGGCAAGCGCGCGAAGCTCTATCACGAGCTGCGCAATGCATACCAGCAGGAGGGCGACGACGAGGCGCTCGAACAGGCGCGCGCGATGCTGCAGGAATCGCAGAGTCTGTCGATGAGCGACCGCGAGCGCCTGTTCGGCTATCTCGAAGGCGCGCGCAAGATCATCCTCGTCGAGCCGCAGGCGCTCCTCACCGAAGCATCGCGGATGCCGGGTCTCGACGGGCAGAAGATGTCCAAGTCGTACGGCAACACGATCGGGCTGCGTGAAGACGCCGAGACGATCACGAAGAAGGTCCGCACGATGCCGACCGATCCCGCGCGCGTGCGCCGCACCGATCCGGGCGATCCCGACAAGTGCCCGGTGTGGCAGCTGCACCAGGTCTATACGGACGAAGCGACGCACGACTGGGTGCAGAAGGGCTGTCGTTCGGCGGGCATCGGCTGCCTCGATTGCAAGCAGCCGGTCGTCGAAGGCATCCTGCGCGAGCAGCAGCCGATGCTCGAGCGTGCGCAGAAGTACATGGACGACCCGTCGCTGCTGCGCGCGATCGTCGCGGACGGTTGCGACAAGGCACGCAAGTACGCGACGGAAACGATGCGCGACGTGCGCGACGCGATGGGCCTGTCGTACAACTGATCGACCGCATGAGCGCATCCATCATCGCCGCCGCGGGCGGCCACGTCGCCCAGGCCGAACCGTCGCGCTGGGTCGCGCAATGGTCGCGGCTCGTGCCGGCAGGCGGCGCGGTGCTGGATGTCGCCGCGGGCGGCGGCCGCCATGCGCGCTGGTTCGCGTCGCGCGGGCATCCGGTCGTCGCACTCGACCGCGACCCGGTCGCGCTGGCCGCGTTGCGCGCGATTCCGGGCGTCGACGCCCGCGACGCCGATCTCGAAGGCGCGCCGTGGCCATTGCCGGCCGGCAAGCAGTTTTCGGCGGTGATCGTCACCCATTATCTGCATCGTCCGCTCTGGCCCCATCTGCTCGATGCGGTGGCGCCGGGCGGCGTGCTCATCTACGAAACCTTCGCGCAAGGAAACGAATCGGTCGGTAAACCGTCCAACCCCGCGTTCCTGCTCGCCCCGGGCGAGCTGCTGGACGCCGTGCACGGCCGCCTGCGGGTGGTTGCGTACGAGGACGGGTTCGTTGCCGCGCCGCGCGAGGCGTTCGTCCAGCGTCTCTGCGCAGTGCGCGAGGGCGCGACCCCGAAGGCGGGGGCGGGAATTCCACGTTACGAACTGCCCGGCTAATCCGCTACAATCTCAACGTTTACCGGTACATAATCTCAATCGCGTTTCATGGCTAACGGCACCCAAGACGGCATTCAAATCCGCGGCAGCATCCCCGCGATCGTCACCCCGATGCTCGAAGACGGCAGTCTCGACCTGCCGGCGTTTCGCAAACTGATCGACTGGCATATCGCGGAAGGCACCGATGCGCTCGTCGTGGTCGGTACGAGCGGCGAGTCGGCAACGCTCAACGTCGAAGAGCACATCCTGATGATCCGCACGGCGGTCGAGCATGCGGCGAAACGCATCCCGATCATCGCGGGCGCGGGCGGCAACTCGACCGCCGAGGCGATCGAGCTGACGAAGCACGCGAAAGCCGTCGGCGCGGACGCGACGCTGCAGGTCGTGCCGTACTACAACAAGCCGACGCAGGAAGGCATGTACCGTCACTTCAAGACGATCGCCGAAGCGGTCGACCTGCCGGTGATCCTGTACAACGTGCCGGGCCGCACGGTCGCGGACATGGCGAACGAGACGATGCTGCGCCTCGCGGAAGTCCCGGGCATCATCGGCGTGAAGGAAGCGACCGGCAACATCGATCGCGCCGCGCACCTGATCAAGGCTGCACCGAAGCATTTCGCGATCTATAGCGGCGACGATCCGACGGCAATCGCGCTGATGCTGCTCGGCGGCCACGGCAACATCTCGGTCACGGCGAACGTCGCACCGCGCGCGATGAGCGAACTGTGCCGTGCAGCGCTGGCCGGCGACGTCCAGACGGCCCGCGAACTGCACATGAAGCTGCTGTCGCTGCACAAGAACCTGTTCATCGAGGCGAACCCGATTCCGGTGAAGTGGGCGCTGCAGGCGATGGGCAAGATGCAGGGCGGCATCCGGCTGCCGCTCACGGCGCTCGACGAGCGCTGCCACGATGCCGTGCGTTCGGCCCTCGTCGAGGCCGGCGTCCTCGCCTGATGCCGAGGCGGCCGCGTCCTGCGGCCGCCGGCTCGTACCCTGATCAACCCGCACCGGCCGGCTCCGTCCGGCGCCGCTCCTGACGAGCGTTCTAGCAAGACGAAGGATTTCATGAAACGTTTCGCCTTTTCCTCTCGCGCCATCCAGATGTCGGTGGTGGCGCTGGCGCTGGGCGCGCTCGCCGGCTGCGATACGCTGAACGACTATCTGGCCCCCGACCGGGTCAACTACAAGAACACCGGTTCGGCGCCGCCGCTCGCGGTGCCGAGCGACCTGAAGCCGGTACCGACGACGCAGCAGTTCGTCGCGCCGCCGAGCAACGCCGGCCTCGGCACGCTGCCGCCGCGGGCCACGACCCAGGCCGGCAACGCGACCGACGGCATCCCGAGCGCGCAGGATCCGTTCGGCATGCACATCGAGCGCGACGGCGACCGCCGCTGGCTCGTCGTCGACGGCCGGACGCCCGAGCAGCTGTGGCCGATCCTGAAGGAGTTCTGGCAGGAGAACGGTTTCTCGCTGAAGACCGACGCGCCGTCGACGGGCATCATGGCCACCGACTGGGCCGAAAACCGCGCGAACATTCCCGACGACTGGTTCCGCCGCACGATCGGCAAGGTCATCGATTTCGCTTACTCGTCCGGTACGCGCGACCGCTTCCGTACGCTCGTGAACCGCACGTCGGACGGCAACACCGACATCTCGATCACGCACAGCGCGATGGAAGAAATGATGGTCGGCCCGCAGGGCGGCACGTCGTCGCGCTGGGAGGAGCGTCCGCGCAACCCGGTGCTGGAAGCTGTGTTCCTGTCGAAGTTGATGCAGAAGTTCGGCCTGACCGATGCGCAGGCGAAGCAGCTGCTGACCGATGCACGCCCCGCGACGGCGCCGGCGCAGGTCAGCGACACGAGCAACGGCGCGGCAACGCTGCAGCTGGCCGAGTCGTTCGACCGCGCATGGCTGCGGGTGGGCCTGGCGCTCGACCGGACCAACTTCACGGTCGACAATCGCGACCGCGAGAAGGGCGTGTACACCGTGCGCTATGCAAATTCGATGGAAGAGCTGAAGCGTGACGGCCTGTTCGGCAAGCTGTTCTACGGCGGCCCGGCCGCCGCGAAGCCGGGCAAGGAATTCCTCGTCAACGTGCGTGCGCAAGGCAACGGCGGCACGCAGGTCGCGGTGATCGGCGCAAACGGCCAGGTCGACAACTCGTCGGACGCGCAGCGGATCATTTCGCTGCTCCACGCGCAGCTGAACTGATCGCGTGCGATTCGCCAGCCTCGGAAGCGGCAGCGAAGGCAACGCGCTGGTCGTCGAGGCCTCGAGCGGCACGACGACCACCCGCGTGCTGCTCGACTGCGGCTTTTCCGCCAAGGAGGTCGAGCGTCGGCTCGGCCGTCTGAATCTCTGCATCGGCGATCTCGATGCGATCCTGATTACCCACGAACACAGCGACCACGTCGGCAGTGCGCTGACGCTCGCCCGCCGGGCGTCGCTGCCGCTCTACATGAGCTGGGGCACCGCGCGCGCGGTCGGCGCGGACGAGGCCGATGTCGACCTCCACGTGCTGTGGGGCGACGAGACGGCCGCGATACGCGATCTGGCCGTGATGCCCTATACGGTTCCTCACGACGCGCGCGAGCCGCTCCAGTTCGTCTTTTTGGACGGCTGCAGCCGGCTCGGCGTGCTGACGGACGTCGGCATGGCCACGCCGCACATCACGACGGTACTGAGCGGCTGTGACGCGCTGGTGCTCGAATCCAACCACGACACCGCAATGCTGGCCGCGAGCCGCTATCCGCAGTCGCTGAAGGCGCGCATCGGCGGCAACCACGGCCACCTGAGCAACGACGCAGCGGCGGCCATCCTCGCATCGCTTGAGCGCAGCCGCCTTCGGCACCTGGTCGGGGCGCACCTGAGCCAGCAGAACAACCTGCCGGAACTGGTCCGTCAGGCGTTTGGCGGCGTACTGGGGACGAACGGGGAGGACGTGATCGTGGCCACGCAGGACGCGGGCTTCGACTGGCTGGCGCTCGGATGAGCGGGGCAGGGCCGTTGCGGCGGCCCGGTACGACTGCCGGACGACAGGCGCGAAAACGGCAGACGTAAAAAAACCGGCCCTCGGGCCGGTTTTTTTTCAGCTGACGCTGAGGCTTACTGGCTTGCGCCCGAAGCCGGAGCAGCCGTCGCTGCCGAAGCAGCCGACGCCACTGCAGCAGCAGCGTCGCTCGCAGCAGCCGTTGCCGACGAAGCAGCGGCAGCAGCGTCGCTCGCTGCACCAGCAACTGCCGAAGCAGCCGTCGAAGCAGCAGCAGCCGCGTCGCTTGCAGCCGACGAAGCAGCTTGATCAGCGCTCTTGTTGCAAGCAGCCAGTGCAACAGCAGCCAACAGGGAAGCTACGAGGAGGGATTTCTTCATGATCACGTCCTTTTATGGTTAAAGGTAAGCAACAGCGCGAAACAATACCGGTAATGTGCTCCAACACCGACCTGGGCCGCTGGTGGAGATGCACTTCTAGAGCGTGAATCTTCCCTACGGCTTGGGCGGAAATTATATGCACTTTCCTATCGACCGTCGACAAATGCGGGGTCAATACGTTGTCTTTCCCATACAGAATTTGATCTGTACGGGCATACGGGGCGACTCACACTAATTCCGGTTTCCGACCCGTATCCAGCCCGCACGATACCACTCGTGCAATAAAGCTGTCATTGAGGGAGCCCGGGATAGTGTTACAAACCGTTTCGCCTCCATCTGGCGTTGATTGGCCAGTTCGGGCAGCCATTCGCTGGCCTGCTCGAGCGGTCCTTCCTCGCCATTAATGAAGTACGAGCGCGCGTTATACATCAATGCGGCCCTTCTGTCGAGACACACGCCACGACGTGACGCTTGCGTGACGAACGCGGCCTCGGACAGCGGGCGCGCGGGCGGGTCGAAAACGACGTTCGGTTTGGGCTCGCTCAGGTAGCAGCCGAGAAACTCTGCGACGTCGCGCTTGCGCCAGCGAATCGCGTCGACGATCTCCGCGACGCGCTCCACCATCGCCGGAGGCAGTTGCGCGGGCGTGTCGACGGCCGGCTGCTTCGGGTCGCGGTAGAGGTCGTCGCCGCACCCGTCCCGCAGGCCGCCACGCTCCGCGAGATAGTACAGGAACTGGGCGCCCAGTTCGCCTGCGGACGGCGCCCGGAAGCCGATCGAGCAGGTCATGCATTCGCCTTCGGCCACGCCGTCGTGCGCGATGTGCGGCGGCAGGTACAGCATGTCGCCGGGTTCCAGCACCCATTCGTCGCTGGGCTCGAAGTTTTCGAGGATCTTCAGCGGCACGTCCGGCTGCAGCGACAGGTCCTTCTGCGCGCCGACGCGCCAGCGGCGCCGGCCCTCGACCTGCAGCAGGAAGACGTCGTATGAATCGAAATGCGGGCCGACTCCGCCGCCGTCCGTCGCGTACGAGATCATCAGGTCGTCCAGCCGCGCGTCGGGGATGAAGCGGAAGCGGTCGAGCAGCGCGCGCGCCGCGTCGACGTGCAGGTCGAGCCCTTGTACGAGCAGGGTCCAGGCCTTGCGCGTGACGGCCGGCAGCGAGCCCGGTTCGAACGGGCCGTGAGCCAGTTGCCACTTGTTACGAAAATGGGTGATCAGTCGCGATTCCGCGTCATAGTCGGTGGCGAGCTCGAACAGCGCGTCGCGCGAGACCGGCGACGCGACGCCGGGGATCGCCTGGCGGATCAGGAGCGGCTTCTTCTGCCAGTAGCCGCGCATGAATTGCGTCGGCGTAAGACCGCCGAGCAGCGGTGTGGGAAGATCGGAGGGCGGCGCGCCGAACGGGGCGGCAGCGGCATCCCGCGGTTCGGCTTGAGACCGGTTGCGCATCGTATAATGAGACTTGTATTTGGGAGAATTGGATGAAAATCGCAAAAAACACCGTCGTGTCGGTCACTTACAAGCTGTCGGATGCACAGGGCAATCTGATCGAGGAAAGCGACGAGCCGATGGTTTATCTGCACGGCGGCTATGATGGCACGTTCCCCAAGATCGAGGAACAGCTCGACGGCCACGAGCCGGGCTACGAGGCGCAGGTCCAGCTCGAGCCGCAGGACGCGTTCGGCGACTACGATCCCGAACTCGTGAAGATCGAGCCGCGCGATCGTTTTCCCGAGCCGCTCGAAGTGGGCATGCAGTTCGAGGGCACGCCGGAAGACGGCGACGAGGAAGTCGATTCGCTGATCTACACGGTCACCGACGTCGCCGAAGACAAGGTCGTGCTCGACGGCAATCACCCGCTGGCAGGCATGGCGCTGCGTTTCGCGCTGACCGTGAAGGACGTTCGCGAAGCCACCGAAGACGAAATCGAGCATGAGCACGCACATGGCGCGGAAGGGCTCGAGATCGTCGACGAGGACGATGACGAAGACGAAGACGGCGAAGCGCCGTCAGGGCGTACTCTGCACTGAGCTTGCAGGCACGCCGGGCGCCGGCCCCGATGCAGGGGGCGGCGCAGGCCACGACGCGCCGCCCGGGGCGGCGCCGTCACCCTGCAGCGGCGGCGCGACCGACGACGAGTCGGGCAGCGCCGGCAACGCGGGGATTTCCGGCATCTGTGGCAGCGGCACGTCGTCGTGCGGCACGAGCGGCAGCGCGGGCGGCACCGGCAGGTTCTTCGGCACCTCCTGCAGGCTGACGTTGAAGATTGTCTGCCGTGACGGCGACACGCTCACCTTGACCCACTGATTCGCCGGATGGCGCGGTCCGATCGCGACGCGCGTCACGTTTCCTATCAGCTCACCATCGTCGGCACGCAGCGGCCGGTCGATCAGGAAGCCGTTCGCCAGCGGTTCGCCGCTCGCGTGCATCACCAGGATCGGGCCGCGGAACGTCGCCGCCGCCTTCACCAGCGTTCGTTTCAACTCGCGGAAGCCGTCGCGTACGCGCGGCCGGTTGAAACGCAGCCATGCGAAGCGTTCCGCGCGTTCATAGCGTTCGAACTGCGGATCGCCTTCGAACATCACCACCATCGCACGCGCCTCGCGCCGCTTCGCGTATTCGGCCGCGTGGTCGATCCAGAAACCGTTCGCGATGATGCGGTCCTCGAATTCGCCATTGCGGCCGCCGGCCGTCAGGTAATGGTTGTTCGGCGCCGGCGCGTTGAGCGCGACGTAGACGATGTCGTCGCGCATCCAGCGGGCATTCTCGCGATACGGCCGGAACCGTGCGACTTCGCTTTCCCGCGTGATCGGCAGCGCGCCGGGGTCGGGCAGTGCCGAATCGGCGAGCAGTGTCTGCCGCAGGAAGTCGAGCCGCTCGACCGGATCGTAGCTACCGCCGGCCACGGTGTTGCACGTTGCCCAGTCGTCGTGACCGGGAATGAATACGAGCGGCACGCGTGCCGCATCCAGGATCGCGCCGCGCTGCGAATACAGTGCATCGCGGCACGCTTCCTTCGAACCCTTGAGATCGCCCGCATACACCACGAACGCGAGATTGCGCTCGCGCGCGATCGCGTCGAGCAGCCGCTGTGCAGCCGGTTCGTCCGCTGGGGTGTTGATCACGCCCGACACGACCGCGAACGAGTAGGGCGCGGTACTGCGCTTCGGCGGTGCCGCCTGCGCACCGGCCGGCGCGAACGCGATCAACGCCGCGACGAGCGCGGCGGCCGCACGGGCCGGCAGGCCCGGCGAGACGCGCTTACGCGTGTCCGTCTGCATCGTGCGACCGGACCAGCGTGCGCAGTTCGTACAGCAGGTCGAGTGCCTCGCGCGGCTTGAGATCGTCGGGATCGATGTCGCGCAGCTTTTCGAGCGCCGGATGCGCTGTGTCGGGCAGCGCCGGCGAGTCCGCGCATTCGAGATCGTCGGCGGCCACCGGCGGCGCGCTGAACAGGTCGAGCTGCGGCGTGTGCTGCGAAGCCGATTGCTGTTCGAGGTACGCGAGGTGCTTGCGCGCGGCGCGGATCACGGGCGCCGGAACGCCTGCGAGCTGGGCGACCTGCAGGCCGTAGCTCTGGTTGGCCGGCCCTTCGTTGACCGCGTGCAGGAACACGATGCCGTGGCCGTGCTCGACGGCCGACAGGTGGACGTTGGCCGCTTGCGGAAATTCCGCCGGCAGTTGCGTCAGCTCGAAGTAGTGCGTCGCGAACAGCGTGTAGCACGCGTTGTGCGCCAGCAGGTGGCGCGCGATGGCCCACGCGAGCGCGAGGCCGTCGAACGTCGACGTGCCGCGGCCGATCTCGTCCATCAGCACGAGGCTTTGCGGTGTCGCGTCGTTGAGGATCGCCGCGGCTTCGGTCATCTCGACCATGAACGTCGAGCGGCCGCCTGCGAGATCGTCTGCCGCGCCGATGCGCGTGAAGATCCGGTCGATCGGGCCGAAGCATGCCGACCTGGCCGGCACGTAACTGCCGACGTAAGCCATCAGCGCGATCAACGCGGTCTGCCGCATGAACGTCGACTTGCCGCCCATGTTCGGGCCGGTGATCAGCAGCAGCTTGCGCTCGGTGCCGAACCGGCAGTCGTTCGCGATGAACTGTTCGACCTGCGCCTCGACGACCGGGTGGCGGCCTTGTTCGATTTCGATGCCGATCTCGTCGGTGAAGGTCGGCGCGACCCAGTCGAGCGCACGGGCGCGTTCGGCGAATGCGGCGAGCAGGTCGAGTTCGGCGAGCGCCGATGCGACGCGCTGGCACTCGGGGATGAACGGCAGCAGTGCCTGCAGCACTGCGTCGTACAGCGCTCGCTCGCGCGCCAGGGCGCGTTCCTGCGCGGACAGCGCCTTGTCCTCGAAAGTCTTCAGTTCGGGTGTGATGTAGCGCTCGGCATTCTTCAACGTCTGGCGCCGGCGATAGTCGTCGGGCACCTTGTCGGTCTGGCCGCGCGTGACCTCGATGTAGAAGCCGTGCACCTTGTTGTATTCGACGCGCAGGTTCGCGATGCCGGTGCGCGTGCGCTCGCGCGCTTCGAGATCGATCAGGAACTGTCCGCAGTTCTCCGAGATGTCGCGCAGCTCGTCGAGCTCGGCGTCGTAACCGCGCGCGATCACGCCGCCGTCGCGCACCATCGCGGCCGGTTCGGGCGCGATCGCGCTCGTCAGCAGGTCGAGGCATTCGGCGGGCGGTGCGAGTGCCGCGTCGACGCGGGTGAGGGCGTCCGCGTTCGCAACGATCGCGCTGATACGCTCACGCAGCGCCGGGAGGGCGGCGAACGTGTCGCGCAGGCTCGACAAGTCACGCGGGCGCGCGGACAGCAGTGCGAGGCGCCCGGTGATCCGTTCGACGTCGGCGATCTGGCGCAGTGCGCTGCGCAGCGCATCGAGGCTTGCGTTTGCCGGTGCATCGAGCAGCGCGCCGATCGCCTGCTGGCGCGATTGCGCGGCAACCGACGCGCGCGGCGGGTGATGCAGCCAGTGACGCAGCAGGCGGCTGCCCATCGTCGTGCAGCAGGTGTCGAGCAGCGAATACAGCGTCGGCGACTCGGTGCCGCGCAGCGTCTCGGTCAGTTCGAGGTTGCGGCGCGTGGCCGGATCGAGCCCGATGTACTCGGTTTCGTTTTCGACCTTGAGGCTGCGCACGTGCCGCAACTGCTGGCCTTGCGTGGCCGCTGCGTAGAGCAGCAGCGCGCCGGCCGCGCCGCACGCGCTCGTCAGCGAATGTGCACCGAAGCCGTCGAGGCTCGCGACATCGAGCTGGTCGCACAGGCGCTGCGTGCCCGACGCGATGTCGAAATGCCACGCCGGCACGCGCTTGCTTGCGCCTGCGCCTGCCGGCACGGCGTCGGTTGCGCCGTCCGGCGTCAGGATCTCGGCCGGCCGGATGCGTTCGAGCGCGGCAGCGAGCTGCTCGGGTTCGATTTCTGCGAGCCGCAGCGCGCCGCTTGCGAGGTTCAGCCACGCGAGGCCGACATTGACCGCGACGCCACGCTTGTTGTGGCCCGTGCACATCGCGAGCAGGTAGACATCGTTCTTGTCGGACAGCAGTGCTGCATCGGTCAGCGTGCCGGGCGTGACGACGCGCACGACCTTGCGCTCGACGGGGCCCTTCGACGTGGCGGGATCGCCGATCTGTTCGCAGATCGCGACCGATTCGCCCATCTTCACGAGCTTGGCGAGATACTGTTCGACCGCATGATGCGGCACGCCGGCCATCTTGATCGGCGTGCCGGCGGATGCGCCGCGTTGCGTGAGGGTCAGGTCGAGCAGGCGTGCGGCCTTTTCCGCGTCTTCGAAGAACAGCTCGTAGAAGTCGCCCATCCGGTAGAAGACAAGCGTGTCGGGATGGTCGGCCTTGATGCGCAGGTACTGCTGCATCATTGGAGTATGGCCGGCGAAGGCTTCGGGCGACAGCGTGGTCATAGGTCAGGCATGAAGTTGTTGCTTGGGTTGCCCGAGTTTACCAGTCGCTTCCATGTGCACGCGCGAAGTTCGCCGTTTGGCCAGGTGCGGACGATCGCGCGAACCCTTGCGTGCTGACGCCGCCCCGCATATCAGCGCGTGTGGTTGGACGTCAGGCGGCGTGCGGCGGCTTCGAACCCGGCTGCGTGGCGTCGCCGGTCGGTTTCGAGCATGGCGACCCGATCCGCGGCTCTCATTCGGCCCCTTTTTCGCCTGGGAGACTAGCCACTCGTTACCATCGACTGCAGACGATTTCGTCCGTCCGGGCAACACTACGAACTGTGAAACGTTTGGCAGACCGCGTAATCCAGTTAGTCGGTCTTTATATTTGCCCACGCTCTCGGGACTTACACCAATCAACCTCGTAAAACTGAAACTTAGGCAAGTTTCAATGAATGGAGCGTGCTAGTCTGAAACGGCAATATATAAAAACGCAGTAAGTTCGGGGCACAAACATGAAGCAGGCCATACAGGATGCGGGGGGCGCGTGCGCGCAAAGTACCCTGGTGCCGCACGTTACAACGGTTGCGGACGAGTCGGAGCGGATCAATCTGATCGAGCTTGGTGCTCGCGTGTCGTCAGTGACCGTGCTGGGCGTATTTGCCTATCTGATTTATATGCCGTGGCGATTGGATCCGAGCCGGATCACGCTGATCCTGCTGCTGGTATCCGCGGTACTGACCGTCGGCATGTCGGCTTTTGCCAAATTGCCGAAACGGCGCGACTGGCATCCCGTTGCAGTGTGTTTGTCCCTTGGTGGTTCGTTCTACTGCCTGACCTATCAGCTGACTGCCAGTACCCAACTGATCCCGGAGTGGGCAGGGGGCGCCTGGCAAATATGCGGGATTGCGTGGCAACTGTTCGCGAAACTGTCGCTCGGGCGCTCGTTCGGCTTGCTGCCGGCGAATCGCGGCGTCGTTTCGACAGGAGCGTACCGGTTCATGCGCCACCCGATCTATGCCGGTTACCTGTTGTCCGAAATCGGTTTCCTGCTTGCAAACTTCAGTACGCGAAACCTGCTCGCGATCGGCATCTGGATGCTGTTGCAGATCGGGCGAATCAGTTTGGAAGAGCGGGTGCTGTCGGAAGACGCCGATTATCGTGCGTACAAGACGAAGGTCCGGTACCGGCTGATTCCCGGGGTGTTTTGACGGGCGTGCCCAAAGCGCGCCGCGGTGGTGCGCCGATGAAACAGATTGGCGCGGCGAACGTGCAAAAGTCGGCGTACTCGGGTCACGGACCTTCGCACGCCGACTCTGTCCTGCGTGTCAGGACGCGTGTCCCGACGTCAGGCTGAGGGCCACCGCCTGCGCAACTTCGATGCCGTCGATCGCCGCCGAATAAATGCCGCCCGCATACCCGGCGCCTTCGCCGGCCGGATACAGGCCTTCGACGTTCATGCTCTGGTAATCGTCCTTGCGTCGAATCCGGATCGGTGACGACGTGCGCGTCTCCACACCGGTGAGCACGGCATCGTGCATCGCAAAGCCGGCGATCTTCTTGTCGATCTGGGGCAGGGCTTCACGGATCGCTTCGATCACATAGTCCGGCAGCGCGGTGCTGAGATCGGTCGGGTTCACGCCCGGCTTGTACGACGGCTCCACGGAGCCCAGCGACGTCGACGGCCGGCCTGCGATGAAATCGCCGACCAGTTGACCCGGCGCGCGGTAATCTCCGCCGCCGAGTTCGAACGCGCGCTCTTCCCATTTGCGCTGGAACGCGATGCCCGCCAGCGGGCCGCCGGGATAATCGTCCGGCGTGATGCCGACGACGATGCCCGCATTCGCGTTGCGCTCGGCTCGCGAATACTGGCTCATGCCGTTGGTGACCACGCGCCCCGGCTCGGAGGTCGCCGCGACCACGGTGCCGCCAGGGCACATGCAGAAGCTGTAGACGGCGCGGCCGTTGCTGCAGTGGTGGACCACCTTGTAGTCGGCGGCGCCGAGCTGCTTGTGGCCCGCGAACTTGCCGAAGCGGCTGCGATCGATCAGCCCCTGCGGATGCTCGATGCGAAAACCCAGCGAGAACGGCTTGGCTTCGATGTAGACGCCGCGATCGTGCAGCATCTGGAAGGTGTCGCGCGCGCTGTGGCCCACGGCCAGCACCACGTGGTCGCACCGCAGCGTTTCTCCGTTCGAGAGCTTTAGCGAGCGCACCTTGCCCTGATCGATCTCGATGTCGTCGACCCGCGTTTCGAAACGCACTTCACCACCCAGTTCGTGGATGGACGCACGCATTTTTTCCACCATGCTGACGAGGCGGAACGTGCCGATATGCGGCCGGCTCAGATACAGGATGTCTTCCGGTGCGCCTGCCTTGACGAACTCGTCCAGCACCTTGCGGCCATAGTGGTTGGGATCCTTGATCTGGCTGTACAGCTTGCCGTCGGAAAACGTGCCGGCCCCGCCTTCGCCGAACTGCACGTTGGATTCGGGGTTGAGCACGCTCTTGCGCCACAGGCCGAAGGTGTCCTTGGTGCGCTCGCGCACGGCCTTGCCGCGTTCGAGGATGATGGGACGGAAACCCATCTGCGCGAGGATCAGCCCTGCGAACAGGCCGCACGGCCCCATGCCGATCACGACCGGGCGCAGGAAATTGCCGTGCTCGGGCGCCTTCGTGACGAAGTGGTACGCCATGTCGGGCGTCACGCCGCAATGCGGTTTCCCGGCGAGGCGCTTGATCGCGGCCGCTTCGTCCGCGACTTCGACATCGACGATATACGTGAGCTTGATGTCGGCGCGCTTGCGCGCATCGTGCGCACGACGGAACACGGTGTAACGGAGGAGCTCGTCCGCGGCCACGCCAAGCTCCGCGAGGCGCGCGCGAATCGCGGCCTCGAGTGCGCTTTCGGGGTGGTTGAGGGGGAGTTTAATTTCGCTTAGCCGTAACATGGGGACTCGGATGCGATTGCCACGGCGTCGTGGCGGTGTTGATACGGTCGGGGGCCGGCAGGCCGGCGGGGTCGTCCGCCGCGCGGGCGTGCCGCATGCAAACCCGCACGCAAACCATTTATTGTCATTGCGGGAACGGCGGTGTGGGCGGCAGTACGCTGACCGGCCCCGACAAACTCAAGCAACTTCAGGATAGGCGCACGAAGCGACCCTTGTGCGGGACGATGTTCCCGCCTCCCGGCAACCGGGAGGCGAACGGTGCGCCGTCGTGACGATGCCCGCGAGCGGTGTGCGCGAAAGCCTCGCCGCACGGGCGCGGCCGGGGCTTACTCCGCCGCCGGATGCACGCGGGTGTAACGGTTCAGGATCGGGATCATCTGCGCGTAGATCTTCGGGTTCGCCGCGACGATTTCATGGCGATGCAGGAAATCGGCGTCGCCGGTGTAGTTGCCGACGAGGCCGCCGGCCTCGGTGATCAGCAGGCTGCCCGCTGCCATGTCCCACACGTTGATACCTTGCTCGAAGAACGCGTCGAGGCGGCCGGCCGCGACGTTCGCGAGATCGAGTGCTGCTGCGCCCGGACGACGCAGGCCGGTGCAGGCTTGCGTCATTTCGGTGAAGAGGCGCGCGTATGCATCGAGGCCGTCCTTTTCGCGGAACGGGAAGCCCGTGCCGACCAGTGCGTCCGACAGGCGGTCGCGGCGGCCGACGCGGATGCGGCGGTCGTTCAGGTACGCACCGCGGCCGCGCGTGGCCGTGAACAGGTCGTTCTTGTTCGGGTCGTAGACGACGGCCTGCGTGACGACGCCCTTGTGCTCGAGCGCAATCGACACGCAGTAGTAGGGGAAGCCGTGGATGAAGTTGGTCGTGCCGTCGAGCGGATCGATGATCCACTTGAATTCGGACTCGTTCTCCGATTCGCCCGATTCCTCGGCGAGGATCGCGTGGTCCGGATAGGCGGTCTTCAGCGTCTCGATGATCGCGTCTTCGGCGGCCTTGTCCACTTCGGTGACGAAGTCGTTCTGCTGCTTCTTGCGGATCTCGATCAGGTCGAGATCGAGGGACGCGCGGTTGATGATCTGTCCGGCGCGGCGCGCAGCCTTGACAGCAATGTTGAGCATGGGATGCATGAGCCTGGATCCTGTAGCCGGCGGCACGGGCCGCCACGAAGTGGAACAACCGCCCGGCACGGCGCAAGCGTGGCAGGCGAGGTGAGACGCGAATTGACAAAGAACGGGGTACGACCCGCGCCGCACGGAGCGCGACGCGTAAAGGCATGATTTTACCCGATTTTTGGCGGTTTCAGGCGACCGGAATACGGGGAAACCCCCACTATCCGTCCGGACGAGTGGGTTTGCCGCGGCGATGGCGATACCATACTGCCATTCTGATGAACCGAGTCGTATCGTAGTGGAAACCCCGCAGATCACCGCCGCGCCGTCCGAGCCGGGCGCGGCCTCGTCCCGGCCGCCGTCCGGCGGCTTCACGTCCACCCGTTTCGTGCTCGTCGAGCCGAGCCATCCCGGCAACGTCGGGGCGGCCGCCCGCGCGCTGAAGACGATGGGTTTCTCGCGTCTGGTGCTGGTCGCGCCGCGTGTGCCGCACGTGCAGAGCGATCCCGAGGCGATCGCGATGGCCAGCGGCGCGGACGACGTCCTCGCCTCCGCGCATGTCGTGCCGACGCTTGGCGACGCGCTGTCCGGCGTGCACTGGTCGATCGCATTGACCGCGCGTACGCGCGAATACGGGCCGCCGCGTCTCGCGCCGCGCGCGGCCGCCACGCAGGCGTGCGCACAGGTCGGCACGGGCGACATCGCGCTCGTGTTCGGCAACGAGCGCACGGGCCTCGCGAACGAGCACGTCGAGCAGTGCAGCGCGCTCGCGCACATCCCGGCGAACCCGGCCTACAGTTCGCTGAATCTCGCACAGGCCGTGCAGGTGCTCGCGTACGAGTTGCGCGTCGCGTTTCTCGAGCAGGCGAGCGAGCCGTCGGCGCAAGCGCCGGCCGAAGCCGGCACGCTCGCGCAGAGCGACGAGATCGAGCGGATGTACGTGCACCTCGAGAACGCGCTGATCGCACTCGATTTCCTCGATCCGCGCAACCCGAAGAAGCTGATGCCGCGGCTGCGGCGCCTGTTCGCGCGCACGGGCCTCGAGCGTGAGGAGGTCAATATCCTGCGCGGTATCGCGAAGCACGTCCTGCTGAAATCGGGCAAACCGGGCGGCGACGCGTAAGCGGCCGGTGCGCAGTGCAGGGGCCGCTGGACGGCTCGGCGCGCGGGGCCGTTTCCCTGTCGGGCAGGTGCTGCGTCGGCCGCCGGAAGCGCCGGGCCGAATCGTCCGGCCTGTTCGGCCATCCCGCAAACTCAACGCCAGCAAGCGTTCCGGCCGAATACCCGCGCCGTCGGCGGGGTGAACGCGCGGGCTCGTGCGGCCGTGCGCGACTCGCCCTACAATCGCCGAACGTCATAACTAAATTACCCGGCGCGATAACGGCCGGTCATTGCCGGCGATGCGCGCCGGCCTTTTCCCAGACCACATCATGTTCACGAGACTGCGCGAAGACGTTGCAACGATTCGCGAGCGGGATCCCGCCGCTCGCAGTGCATGGGAAGTGCTGACCTGTTATCCGGGGCTGCATGCGCTCGTACTGCATCGTTTCGCGCACGCATGCTGGCGCGCGAAGCGCTACTGGCTCGCGCGTTTCGCGTCACAGGCCGGCCGGTTCCTGACCGGCATTGAAATCCACCCGGGCGCGACGATCGGCCGGCGCGTGTTCATCGATCACGGCATGGGTGTCGTGATCGGCGAGACGGCGATCATCGGCGACGACTGCACGATCTATCAGGGCGTGACGCTGGGCGGCACGTCGCTCACGCGCGGCGCGAAGCGCCACCCGACGCTCGAGGCCGGCGTGATCGTCGGCGCGGGTGCGAAGGTGCTCGGCGGTTTCACGGTCGGTGCGGGCGCGAAGATCGGTTCGAACGCGGTCGTCGTGAAGCCGGTGCCGGCAGGCGGCACGGCAGTCGGCAATCCGGCGCGCGTCGTGATGCCGGCACAGCCGAAGCCGCAGCCCGAACGCGCGGCGTTCTCCGCGTACGGGATCACGCCGAATGCCGACGATCCGATGTCGCTCGCCATTCACGGGTTGATCGATCACGCTGCGAAGGAAAGCCGCCGTGTCGACGAGATCGTCGCGGCGCTCGAGCGGCTCGGCACGCATCTGGAAACGCTGCAGGGCGCCGACGCAGCGCGCCTCGATCTGCGCCGGCTGTCGGCGGTGCTGGAAGGCAAGACGGTCGAGCGCCAGGCGTAATGTGATCGATGCGGGTCGCTGACGGTCGCAACAGGTCGGTTCGACGGCGGCGGCCGCGTCAGTCGAGCGGCATCGCGTGGATACCTTCCGCGTCGACACGCAGGTAACCGCCGCGCGGCTTGCCGTGGTCGAGATCCCAGTCGGGCAACACCCAGCGAATGCCGCCCGGCTCGCTGTGGCGCGCGGGGCGGTGCGTGTGGCCGTGAATGATCACGCTCGCGCGGCTTTTCCGGAACAGGGCGGCTACCCCTTCACGCGTGACATCGTAAATCGCCGAAGCAGGGCGGATCCGGCCCGCTTCGCTGTTTGAGCGCATGCGCTGCGCGAGCGCGCGGCGCCAGCGGAACGGCCACGCGAGAAACAGCCATTGCGCGACGCGGTTGCGTGCGAAGCGGCGGAACAGCTGGTAGCCGCGATCGGCCGTGCATTGCGCGTCGCCGTGCGCGAGCACGATGCGCTGGCCGAACGCCATGATCAGCGACGGGTCGGGCAGCAGCATCGCACCGGCTGCCTTCATGAAGCGACGGCCGAGCAGGAAATCGCGGTTGCCGTGCATCACGTAGAGCGCAATTCCGCGTTCCGAGAACGTGTGCATCAGCGCGGCCATGCGGGCCGCGAACGGATCGTCGTCGAGGATGTCGTCGCCGATCCAGTATTCGAACAGATCACCGAGGATGAACACCGAGTCGGCGCTGTCGGCGGTGTATTTCACGAAATGCTCGAACGCGGCGACCGTCTTCGGAATCGCTTCGCTCAGGTGCAGATCGGAGAGAAACAGGAACGGGCGTGCGGCTTGCGCGTATTCGCGCTCGCCCGGCACGCCCGCGGAGACGCTTCGCGGCGGACTCTCCTGCAACATCGAAGTGCCTCCGTTACGTGCTGTGCGTCAGACCACGACGGCCTTTTCGATCACGACGTCGTCGGCCGGCACGTCCTGATGGAAACCGGCGTTGCCCGTCTTGACGCCCTTGATCTTGTCGACCACGTCCTGGCCTTCGACAACCTTGCCGAACACGGCGTAGCCCCAGCCTTGCGGCGTCGGCGACGAGTGGTTCAGGAAGTCGTTGTCGTTCACGTTGATGAAGAACTGGGCGGTCGCCGAGTGCGGATCGTTCGTGCGCGCCATCGCGATCGTGTAGTTGTCGTTCTTCAGGCCGTTGTTCGCTTCGTTGTCGATCGGCGCATCGGTCGGCTTCTGCTTCAGGCCCGGCTCGAAGCCGCCGCCCTGGATCATGAAGCCGTTGATCACGCGATGGAACACGGTGCCGTCGTAGTGGCCCTTCTTCACGTAGTTCAGGAAGTTTTCGACCGTCTTCGGTGCCTTCGCGGCGTCGAGCTCGAGCTTGATCACGCCGTGGTTCGTATGCAGTTCAACCATGATGAATTCCTTCGGTGAGGCGGTTTAAATGGCACGCGGCCGGTCGTGCGACGCGGCCGCGTGAGGCGCCGGACGTGCCGGCAGGTTCTTACTTCGAGACGACGCTCGCCGATTCGATCACGATCGGTTGTGCGGGCACGTCCTGCATCGGGCCGCGCGAGGTCGTCGCGACGCCTTCGATCTTCTTCACGACGTCGAGACCCGACACGACCTTGCCGAACACCGCATAACCGTTGCCGTCCGGGTTCGGGTAGTCGAGGCCGCTGTTGTCGACCGTGTTGATGAAGAACTGCGCGGTGGCCGAGTTCGGATCGCTCGTGCGCGCCATCGCGATCGTGCCCGTCAGGTTCTTCAGACCATTGCGGCTTTCCAGCGGGATCGGCGCGCGGGTCGGCTTCTCCTCGAAGTTGGTCTTGTAGCCGCCGCCCTGGATCATGAAGCCCTTGATCACGCGATGGAAGATCGTGCCGTTGTACTGGCCGGCCTTCACGTAATCGAGGAAGTTGGCGACCGATTTCGGCGCCTTCTCCGGGTAGAGCTCGACGCGGATGTCGCCCTGCGAGGTCTTCAGCTGCACGACGGGGTGCGCGGTAGCCGATTGCGCGAACGCAGGTGCGGTCGCGGTCGCGAGAAGGGCGGCGCCGCCAAGCGCCAGCAACAGACGTTTCATTGCGATCCTCAGGTTGGGAGGGAAAGAAGGCCGCGCCGCTTATTGCGACGGCGCGACGTACGGCGCCGCCAGTGCGCCCGACGGACCGCTGAACTGGAACGTCGGCGACATCGGCAGCGTGGTGGTGCTCACGTTCGCGGCGGCGCGGTCGGAGTAGTCGCGCGTGGCCGGTGAGGCTGCGCGGGCGTTCGGCGCGGCCTTCGGCGGCGACACGATCTTCTGGAGATCGGCGAGGCGCTGCGCGGTCGCGCCGCTCGTGCGGCCGAGCGATTGCGCGCGCTTGTACGACTCGGCCGCGAGGCGCAGATAAAGATCGCCGAGGTTTTCGTATGCGAGCGAGTAGCTCGGGTTCGCTTGCGTTGCCGTGACGAGCGCGGTGCGCGCTTCGTCGTATCGGCCATGCTTCGCGTAAAGCGCCGCAAGGTTGTTGTACGGCTCGGGCAGTTCGGGGTACGCCTGCGTGATCGCGACGAACTGCTGGATCGCGTCGTCGTCGCGGTTCAGGCGGGCCAGCACGGTGCCGCGCTTGAACTGTGCCTGCAGGTCGTGCGGGTTCGAAGCGATGCGCGCGTCGAGCTGCGCGAGCGCCTGCTTCCACTGCTTGCCGGCGATCGACGCGTCGATTTCGGGCGTGCCGTCGGCGGTGGCCGGGGCCTTCTGCGCATGCGCCGCCGGGGCCGCGAAAAGCGTCAGCGCGACGCCCATGACGGTGGTCGCAACGAGGGTCGCAGCGCTCTGCGCGCGGCCGCGATGAGGTTTCATAGGCGTAAATCGGAATGTTATACTCCGAGCCATTCTAACAAAACGTCTGCGCGTTCCGGCGAGCGGCAGACAGTCTTTCTTAGCCTCTCGTGGCCGTCACCGCTGTGCTTGCAGCCTGACCGCCCCGTGTGATACGAGGACGCTCGGCCCGGTGCCGCAGCAGATGGTCCGTCCGTTTCACACGCTGGGCGAGCTTCGCCAGGGCGGTTTCCTTCGGCTCACGGTTCATCTCTATGGAATCACTGCGCATCTACAACACGCTCGCGCGTGACAAGCAAGTTTTCGTGCCGCGCCAGCCCGGCGAGGTGCGGATGTACGTATGCGGAATCACCGTATACGACTATTGTCACGTGGGCCACGCGCGCATGCTGGTCGTGTTCGACCTCGTCCAGCGCTGGTTGCGTGCGATCGGTTACCGGGTCACGTATGTGCGCAACATCACCGACATCGACGACAAGATCATCCGCCGCGCGGTCGAGAACGGCGAGACGATCAAGTCGCTGACCGACCGGTTCATCGGCGCGATGCACGACGACGAAAGCGCGCTCGGCATCCAGCGGCCCGACATCGAGCCGCGTGCGACGGCGTTCATTCCGCAGATGCTCGGCATGATCGAGACGCTCGAGACGAACGGTTACGCGTATCAGGCGACCGACGGCGACGTCAACTACTCGGTGCGCAAGTTCGCGAACTACGGAAAGCTGTCGGGCAAGTCGCTCGACGATCTCCGCGCGGGCGAGCGCGTCGCCGCGAACGACGCGAAGGAAGATCCGCTCGACTTCGTGCTGTGGAAGCGGGCGAAGCCGGAAGATCCGGAAGGCGCGTCGTGGGCGTCGAAGTACGGGATGGGTCGCCCGGGCTGGCACATCGAGTGCTCGGCGATGGGCTGCACGCTGCTCGGCGAACATTTCGACATCCATGGCGGCGGGCAGGACCTGCAATTCCCGCACCACGAGAACGAGATCGCGCAGAGCGAAGGCGCGACCGGCCAGACGTTCGTCAATTACTGGATGCACAACGGCTTCGTGCAGGTCGACAACGAGAAGATGTCGAAATCGCTCGGCAACTTCTTCACGATCCGCGAAGTGCTCGAGCGCTACGACGCGGAAGTCATGCGCTTCTTCATCGTGCGCACGCACTACCGTTCGCCTCTCAATTACAGCGACGTGCATCTCGACGATGCGCGCGCGTCGCTCACGCGCCTCTACACCGCGCTGAAGGACGTCGAGGCCGACACGCTGGCGCTCGACTGGAACGAGCCGCACGCGCAGCGTTTCGCGGCCGCGATGAACGACGACTTCAACACGCCGGTTGCAGTGGCGACGTTGTTCGAGCTGGCGGGCGAGGTGAATCGCACGCGCGACGCATCGCTCGCGCGGCAACTGAAACAGCTGGCGGGGCTGCTCGGCCTGCTGGGCCGCGAACCGCGCGCGTTCCTGCAGCAGGCGTCGGGTGCCGCGCAGGCGGGCGGGCTCGCCGCCGACGAGATCGAAGCGAAGATCGCCGCGCGCGTCGCGGCGAAGCAAGCGAAGGACTATGCCGAAGCGGACCGGATCCGGGCGGAACTGCTCGAGACCGGTATCGCACTTGAAGACAAACCGGGCGGATCGACCGAATGGCGTCGCGTATGAGCGCGGTGCGTTCCACTGACCGATCCGTCAGGTAGGAGGCAAGATGGCAACGGCCAGAAAAGCGCCGGTCAGGCGCGCGACCCCGGTCGCCGCGCGTCCGGCAGCCAAGCGCGTGCCGCCGGTGAAGACGGACGCGACGCGCGCCGTGCCGAACGGCGCGCTCAACGGTCATGCGCAGCCCGCGGCCGCGCAGCCGGCCGCCGATGCGGCCCGCAAGGCCCGTGCGTCCGAAGCGGACGGCGAGGAGGTGGTCGTGCGTCCTGCTTACTGGGACAAGGCATGCGCCGACCTCGTCAAGCGCGACCGGATCCTGAAGAAACTGATTCCGAAGTTCGGTCCCGCGCATCTCGTGAAGCGCGGCGACCCGTTCGTCACGCTTGCGCGCTCGGTCGTCGGCCAGCAGATTTCGGTGCCGTCGGCGCAGTCGCTGTGGGCGCGCATCGGGGATGCCTGTCCGAAACTCGCGCCGCAACCGGTGATCCGGCTCGGCGCGGACAAGCTGATCGCGTGCGGGCTGTCGAAGCGCAAGACGGAATACATCCTTGATCTCGCGCAGCATTTCGTGTCGGGCGCGCTGCACGTCGACAAATGGACGTCGATGGACGACGAGGACGTGATCGCGGAACTCACGCAGATCCGCGGCATCAGCCGCTGGACAGCCGAGATGTTCCTGATCTTCAACCTGTCGCGGCCGGATGTCCTGCCGCTCGACGACCCGGGCCTGATCCGCGCGATCAGCGTCAATTACTTCAGCGGGGAACCCGTCACGCGCAGCGAGGCGCGTGAAGTCGCGGCCAACTGGGAACCGTGGCGCACCGTCGCGACCTGGTACATGTGGCGCAGCCTCGATGCGCCCGATGCCGACGCCTGAGCGGCGGCTATCGGGTTTTAAACATCAATAGTTGAGAGCCGGTTTTGAGCGTCGCCCGCGCGGGTAGAATACGCGCTGCCGCAAGACCCAAGGATTCGAACACATGAAGACCACGTTTCTGGATTTCGAACAGCCGATCGCCGAACTCGAGGCCAAGATCGAAGAGCTGCGATTCGTGCAGGACGACTCGGCTGTCGACATTTCGGAAGAAATCGAGCGGCTGTCGAAGAAAAGCCAGCAACTGACGAAAGACCTCTACGCGAACCTGTCGCCGTGGCAGGTTTCGCAGATCGCGCGGCATCCGCAGCGCCCGTACACGCTCGATTACGTCGCGGAACTGTTTACCGATTTTCACGAGCTGCATGGCGACCGCGCATTCGCGGACGACCTGTCGATCGTCGGCGGTCTCGCGCGCTTCGGCGGCCATCCGTGCATGGTGATCGGTCACCAGAAGGGCCGTGACACGAAGGAGCGCGCCGCGCGCAACTTCGGGATGCCGCGTCCGGAAGGCTATCGCAAGGCCGAGCGCCTGATGCGTCTCGCCGAGAAGTTCGGGCTGCCGATCTTCACGTTCGTCGACACGCCGGGCGCGTACCCGGGCATCGGCGCGGAAGAGCGCGGCCAGTCGGAGGCGATCGGCCGCAACCTGTACGTGATGGCCGAGCTGAAGACGCCGATCATCACGACGGTGATCGGCGAGGGCGGATCGGGCGGCGCGCTCGCGATCGCCGTGGCCGACACCGTGATGATGCTGCAGTTCTCGACCTACTCGGTGATCTCGCCGGAAGGCTGCGCGTCGATCCTGTGGAAGAGCGCCGCGAAGGCGCCGGAAGCCGCGGAAGCGCTCGGCCTGACCGCGCACCGCCTGAAGGCGCTCGGACTGATCGACAAGATCATCAACGAACCGCTCGGCGGCGCACATCGCGATCCGAAGGGCATGGCTGCGCTGCTGCGCCGCGCGCTCGCCGATTCGCTGCGCCAGTTCCAGGGCATGAGCATCGATGCGCTGCGCGAGCGCCGCTTCGAGCGCCTGATGGCCTACGGCAAGTTCAAGGAAACCACGCCGGGCGCATGACCGCCCGCGTGTTCAATACGCGCGCCGCTGCGCGCGCGTTCCTCTCGTGATCCCACCGACCGAATTCTCCGCCGACCGCGTCGTCCTCGACGCGGTCGGCGTTGCGCTTTCCGGCATGCCGCCCGATGCGCGCATCGCGATCGCGTACAGCGGCGGCCTCGACTCGACGGTGTTGCTCGATGCGGCCGTGCGCGTCGCGGGCGCGTCGCGCTGCGTCGCACTGCACGTGCATCACGGGCTGAGTGCGAACGCCGACGCCTGGGTTGCGCATGCCGAGGCGAGCGCGGCCGGGCTCGGCGTCGCATTCGAATCGATGTGCGTCGACGTGCCGCGCGACAGCGGCCTCGGTGTCGAGGCGACGGCGCGCGAGCGGCGCTATGCGGCGCTCGACGAGATGTGCGAACGCCACGGCGCGGCCGCGCTGTGGCTCGCGCAGCATGCGGACGACCAGGCCGAGACCGTGTTGCTGCAGTTGTTGCGCGGCGCGGGGATCGCGGGGCTTGCCGCGATGGCGCCGCGTTACCGCCCCGACGGCGTGAGCGTCGAGCGCGTGCGCCCGCTGCTGCGATTGCTGCGCGCGCAACTCGAGCGTTATGCGGCGCAGCGCGCGCTCGAATGGATCGACGACGAATCGAACAACGACACGCGTTACGCGCGCAATGCGCTGCGCATCGACGTGCTGCCGGCGCTGGCCGTGCATTTTCCGGGCTTTCGCGACGCGCTGGGCCGCGCGGCCCAGCACGCGGCCGCCGCCCAGCGGTTGCTCGACGATCTGGCTGAACTCGACTTCGCCGTTGCCGCGCGCGATGACGGGCAGGCGCTGTCACGCGATGCACTGGTTGCGTTCGACGATACGCGTGGCGCGAACCTGCTGCGCTTCTGGATGCGCCGGCTCGGTTTGCCGGGCGCGTCGGCCGCCCGGCTCGCCAACATGATGCGGCAGTTGCGTGCCGCACACGATGCCCATGCATTGCGCGTCGATCACGCGGGGCAATGCTTGCGGCTTTATCGCGATGTCGTCTACTGGGAAGCGGGCGACAGCAGCGAGCCGGCCGACGACGGCACCGGCACGCCCCATCCGGACGCATCGCTCGCGTGGGACGGGCAGGAGGTCTGGCACCTGCCGGGGTGGCGCGGCACGTTCGTGTTCGCGCCGGCCGACGCGGCAAGCCCCGATGCGGTGCCGGAGGCGCTGCTGCGCGGCGCGCGGCTCGTGGCGCGCGCCCGAGCGGGCGGCGAGCGGATGCGCACGTCGCCGGGCGGGCCGGGCCGCACGCTGAAGAACCTGTTCCAGGAGCGCGGCGTGCCGGCCTGGCAGCGCGACGTACCGCTCTTGTTCGTGAGCGAGCGGCTGATCTACGTGCCGCGGCTCGGCGTCAATCGCGATGTCGGCGCGTACGGCAGCGAGGCGGCCGGCGACGGCGCCTGGCGCCGGATCGAATGGCGTCCCGACCTGCTGATCGCGTAACGGCGGGCAGGCTTCCGGCGGCGCGATGGCGCGCGCATTTTCACCATTTGGTAAACAGCGCCGGAACGGCTCCGGACGCGGCGAGCGGCTTGTCAAGCGGGCCTCTATCGGGTACGCTCGGTCGTTTGCTCGGCTCGATTTTTGAGCGATTTGTGCAGGTTTTCCGCGTGACGTACCCGGTTTGCGCGGCCTGATCGGCCTTCCGGGCAAAATCCGTCACGCTTGCGTGTTGCGTCCCAGCCGTCCCCCTCGTCGTCCGTCCACAGCCACAAGCCGCGTGACCGAACGGCTACGCGGCCTGCCCAGCGCGCCCGTGCGGTTTCTCCTCCAGTTCAGAACGACAATGGCACTCATCGTACACAAATACGGCGGCACTTCGATGGGCTCGGTCGAGCGCATCAAGAACGTCGCGAAACGCGTCGCAAAATGGCATCAGGCCGGGCACCAGATGGTGGTCGTGCCTTCGGCGATGTCCGGCGAAACCAACCGTCTGCTCGGTCTTGCGAAAGAGATTTCGAGCCAGCCGAGCCCGCGCGAGCTCGACATGATCGCGTCGACCGGCGAGCAGGTCAGCGTCGGCCTGCTGTCGATCGCGCTGCAGGAAATCGGCGTCGAGGCCGTGAGCTACGCGGGTTGGCAAGTGCCGATCAAGACGGACAGCGCGTTCACGAAAGCGCGCATTCACTCGATCGATGACGAGCGCGTGAAGGCCGACCTGAATGCAGGCAAGGTCGTGATCATCACGGGCTTCCAGGGCGTCGATCCGGACGGCCACATCACGACGCTGGGCCGTGGCGGCTCGGATACGTCGGCGGTGGCGGTCGCGGCTGCGCTGGGTGCCGAAGAGTGCCTGATTTACACGGACGTCGACGGCGTGTACACGACCGACCCGCGCGTCGTCGAAGAGGCGCGACGCCTCGATCGCGTGACGTTCGAGGAAATGCTGGAAATGGCCAGCCTCGGCTCGAAGGTCCTGCAGATCCGCTCGGTCGAATTCGCCGGCAAATACCAGGTGAAGACGCGTGTGCTGTCGAGCCTGACCGATCCGCTGATTACGCTCGACGAAGAAATGCGCTCGGGCACCCTGATTACTTTTGAAGAAGACGAGACCATGGAAAAGGCAGTCATTTCCGGCATCGCGTTCCAGCGCGACGAAGCACGCATTGCGGTGATGGGCGTGCCCGACAAGCCGGGCATCGCGTATCAGATCCTCGGCCCGGTCGCGGATGCGAACGTCGACGTCGACATGATCATCCAGAACCAGAGCGTCCAGGGCAAGACCGACTTCACGTTCACGGTCGGCCGCGGCGACTACCAGAAGGCGATGGACATCCTCACCAACCAGGTGAAGGGCCACGTGAACGCCGAGCAGGTGCAGGGCGATCCGAAGGTGTCGAAGGTGTCGGTGGTCGGCGTCGGCATGCGTTCGCACGTGGGCGTCGCGAGCAAGATGTTCCGCACGCTGTCGGAAGAGGGCATCAACATCCAGATGATCTCGACGTCCGAAATCAAGATTTCGGTGCTGATCGACGAGAAATACATGGAACTGGCCGTCCGCGCGCTGCACAAGGCATTCGAACTCGACCAGGCATCGTGAATTTTTCGTGATGCATTGAAGAAAATGCATCACGGAAATTGACGAGCGGTTCGAAACCCTATATTATTTCGTTCTCGTCGCACTGCCTCCCTGGTGCGAGCGAAAGTTTGGGAGACGTGGCCGAGAGGTCGAAGGCACTCCCCTGCTAAGGGAGCATCTGGGCCAAAACCTGGATCGAGGGTTCGAATCCCTCCGTCTCCGCCAAAAGCGGTGAGAAAGCCCCGTAAGTTCAAGGACTTACGGGGCTTTTTGTTTTTCAGCCCATCAGCAGGCCCATCAACAAGCATTGGCTTGTCCGCTGCCGACCTAGCCCATCGCCCAGGCGATGAAGGGCAGGGTTTCGTTGGCGAACCTGCTGTGCGTGTGTGCGGCCAGTTTCGCTCGGAGCGGGTGTTGGAGCTTCCCGCTCCCTTATACTCGCAGAACTTACGAGAACAATCCAACGGGGTCCAAATGCACGTCCGCGTCGAACTTCCAGCCGGTCCACTCATCGAGTATTTGAGCCTTTGCACGGCCATCGCCGAGGCTGTCCATCCGGCAAGCGCGCGGCACTATCAAGGCATCGAGTGCATCGTCAACAAGATGGTGACGCACCACGTTCCGATGGCTCCGCCCACGCCAAACGAGAAGTGGCCGTTCCCGGTGGAGTTTCAATCCGTACTGTTGTCAGAAGGCGGCCGCACGCTCGATCAACTGCTCCCAGGCCGGGCAGATGCCGGTCAGATGAGCGCTCTCGAATTACCGCTCGAACCGGATCAGCCGCGCCAGATGGTTGAGCTCGCGATGCCATATCGAATCGACGATAACGACCGGCGTGCACTGCAAGAGATTCTGCCCAACCTGCCGCCGCTGCAGTATCCAATTTCGGACGCAGACCAGGCCGCGTTTCTCGACGCCTGGTTTAAGCTGAAGGAGCGTCCGGCATGGGAACCTGTTCTTGTGACGACCGCGTATGTTGAACGCCGCAAGGCAGCGCAGCCGGCGGCTCTGGCCGAGCATCAACAGGCGCTTCAGGACGAGTTCAGGAGCGGCAGAATCGAAGCGTTGAATGGCCACCATGTTCCGGTTCCTGTCTTGATGGGCGGCTGCTTCATTTCGCGGCAGCAGGCAATTGCGTATCTCGAGCGCCGTGGCTTTTCCTACGTCAGCGCGGATACAACTGCGGACGCGGAGACGCGCAGTCCGTCAATAGGGCACGAGGACGAGCGCAAGCAGGGTTCATCGCGCATCGCTGTTCCCGCGCGGAAAAAAACGTTGTCCGCTAGTCAGCGAGTCGATACAGACAACGGTAGGGACAAAAAGCACGCTCACAACGAGCCGGCGGGTTCTGATAGCGCCGCGACAATGCCAGTTTCGGCGGATAACGCAAAAGCAACAGTGGGAAAGATCGCCCGATTGCCGCGTGTCGAAGAGCTTACCGGTTTGAAGCACAGCTCAATCCACAACCGCATGAACAAGCGCTCGAAGTACTACGACCCAACCTTTCCCCAATCCTTCTCCCTTGGAGCCGATGGCGGCGCGGTGGGGTGGGACGAAGAAAAGGTGATGGCATGGGTGGCGGCGCGTGGCGCTACCCGTCCGAAGTAAAATCTGTTGCGTTGTTGGAGAGAGCTACACCGGTACTTTCGCGGTATGGCGAGCATGCCGCGCGTGGGGTCGAAGCTGATAGGAAATGCTGATGAAGGGTGGGGAAGATCAGTTTAAATCGCGAGGCAAGACTGGCGAGACATATAGCTTTGGGACGATCGGAGACTCGGGAGAGTTCATGTCGGCCATTGCGTCGGGTGCTTCAATGTCAGTCTATCCGGCAACGTTCTCAACTGAAGATAGAAAGCCGCCTTTTCCTGACTACGAGCCGCCTGGAGACTTTCCCTGGAGGGCATTGCCCGAAACGATCCGGGGCGCAGTTCTCCAGATTTGCGAAAATGACCGGCTTGCCGTGCCGCTTGCCGTTCAGGCAACGCTGGCGGCCGTTTCCGTCGCCTGCCAGGATCTGATTCTGGTGGATCGGGGCTTTGGGGAGGCGTCGGTCTGCTCGCTCTTCATGCTGGCTGTCGCCGATTCAGGAGCCCGGAAGACGCGGGCGGATAGAGCAGTCACGCCGGTGATCGAGGCTTATGATCGCGACCGTGCATCGGAACACGGGCTGAACAAGGCGGCGCACGAAAACGAGCTAAAGGCGCGTCGCACCAAGGAAAGTGCCCTTGAGCGGACTTATGCCAGCCTCACACGTAAGGTGCATAGCGCGCCGGCCGATAAGGCGGCCGATGCCGAGGAAGCACTGCACAAGGTTGAGCGGATGCTGAGCGACCTGCGAAGCCAGCAGCCGGACATTCCCCAGCCGCGACTTCGGCGAGCTCTGTATTCAAGCATCTCGATACGCGAGCTCGAACGTAGTCTGTGCGAAAACTGGCCGTCGGCGGGCCTGATTTCCAGTGAGGCGGCGGACATCCTGAACGCGCGTAGCGAGTCCGACATGGCGAGGCTCGACCGGCTTTGGGATGGACAGGGCATTGATGTGGTGGGGCGGACCGCGCGCGAGAGCTTTTCGGTCAGTGATCCAAGGCTCACCATGTCCCTCATGGTGCAACCAACTGTCTTTGACCGTTTTGTCCAGCGCAAGGGTGAACTGGCCAAAGGGATCGGCTTCATTCCTCGGACGCTCATCTCGCGGCCTGAAACTCCGTACGGACAGCGGCAGGCCAATAGTTCGGCCCCGCGTTCCACAGTGTGGATTGAAAGGTTCAACCGGCGGGTGGTGCAGCTACTGGATCAGGGGCATGCGGATATCGGCATGCGTGCCCAAAACAGGAAAGTTCTCTATTTCTCGCCAGCGGCGCAACAGTTGTGGAACAGGGACCACGACGATAAGGAAGCGCAGACCGTCGACGGCGGGCGCTATGTGCACGAGCGGGAGTTCGTCAACCGGTACTCGGAGCATGTGGCCAGACTCGCGGCTCTGTTTCATTTCTTCGAAACGAATCAAGGCGCTGACAATGGCGACGCAGGCAAGCTTGAAATTGACGACGACACGGTCAATCGCGCCACACACGTATGTGAGTGGTATTTGAGCGAGTTTAGTCGGATATTCAACCCGGACATGGCGATCGCAGAATGGGCAGATCACGTTCTGCAAAAGCTGAAGGAGCGCCTCGCTGCGAAAAGCCCCGACGGAAAGGTGCCTGATGCGCCGACCATGAGCTACGAGAATATCGAAATCGCTGCAAACACGTTGCGACTCTACTGCACCCGGTTTCACCTGAAAACTGACGTGCCGCGGTTTCGGCTGGCATTGGACTGGCTTCGCGAGCGACAGGTGGTCACTGTCTATGAGAAGAACAACCCGGTGACTCGCAAGCCGACTACAACGGTTCGGCTCAACATAGAGGTGCGGTGGGACGGCTGGAAGCGCTAACGGTCAGTTTCGCCAGAAGTCGTGGTCGGCCGGACGGCGCCGGCTTGAGCCGGTTCATGCTGCGCGTGACCTTGCCGGCTGGCACGCACCTTTCACTCCCTGGCGGCTCGGCGTGACGGCGCCGCCAGAAAGCCATTTCCCCCACCTCTATCCAAAGCAAGCCGCTTTGGTTGCCCTTGCACGCCCAGGTTCATCTTCCAATCTTCTCCAAGCGCAGGCTACGCCGGTAGCACCCGGACCTCGAGTTCGTGTGAGCGTCGACCGTCAAATAAAAAACACAAATCACACGTGGATAAGAAAGCTGCTTCTTTTGCTCTTCATGGAGCAAAAAGAGCAGCTTTCGTTCACCGTGTGGAGGCAGAAAAATGACGAAGACAAGAGGGACCGCTCGTTGGACTGCTAACACCCTCAGGTTCGATTCCTGCCGGACCCGCATCGTCTGATCCCAGTAGGGCCGATGCGTCATGTCGAAGACCTTCCCGTAGCTCCATCTCTTTTCCCTCTCTGCCTGTCGGCGCTCGCCGATCGCGCCTTCTACGCGCAGCGCAACCTGTCCGTCCGCGTCATTGCTTCCTCGCGCCGAGCGTCGTTGTATTTATACAAATCTCGAAAGAACGAAAAAGATCAATTTGGATTCGATTGGATTTGCCTGGCTAAGAATGGAAAGCGTCAATTTCTCCGCATCCTTTTTCAGGCGATTGCCCCGCATTTCCAGTTCGTATAACGTGAAGATTCCGAGTCCCGGTCGGGAGTCTCTTGGCCGGATCTGGATGTTATTTCCCGTGCGTGTTGGAGGATATGCGCGGAAAGGGTGCGATGGTGGTTCCAAATGGATTCGTCAAGATTTTGCGACGTTGTGTAACCCAGTGGAGCAAGCGGTATTGCGGGAGGCGGTTGATATACGAGCTGCGTCGAATCGATACAAGTTGTCTCCGGAACGACACAAATTGCGACCAACGACGGTTTTCGCCCCTGCTCCTCGGGGGCAACTGGCAGATTGCTGAACGCTGACGGCCCGCGACGCTTTGGCCGTCAGCAGCTTGCGTTTCGAGCGCCTGTCTCGGGCACAGGTACGTATATCGCCAGGCAAAGAAGAATTCCCGGTTTGAACCGGGTTATTTATCTAGAAGATCGCGTGAATGGTTGAGTCTTGTACTGCGGGACTTATGGAGCTTATGTAATAGAAAAAGAGTAAATAAGGAAGATAAAGAATATAAGAAGATAGAAGAATGGATCGGTATTGAGCTAGAGCAGAGGGTATTGGTGGTAAGTGGATATAAGGACATTGAGAGCTGACAACAATAGATCGCTCATTGGTAACAATGCATTCCCTGTTATCCACGGTTATATTGCCTAGTGATTCCTGTTCCATACAAGCGCTTAATCATTCATCTACTCCGTGAAAAGGATGAGGGATCAATCGATAGCTAAACGAGAGAAGAGAAGCTGTAAGCAATAAAGGAAGGCGACGAGCATTCGATGCTCTCGCCATGAATCAATCAAACACAACAGCAGGAAGCAGCACTTGTGATGCGCTCCTGCGTAAGAACTTTGACAGGTGATGACCATGTCTTTCGAAGAAGACGATTTCAGCACGGCGTATGAATACATCGACTGGACGACCAACACTGAAGGCACCGTGATCGACGGCAAGGAGAAGACCTGCCTGCGTACGGAATTTGGCCTGCTGCGTCAGATCCTGATCGCGATGGAAGCGATGGTGCGTGAGATCGAGTTCGACAAGCATAGCGTTGGCTTTGACATCAAGACGAATGCCCGCGGCAAGGTGAGCGTGACCTCGAAGGCGAACACGCAGACGATGAAGTACTACTGGACCCTCAAGCCGTTCCTGTGGAATTACGCGCGCTCGGAGCGTCGTGTCTATAGCCCGCACGTGCAGGCTGTTGTCGAAGCGCTCGACGCCGTGGGCTTGTCGTCGTGTGGCTTCCGTTTCGGTGAGCCGGGTGCGCGCGAGTTCAGCATGGGCAAGACGTATGCGGAGCTCTTCAACGCGGTGGTCGCCAAGGTGGGCGAGATCGTTGCGTCTTCAGCATTCAAGGAGCGCGTGCGTGTGCGTAAGCGCAATGCGGCGCGTAACGAGGCGAAGGGGCTGGCGATCGAGCAGAAGGTGTTCGAGAACAAGTCACGCCAGCTCGTGCTGATGCTGCACTTCGGCTACCAGCGAGAGCACCGTGCGGCGATGACCTTCGACGAGATCCAGAAGCACCGCAAGAAGTTCTTCAACAACTGCCGTACGAACAAGCTGCTGCGCGGCATCGTTGACTATATCTGGAAGCTCGAGGAAGGCGACGAGTCCGGTCTGCACCTGCACGTGCTCATCTTCTACACGGCGGATTCGTGCCGCGACGTGTACATCGCCCAGCGGCTCGGCGAATACTGGAACGAAGTTGTGACGGACGGCACGGGCCAGTACTGGAACTCGAACGCCCACAAGGCGTTTCACGAGAAGTACGGTCACGGCGTCGGCACGGGCGAGATCAACTGGGACGATGACGCCAAGCGTGAAGCACTGCGCGAGAACATTCGGTACATGACCAAGGCCGACCAGTTCCTCAAGATGAAATACGGCGAGCACAGCCGCCTGTTCGGCACGAGCCAGGTCGAGGAAAAGAAGAAGTCGGGTCGTCCGCGCGTGGCGAAGCCGAAGGGTAAGGGTGATCCGGCAGGCAGCGCGCATGCGGATTCGTTCGATTCCGAATCGCTCGATGACACGGGTGTGGACGCGGCGAACCTGGATGCGGACCAGAAAGAATAAATCGGGCCATAACAGCTTCGGTGCATCGGGTGGTTGGCAGGGGTGGGCGACGTCTTGTGAAGGCCGTCAGCGGGCTGTAATTGGCTCCTGGCGGTCATTTCGTCGGATGCGGCTTACGCTGCCATGGTCGCTGGCGTTCGCTGCATCGTCAGGCCAGCGCGGCAAGCGCGATAGCGTGCTACGAACTGCTGCGGATGCACTGAAGGGCCAGGTGACGCACCAAGAAGCTTCATCGTGCGGCTGTCGCACGGGAAGGAACAGAACGATGAACAAAATCAATCACAAGCCGGTGGCGGATGATCTGCCGGACACGAGCAACGGCACTGCCGTCGCGATGCCGCGCGTGATGTGGACGATCGCGTTGGCGGCGGCGTTGTTCGCCTCCGCTATCTCGCTGGGGATCAACGTGTACGCAGGGATGCTTCGTGCCGGTACGGTGACGGAGCAAATTTGTACCGTTGCAACGTCGCTCGTGGCGGCGCTCTGCATGTATCTCGCGCCGATGCTCTGGCGGTTCGCGCCGACGCGAGCCCGCGTCGTGCTGGCTGTCCTGTGGCTGCTCGCCGTGGGCGGCGTGCTGAGGGGGCAGGTGGACGTGCTGGCGTTTGCAAATCTGCATGCCGCTGACGAGCGGGCGCAGACGGTTGCCGTCGTCGCGGTACCTTCGGTCGCGACCGGGCCCGAAGGTCGTAACCTGATGGTAATCGAGCAGGACATCGCGAAGGCCAGCATCGATCTGGCACATGTCGACGCTCGTCGCTGCGTGGGCGAGTGCCGGTCTTTGCATATGCGCAAGGCGGAGCTTTCGGCGCAGCTCGCGTTGCTTGATGCCGAGGCGAATGAGGCGAAACGTAGCGCGGCTGAGCAGGACTGGCGGCGCGACCAGGTTAGTCGCGCGCAGGAGCTGCGTGAGTCGCGCCGCGCCGAGCCCGGTACTGCGCTGGTCGCACCGTGGCTCGGTACGACCGAAGCGCGACTGGACCTGCTGATGAATTTCGTGCTGGTAGTCGTGCTTGAAGGTACGGCATGCTACTGCTGGTACTTCGTGGGACTGGGGGCAGTCGCGACTCGTCGCGCGGCAGTCGCAGACGACCGGAATGCGACCACGTTGGAGTCGCAGGCGATCGTGCCGATGCCGGAACTGTCGCAAGATGGTCGCGATGATCGGGACGCGACGCAGGCTGCCCTTGTCGAACCTCCCCCGGTCGCCTTCAGTCGTCCAGTAGTCGCATCCGACCGAAATGCGACTGCGTCGCGACTGGAAGTAGTCGCACCGATACCGAAAGCGCGCCTAGCGGGTCGTGTCGAGCCATCCGCGACTCACGTCGCGACCGTTGCCGAGGGAGAGCTGGTCGCGAGCGACGCCTGTCCCGATCCCCTCATGTCGGATGACGACCGCCGGATCGCGGAGATCCACGAGGCCGTTGTGGCAGGGCGTCTGAAGCGCAATCTCGTATCGATCCGCAAATTCCTCGGATGCGCGCAATCCGAGGCGAGCCGGTTGAACCGCCTGTACATCGAGCGCTTTGACAAGGCGCGCGGGCTGAGGGTTGTGCCAACGTCGTGACTGGCAGCCGAGGGCAACATCGGTCGATATCGATGCGGCCCCAATATAGCCCTTCCAGGCGGTTCGTGACGATCGGGTAATCAAGGGTGCGGCCGGTGGCTGGAACGGCGCTACGGGCCGATTAGGTGCGTCACGCCCCGACCGGCCAGCATGCGAGTGTCCGGCGCCGCCCCACGCGTTCCTGGTGAGGGTTGTGCGTGCTTTTATAGGGCGCATCGCACGCAGTGTCGTTGTGCGAGCAACCTTTGTGCAACGTCAGTGATTTTCCCTTCGGGAGAAATGCTGAAACACACAACGAATTACTTCTGTCCAGACGATAGGGCGTTCACGCCCGATAGTTTGTACAGAAGTAATTCGTAACTCGAAGTAAATTTTTATCGTATCAACTACCAATCATATAGGTCGGGTGATGCGGTTGCATCACCTTCTCTCTCACGCAAATTGCGTGAGGGAACCTACGGAGGGTTTGTGTGTAGTGAGCGAGCGAAGCGAAGCGATCTATTAAAGAGATTATAGTAGCCGCGAGGCGGATGTAATCTCTTCCTTCTTCACTGGTGAGGGGAATTTACAACCCCTCACCAGCATTCTTTTAGAGTTTATAGCAACCGGAGGCGTGTGCCGGAGGTGGATATAAACTCGATTAACCGGGACTTGGCTAGAGGCCAATCCCGGGATACTTTCTTTAGAGCAGGACGATACGAGCCGTTCCTGATGGGCCACCAAGCCCAGCAGGGACGTGCATACGTGACAGTCGACTAAAACATGGGAATTGATGTGTGACGCAATCCGCGATGTCAGCCAGACATACGTCACTATTACTGTTGGATCGCTCCAGTAGTCGGATGTGAATCCGTTGTCGTGATTCCATCTCGTCCAATTCTTACCGCTCAGCTCCATCACATGACCCGCGTCAACACGTGGGGCAGCGTCGCGATCCCTCGTACCTCATCTCAATTCGGTTCGCCGCTGCATTCGTTGTGCGATGCGGCTCGTGCGCTTCGGCGAAGCGAACCCATTACGCATACTTGAGCATTGCCCGTCGATTTTCGAATGGGCTTTCATCTCAACAACGGGATCTCTATCATGTCCGATTATCAGGATGCTCACGATTTGTCGCTGCGTGCTACGGCGGGCGATGCGCAGGCGCAATTCAATCTCGCCGGGCGCTACGCCAATGGCGAAGGCGTCCAGCAGTCGTCGCGCAACGCCGCTTACTGGTACGCGCGCGCCGCCGGCTAGGGGCACGTGCAGGCTCAACAGGAGCTGGCGCACTCCCGAGAAGAGGGGAAGGGCGCGACTTCGATGATGATTTGACAGTCGGGGGCGCAAAGCCGAATTCGTGACGACGGATGTACAGGGCGGCGAGTCTGATCGAGCGGCCGGTGACCGCGCTTGCGCCACTCAATGGTCGGTTTCGCGGCAAGTCAAGCGTTGCTCTGCAAGACTGCGCCCGCAATCACATAGGGCGCGAACCAGGGGGCCTGTCGCCACGAGGATAGCTTCAGTGCAATCCTCGCGGCCGTATCGCTGCCAGTCAGGTCAACGTCGCAAGAATCTGGGGAAGTAACCAGGCGAGCGCGACTGCGGCATTGTGAGCAACGGCGAAGTCCTGCGCGTAGTTGCGTGGCGCCACTTCCATATTGAAATATCCGAGCCGGTTGGCGATGGCCGACACGAAGAGGAACTGGTCGGATTTCACGGAAGCGTGAATGATGCCGTGCGTCGTCTCGACCGATCCTGGCGTCGACCGCGGGTGGTCTCTCGTCAGCGCCTGAATTGCGTCTCGATCGGCCCACGCGTAATCATCGACGTGGGCAACGTTCACATCGCTGACGGCGACATAGCTGGCCGAGGCGAGCAGAAAAGGTGCGCGCACCCCCGAGATTGGTGGCGAGAGAAACCGGCTTTCAATAGGGAGACGCAACCTTCCTCTCAATTGCTGGAAAATGTTGTCATTGATTGATTGCTTCGAGTTGTCCTGCAGGCTCCCGATCGACCGATCAATCCACTGATCGGCCGGATCAAGGCCATCGACTTTCGGATCGAAGTTGAAGACATTCGAGCCGACGACAACACATCCGTCGTAAATGTGTGGATCGGGATACGCCGCTGTTCCAAAGGCAACGACGAGTTTCGGAGCAGATCGGCTATCGGCGACGATCTTGAGGGCGTTTGCCTTTTCTCGGGACCCGTATTTCCCGAGCGTCAGATCAGTGACGCACCATACCTCGACATTGGTATAGGCGAGCCGGGCGTAGACGGGCTTCGCGCTCCCAGGCATGTCGACGGCCGGAAGTGCATCAAGTTTTGAAGGGAAGAAGTAAGAATCGAACAGTGGCCGTGTAGGCTCGTCTCTTGTCGGAGGGCGAGCCTGCCCGTTACTGAAGACCGCGGTGAGTGCGTCCGCCTCCCAAGGTGTATTGGCAAATATCAGTACGCGATTGGTCATGACCCTGCTCCTTCTGTGAAGTCGGAATCTCTAGATCTGCCTGGCGCCTCAACTGCCCTGTCGGCAGATCGTAGCAGGAAACGTCAGGTATGGAGACCCGCTGCTTGAAAACTTGGGGAACGCCTCCAGCTAGGTTGGCCGCACATTCGCGGGATCACCGAGGAGAGAGCCAATGGCTGTTGCACCGGATCAGCTTTACAACCAAATCAAGGTTGCGCTGGACTCAGCACCCAAGCTGTCGGCGAAAGATGCCGACGTCTACGTTACCGTCGCGATCGCGAAAAACTTTAACCAACTGCTTGAGCTCGCGAAGGAAGCCATGCCCGAGGTGGATAAGCGTCGCTGGCCCGATGCGTTGGATGCTACGCCCGCGGCGATGGGGCCGGGTCGTTCCAATATCACCTTTGCTGAGCTGCGCACCCTCTACGGCCAACTGATGGCCATTCTCGCTGAAGGCTTCGATCCGACGGCCGGCTGGGGCTTGGCCTAACCCTAACCCAAAGTGGCCCTGGCCAACGCCCGGGCTTGCTCAGCGGCTCACGCACGTCCGCAAGGAATGAGTTCGGTGGATTGTCGCTCGTTGTCGACGATGGTCCTTACCACGTAAGGTTATATCGCCTGAAGAGCTTGTGAAAAAACGATACTGCGTTTGCTTGTGCGCTATTTCCAAGCAACTCCGCCGTGCCGAATCGATAAACCTCGTATCCGGCTAGTTTCAGGTCCCGGTCTGCCGCAGCCATCTGCGCATAGCGGTGCGCATCCGCCCGACGGGTATCGGGGTCACCGTAGTGATGCAAGCCATCCACCTCAATCACGACTCGGATGCCGTGAGGAAACAGCAGTAGGAAGTCCATGCGAAAGCGCAAAAGTGCGTCTGCGCCTCGCTCTCGCACGGTTTGCGGGTCCCAGTGCAACCATACCTCGGGAAGCAGCGCGGGAAGGCGCGGCACCGCTTTGCCAAATGCCTTGAAAAAGGAGATGAACAGCAGACGTTGAGGGGGCGAGTTCTCAGGAAGGACGCTTCTGAGTCGCCTGTACAAGGAGCTTTTGGCCGCGTCATCGTTTTCGATCTCTTGCAGCTCGCTCCACCATGCTTGAAGTGCCTGCCAGCTCAGACCGTCATTTCCGATAGGCCGGTCATAGACGAGCACCTGATCCGCGTTCGTGACGATCTCAATGTCGTTATTGATCGCATCCCGAAAGCGCAGATCAGGCTTGCACGCGGAGGCAAAGATGATGTTCTTGGGGCGGTTGCCCGACGGGCCATACAGCGATACCAGTGAATATTCGGGATACCCGCCCTTGATCCCGGTCTCTCTGAGTTGCGCGCCGCACTGGCTTAACACCTGATTGGCGCATTCGACGAATTCTTGCTGATCGGCGATGTCGGGCCTGACCTCTCCCGTTGCCATACCCTCGATGAATCGCACGAATCGCGGGTCGGACGCGTCGTAGGCTCCTAACTGCTCAAACAGATAGTCGACCGTCCAGTCGTCCGGGTTGCGAAAGACGTGTCGATCGATCTCGGCTGCCAGGCTGTCATCCTGTCGCTCCAAAAGGCTGGCCCACGGGTCGGACTCAATAATCCACAACCTTTGCAGCAGGTCATTGAAGCGCCGTGCATCACCGTACCGTGGTAACGGTTGAAGTGATCGGGCGAGTTCACGGCGAAAGCGAAGCGGAATTGCAGGGCAGCGATCGTCCATCCACAGCAGGTCCTGGATACGATTTCGCGTGGTGGCGCTGACGTAGCCGCGTTCGATCACCCGATACGCCGTTTCAGGAAGATCGGCGTCCCGCTGGGCGTCAAAGCTTGCATGGAGCTGGTCACGTTTCGATCCGCCGGCATCAACGACCGGCATGCCGAGATCCACGCAGAAGGCCGGGAGCGTGTCATGGGTGCAGCGATCTTTGAGGTCTCCGATGATCGGACGCAGGATGTCACGCAGGGCGGCAATATCCATTTTCACAATTGGTCAATAGCCATGAGGCATACATGCGCTGTGGCGTGCGGGCGTCGTGCGCCAATGTCACTCGCGCTCACGTATTCAATGTGTCGCCACCCGGCCAGCTCACCTTGCTGAATCGTGACCTTCCTGTCAAGGTAAGCAAATTGTCCCGCAATGAGGCGAGCGACGCGTGTTCGGTTGTCTGCATGATGGGCTTGTCTTAAAGTGCCATTCGTGTCGGCACAACCTGGTTAATCCCATGACCGGTTCGTGGGTCGCCCGAGTCGCGCAGGGCCTTCATTCCGCGCGAAATCTCTGCCGGGATGGCGGTCGGATTGGAGTGCAGCGAGCGGTAGTAGCGCATCGTTGTACCCGCGATAACGTCAGCGACCTGGATGCCGATTGATTCGTGGGAGTGAGCGAATTCCATCGACGCTGATTGGCTGAAAAAGTAGTCTGCAAATGGGATGTGCGGCACAGTGCCGAATTCTTTCATTGCCTCGGCACTCTGCTTTGCGTTGCGCAGGATCTGTTCGAGCTCAAGCTGCTGGTCGTGCACCATACGCACACCGGCAAGTCGCTGCTTGCGGAAGAGGTTAATTCGGGCGTAGATGTTCGTGAGCGAAGTGAGGTTCGGCAGCATCCATACGTTCTTGCCGTGCTTATTGAGATCCGGCGGGGGCAGGAACCGGAGATAGGCGTCAGAATCCTCAACTCGCATTTCCTTGTATTCCACGATGGCGTCTCGCACCATCTGCTCGACAGTTAGTCCGAAATCCGCCATCTGAGGGTTTTGCCGAAGAATCCATGCAAAACGCATCTGGCTGCCGAACGCGCTCATTAGCGAATGATCGGACGGCGCGATGCAAGACTCGACGAACCGATCAAGGACGGGGTCGGGAACATAGTCGAAGAGGAAATCCACCAGTGTGTTGCGCAGATAGTCGGACTTGGGATCATGTCCGTAGCCCAGAACCGGCGACAGGAGTTGGTTGACGACGAGCTGAATGCAGACGAAGTATCGCTTGTCGACCACTTCAACGAATACAGGCAAATGCTCTCGTAGAATCGTTTCGATAAGATCGGCAACGAACGCTGGTTTGCTCACCAGCCCTTTTGATTTGATCTCACCTGGCGGCAACCGATGCCGGGTCTTCAATTCACCGACCAGGTGCATGAGTCGCTGCTCGTCTTCAACGCCAACGCAAGCCAGTGAGAAGTACGGCTGGTCAAGAAAATCGTATGCATTGCCGGTCTTGACGAGGTCGCCACTGTGACCGCTTTCATCGATGTAAAACGACATGGTCATTTTGGCTCCGCGTCCGCCTCGGGAGTCGATTTCGGCTCTGGCCGGGAAATATAGGAGGCGAGACTGAGCAATACCAGGCTGAGCGTCGCGATCACTTGCGGGAAAACAAGTAGCGCTCGATATCCGTGCTGGTCCAGCGGCAACCCGTATCCAACATTGGTGAGGGTGCCGACCGACAGCGAGAGCGTCAGAGCCCTGAGCACGGTCCCGTAGTGCGGCACGCAGAGGAGATAGACCGGCATAGCAAGCAGGAACAGTTCAACGTAACTACGCAGTGCAAGCGTAAGCCGTGCATGCTTGTCGAGGCCGCTCCTGTTGTCAGGGGGCGTCATGACGTCCCGTCCAAACGCATAGCCGATCTCGGTGGTGCGGGAAATGTAGCGCACCACGACGAGATCGGCGACGAGCGACCAGCCGAATGTCCCGCGCGCCGCAAGCGTCGTAAGGAGGCCCAGAATCAGAAATATCATACTGACCAACACGTTGAGCCAATTGCTTCGCGTGATCAGGGTTCTTCTGGCCGACACGGCGTTGGCGCCGGCGAAATGTTGAATGCGGCTCTTGAAATAATGCGAAAGCCAGAATCCCGGGCTAATCACAATGGCCCATTCGCATCCCGTTTGCCACGGTGGTTGAAACGTGGCGGGCTCCATTTCAGCACAGTAACTTGCGCGCCTGACCACATATTCGAGCAGCCAGTACAAAGCGAGCGCGAGAGGAAGAGCGTTTATCATCGACGGGCCTGCGACGCTGGTACGACGCGGCTTTGGACGGCGAGTTGTACGCTCATCGCGTGTACTGGGCCCAGTTTTCGTAGCATAGGTAGGCGATCGTAAGCCACAGCAAAATGAAGTACCAGACGCTCGACAGAAGCCACCATGTGTGTCGGCAACGATACTGCCACCCATTCACGGGGGGAGTTCCGTCCTTTTTCGCAAACTCCGGTGCCATGCGCTTCTCACCGATGAAGAGCAGATAGTCCTTGGGTGCGTGGTTCGTGACGCAGCGAGCCTTGATGGACTCATAGTCCTCGTTGAACCCGATCAAATCCGCTTCAGTCAACAGTCGGCCGGCATCGTGTGCGGAGATTCGCAAATCAATGCGCTTTGTAAGCGCTGTGAGTTCTTCCGCGTTTCGGTGCAAGGCATCTGCCAAAAGGGCGTTGCCCTTTCCCGCCTCCAGAAGGCTGACGGCCAGAAGGAACGCGCCGAGGGTCACGCCCAGTACAGTGCCATATTTATCGGCAGGCGAGTCTGCCACAAAGTAGATCTTCTGAACGATGGCCAGACCGATCGTCACCACCGAGAACATGGCAAGGCTGACGGTCGAAAACGAGTCTCGGAGCGATAGCCGCCTGGACGCGTTATATCGGGCACCTGCAGTGATCCAGATGGTCGTTTTTAGTCGTTCTAGTGTATCTCTCACTCGCGCCTCGTCAGGAAGGCGCGACACCTTGAGGATCAGGCAATATCCACTCGCCCGACAACGCATACAGCAGCGTCCGAACGAGGTTCCCGGGGAAACGGGAATCGGCATGAAGCCGAAAATGGAGCACTTCCGCTCGTGGCCCAGGGCCCGAGGTACCACCTAACGGCGGTAGGTGTCGCGCGCAAAAAGTATAGCCGACTTCCCTAGTATGCGAAGCCTTCGTCGGCATGCATGGCGGCCAACGCTCGGGCGAGGTAACTCTGGTAACGATTGGCAATCTGCTGGTCGGTCAGCATTTCAGTCGGAGCAACCCGGCCGCGCTCGACAAGAAACTGCAGCATCCGCACCGGGGTGTCGTTCGTGTCGTAGTTGCGCACGTAGCCGCCGTCGGGTCGATACTTGATTTCGAAAAAGGCTCGGGCGAACCGCTTCAATCCGAGGGGGCTACGGCGATCGAATTCAGGCAGGCGCTCAAACATGGCGCTTACCGCGTTGTCGAGACGATGAAGAAGCGTCAGGTCGTTGATCTGGCTGAAGAACGCGATCCAGCCAAAGCGCTGGTTCTCGCTGATCGCGCCCGTGATCCGGTCGTTGAGCTCGAGAAGAAAAATCTCTTTCAGGCGTTCAAGGTTGAGGTAGGCGTGTTTTTCGAGGCGCCGATCCTTGTTGTGCGAAAAGCTACTGAACTGGGCGGAAAGTGACTGTAGAAGCCGCTCTACAGTTGACTCACGAACCGTAATAGTTGGCGAGTTGAACAGATAGCCAAGATAGCCGAACGGCTGTTCCAGTGCCGCAAAATGGGCCTTGCCTGAGCCAGCCGCGTGCAGGCTCAGTCCTCGCCGTTGCAAGCGCGCCTTTAGCGATGCCTTTGCTTTCTCAACGTCGTTGCGCGCGCCGTAGATCAGGATGTCGTCAACGTAGCGAAAGTAATTGACGTTGAAGGCGTGACGCATTTCCGCGTCTACCGAGTGCAGGTAGATCGCAGCGAGAAGATTCGAGATCGACAGACCCTGAGGAACGCCGCGCGCAGGTCCTCCTGTGCTCCGCCTGGCGCGAGAAGAATTTTTGGCGACGGTCGGGGTGGCAATCGCCCTGCGAATCAGATCCAGTGCCGCAGGAACCGTAACCCGCTTTTCCAGTACTGCGACCATGCGTTCGCGGGGAATCGCATCGTAGAAATTCTTGATGTCGCCGCCGTAGACAAACGTCTCGGTTGGTGAGCGTAGCGGAATGTCGGCCGCTATCTGTCGCACATACCCGTTTGCGATGTTTGCTGGAATGCATTCCGGGAAAACGGTCTTCAGGAACGCATTGAGCTGATGCAGGACAACGCGATCCCTGATGGTTGGAATTCCAACCACGCGAGGAGCTTTACCTCGTCCTTTGAGCTTCAACGCTTCAAGGTACGGCGAGAAGCGAAACGAGCCGTTCACACACTTGTAGCTCGCAACTGTGAGAGCTACAACCGACCGCTGCGCGAACTGAAATCCGCTCAACCGGTCGATGCCTTTGCTACGTGCTCTGGCGAACCGCGACGTGAAGACCTCTGAGAATGCCGCCGGCGAGAAAAGAGCAGAAAAGGTTTCGGTCTGACTCACGTCCACATAGGCTCCGTTAATCGCAGATTCTCATTGCCACAAGATTCGATGGATTTTATCTGAAGCTGTCGAATACGACGACGTGTACACACGAATGCCAGAGGCATCGTCAATTCGAAATCCGATGTGGGCGGTACCGCGTCCGTGACGTGAGGGAAAGGGGGAGAGGACGAATCCTATGGCTCATCCTTCCTCTCAAGGAGTACATCGTGACAAGCCCGCAACAAACCCTTTCCTCGGCGCTTACCGCGCTCGGGGATGCAATCTCTGGTCTTGGTCCTGGCCTTCAGGCGATCGCAGGGACCGCTGAAAGCGCCCAGGCTATCGCAGAGGCCGCGATTCCGAAGTCGCAAGTCGGCACGGTGCCCGGCGATGTCGTTGTGCTCGATGCAAACGGTAGATTGCCGGCAGTCGACGGAAGTCAGCTCACCAGCTTGCCCTCGTCGCAGGGCATTCTGCCCGTGCTGACGATCGAACTCGGCCACGGCGCACAAGCCAATAACGGTCGCGGAATCGACATGGGGAACTGGTACCAGCTCGATTTCCGAATCGGCGTCTCGGCGGCCAATGGCTTCGAGTACACCGCGAACGCCGACGGTACGATCACTATTCCCTCCGGCGTCTATCTGGTATTAGGTAGCGCGAAGATCCTTGCGGTGTCAACGGACACGTACCAGTTGCCTGCGCAGATGTATTTCGCGGCCGGTCAGGGCTACGCATATCCGGGCGTGTACCAAAACGCCGTCCAGCAATATCCGGACGCGCCGGTGGGGAGTGCCTCGATCTCTGGCGTGCTCGGCTCGCTGCGCATGAGTGGCGTGCAGGCGAACTGGGGCAGCAGTAACCCGCTGTGGATGGGCTTCGCGAAAGTGCTGGGCTCGCAGAACCAGACGCCGCTGGAATTGCAGGGTTACATGTCGATTGTGAAGATCGGCTGACGCAGCGAACACGATCCTGTGGGCCACCGCGAACCCCCTGGGGCTTCAGTCCCCGGCACAATCGTCCGGCCCTCATTCGACACCGACGGCTTGGCTTTGAGTTTGGAATTCATTGCGCAGCATCGACGCCAGCTCCGCGTTGTTCCTGCGTCCCCGGATGATGCGTCTTGCTGCCCAGATGACGCCAGCGCCAGCAACGGGAACGGCGACGAACACTGCCTGATAGAACATTGCGGTTGCGACCACCGACATCATCGTCAGGACGGGGATGGCGAGAATCGAGTCGTAGACCGTGGGGTCGCTGGTTATGAAGTCGCCCGATACGGGATCGATCCACGCGACGAGCGAGCGTTTGTCGTCGCTCTTGAACGCTCCGACTGTCCTGCCGGACGCTGGCGTTATTCTGCCGCGCACGTCGAGCGTGTAGATTGTCACGCCGTCAACGTGAATGCTGAGCGACGTCGTGTCGCGGGTGTGGCAGCGGTAGTAGATGTCAAGATCGGGTATTGGCATGATCCTGAGATCCCGGGCTTCGATCATCCGTTGTTCTGTGTTGTCCTTGTCGCGTCCGGGCGGGAGCTGGCGAACTTCCTTCGTCACAGAATCCGAAGATTTCGGATTTTCCCGATCTGCGGCGAGCGCTTCAGGATGAGACCCGTGATGAATTCGAGCAGCAGCGCGCGAGGCACGTTGGCCGGTACGTTGTCCACGAGTTGCGACGGAACGTGAACAATGAACTGGTCCGGTGCGCCCTTGAGGCTGTGTTCATAGCTGACGCGATAATCCATGATCGGTTGACCCGTGGTGCTGCAGGTTTGGTGCTGAACTCTATCAGCCGCCATAACTGGAGACCGTCCGGTCGGCGCGGTTGCCTGCGGACGTCATAACTGGCAAAAAAAAGATGACGGTCAAGAAAGCAGGTACGCCGTCGCGCACCTGCCTTCCGTGACGCGAATTACATTCAGCTTTGGGGGCGACTTGGGTGCCCGAATTCACCGCAGCGAAACTTCGAACTGGTCAGTGCCATTGCCTCGGGTCTACCGCCGCGTCAGAGTGATCCGAGTTCCAAGCACCATATCGCTCGTAGAGCGCCCGAGGGGAGCAATTAACCATTTTTGCTCCCATGGCGTTTTCGTGTGCGACATCAGACTGGCGTACTTGGAGTTCGCTTTCTTAACAGCATCAAGCATGATCTGTCCGTCTGGGCCGACGAGCCACATCTCGATAATGCGGGCATCTTTGCCGCCCGGGTTTCCGCCCACGAAGACCTTCTCGACCTCCCATTCGTGTTCGGCCGTACTGCCGCTCATCGGTCTCAAATCTGCTCGGCCCTCGGGATAGTAAAGGTCAGGGGCGCTCTTCCAGCGCCTTACCAGCCAGATCGCATATCCGTCCGGGACGGCGCGTTTGATCGTTCCTCGAAACTTCTGTTCGTCTTCGTCGATGTAGGCGCCATCAGGGTGGCTGACAATGCGGATGTCGAAGTCGGCCGCTTTGGGAAGCAATGGGCCTTTAGACGTGTGTGCGTTTCGGCGATGGACGATTTCGCTGTGAGCCAGCATTGTACGAACAATGTGCCAGCCAATACCCGTGATCGTGAGCACTGCCCCGAGGATCATCATGGGAATGGGATGATCGGAACGGAAGCCACCGATCACTGGGAGCTTGTCAGGCGTCCCGCACCCAAGTACGAAAACGGCCACGCCGACAAGCAGTAACGTTACCTGCAGCGGTCCCTTGATCAATCCTTTCACGAAATCCAATTTGTCGCCCCGCAACTTGTGGTAGGGCCGCAATTGTATCCGGTTGCATCATGACGCAGATGCCTGCGAAACCGAGGCGAGGCGAACCAGGATTCGCGCACGAGTGTCCGTTGCCGCGGCGAAGATGCCACCGACGATTCACTTTCGCGATGCGACAGACGCAGGGGTGCGCGTTGATGCAATGTCTTCTCCGGCGGATGCTGTTGTCAACGTAATCGCCGATCCCATCTGCTGCCTGTGGCGACAGGAACAGGCAAATGTAATCCAACCGGGTTCGAACATGAATGGACGCTTATCCCCGTCGTCGCCGGATAGTTGAATGGGTTGCTTCACCTGGATTGTTGTCGCTGGTTGTGGCCCGGGCAAAGCCCACCTCTGTTCGGCCTGCAACAGGTAGAATCCGCGCCATCGACATTCAGGCGGCGACGTGCGCCCTTCTCCCGATGAAACGCATTCTGCTGCCGGTAGTCCTCTTTGCCGTGTCCACCACGCTGCATGCCGCCGAACTACCTGCGGGCGTCGCAATGCAGTTGCCCCCGGGTTATGAGCCGATGACGTTCCGCGCGGGGCCGCAAATCGAAGGCGGCCGGCAAAGCCTGCTCGTCGTCGCACACCGGCGCGCCGAGTCGACGGATAGCCCGTCGCCGCGCCCGCTGCTGATCTTCGAGGAACAGACAAGCGGGGAGTATCGCCTCGCCGCACGCAACGATACGGTGGTGCTGCGCGCCAACGACGGCGGTCAGTGTGATCCGTTCGAGGATGGCTACGATGGGCTCGCGGTCAAGGGCCGCTACTTTACGGTGCAGAACGGCGTCGCGTGCGGCGCGCACTGGACCGACTTCATCACGTTCCGCTATGACGCTGGGCGGCGCGCATGGCTCTTCGACAGCGAGATCGTCACGTCTTCCGATCCATTCAACGGCACGCCCGACAGGACAAACGTGACGCACGCGAACCGTGCAAAGCCGGTCGCATTCGGCGCCTGGCGCCCTGAGGCGACGCGATGAGCGAACAGGACAGCAGACGCGGTGGTTAAATGTGCTGCCGGGCGATCGGAAAATTGGTCGACCGCTTCCGGGGCATGTGAGAGTGCGCTCCTGGTCGGCTACAGTGATTCGCCTTCACGTTATTGTCAGGATGGTAGCGCAGGGCGCAAAAAAAAGAATGTCAGTCGAGACGGCAGGTACGCCAGAAGGCGCACCTGCCGTTATGCCGTCTGATTTCCCTGGTTGTGTTTGCAACGACTGGGATTCAGTGCACTTTTCCCTGTAGCCACGCATGAAAGCTGCTCTGCTGAAGGGCTGCGACCAGTTCCGTTTCTGGTACCGGATTGAAGGCGGCATGAAGCATCCGGAGCGTGTCATCACCGTACAGGTCGGCGTCCAGCATCTCCAGCAGCGGCTCGGTCAGCATGAAGCCGTGGCGTGTCGCGAGATCGAGCAGCGTATCGATCAGGTCGATGCAGCGTGCGCGCCCCCACAGCGGCGTCTGGGGCGAAACGAGTGTCCGTGCAGCGAGCAGCAGCAGTTCCGCCGCCTCATGCCGGACCGAATCCGGACCGTGAAAAGCGTTGACCCGGTCTGTTCCCATTGAGGTCTTCCGTATGGCGATCCCCGGAGTCCGCGAGCGTGGTGGCAGACGGTGTCGGGTGAGCCGGGTGGATTGTTGTCTCGGGAGCGTTGATCCCGCACCGCCTGCCGGGAAAAGCGCAGCGGCGGTGCGGAACGGGCTCAGGCGACAGGCTGCTGGATGGGGCTGGCGCGTCGTACAGCTTCCGGCAGGTCGTTCAGGCAGTAGACGATGTAAAAGAGCGAGAAAAAGAACGTCCACACCGGATTGAGCCGGTAGCCCGTGATCTGCCATTGATGCACGACCACGCGCTCGAGCGTGGTCTTTGCCCGGAACGCGAAGACGATCCACATCACGCCCATGGCGAGCGAGGTAAGGACCGACAGGGCGACGATGTCGTCCGAATCGGCCCAGCCGCCAAAGAACTTCAGAAAGAGCGTCGCGCCAAGCAGCGCGATCTGCGTCACGGAAACCCAGTGCGGGATGAGTTCCGCGCCGAGCGCTTCGTTGATGCGCTTCTCGCGCATGGAGAGATACATCACCGGCCAGATGCCGAGGCCGAAGATGCCAATGATGACAAAGAGGGGGAACACCGTGTGGGCGGCGTTCCGGACGTTTTGTGCCTGTTCCTGCATGACAACTCCTTGATTGACGTGTTTACTCTACAAACGTGGATGAAAGAGAGCCAGCCGATGCGGTTCGCTACATCGGCAGGCGATGGGGAATACAATGGATTGTCGAGTATAAGCGACAAGTATAGACGTGTTTACAACGTCGTTAATCAGTCGACGGGCGGGCATCCTGCACGCCATGACTACCAGACGCCCCAATCCTCCCGCAGCCCGTCCGGCTCCGATCTCGATTGCGCTTGGCAAGCGGATCAAGGAATGCCGGCACGCGGCGGAGAAATCGCAGGAGACGCTGGCCTTCGAGGCTGGTGTTGACCGCACCTACATCTCGTCGATCGAGCGGGGCATCGCCAATCCGTCGGTCGAGACTGTGGCGAACATCTGCTATTGCCTGGGGGTGACGCTTTCGGAACTGTTTGCGCCGCTGCACGGAGTGTCGCTCAAGCCTACCGGAGCACGCCGCGCGAACGCCGCGACGCCGCCGCAGATCAAGCGTCAGCGCTTGCGGTAGCGGCCGGGCGAAGCGAAAGCGCGCCTTCGAACCGGATATGGTGCGCCACGTCCGTGGACAGATAACACGGCCTGCCGCGCGATCGGACGTCGATGCGCGCGTTGAATCCCGCCAGTCCTGGGGCGTTGCCGGCGGGATCAAGCAGAAGCAAGGCATGCGGCTCGAATGCCCGGCCGGATAGACGGCCCTCGACGCCGACGACGAGCGCGGCGTGCGACGCGACGGGTTGCCGCTGTCGCCACCCGACGATGACGGGACGGTAGCTGTTCAGCTCGCGCGCGCCAAAGCGCAGGACGCCGTTCGCCTGTCCCAGGAAGGCGGCCGGTCGCACGCCCAGGTTCAATTCCCACACGAAGCTCGCCAGTTCGGAGAACGTGAGGCCGTGCAGGTAGTGAGGCCAGGCGTGATCCCACACCGTGCGCTCGTTGCCACTCGTGCGATACGGCAGCCTGACCGGGTCGTCGATCCTGCCGATCAGCGCAAGCGCCATCGCGACACAATGCAGCGTGCTGCCGCCATCCCAGTGTCCCTGCCGGCTGAAGAGCGGGTTGCCGGACCCGGCCAGCACCGGCTGCTGGCCAAGCCGGATGCCCGGATGGAGTTTCTGGATCAGCATGTCAGTAGTCACCGGGTAGCAGAAAAGTTGTCGCGGAGCGGTCCCACTCCGTGATGACCCATACGGTCTGCCGGTTGGGCAGCACGTAGCTCGACAGGATGCGTAGCCCCGCCTCGATGGCGAGATCGTTCTGCTCGCGGTCGGACGCGGCAAGCTCGCCCCAGTCGCCGCACAGATGACGCGTGAGGAGCTGGAGGATGGGCACACGCGCATCGGCGATGACTTCGACGGCAGCGGGTGTGGCAAGAATCCGGCCGGGCCTGAATCGGGGGCCGGGGAAACGGGTAGATGGAAGATTCACGACGAACTCTCCTGATAGCGGACGAGCGCACGCCGCTCGCGAAACGGGATGTGCGCTCCTTGAACGAGGGGCCGGTGAAAGCCACCGGCGCAAAGGTCAGGCTTTACTGCTTGTCGCGCAGGCAGTCGGGCCTGTCCGGCGTCGGACCCAATCGCGTTTGCAGGACTGCCCGTAGCAGTACACGGCGAGCGCGAGGCTGACCGCCGTGATGCCTGCCGTGACACCGAACGGCGTGAGCAGCGGCCACAGGCGTGGCGGAAGATCGACAAAGCTGGTTTTGTGCATGGAGTCTCCTGAAGAAATGCGAACACGGCCCTCCGGATCAGCCGGATGGCGATTAATGAAACGAGGGGAAAAGGCGAGGTGCGGAACGCGCCTAAAGACGACGGAAGCTATCTGACTTCCGAGGCGAGCGCGTTCGGGTAGTGCTTGGCGAGGATCAGGTTCATCTGGTCGACCAGATCGGGGCGCTTGAACGTCAGGTGCCCGTTGCCGTTCTTGAACCAGCGCAGCTGGAAGTACGCGTGTTCGGCTTCGGCGCGCCGCTCCCGCTGCGCGTCCGAGATCAGGTAATACACGCCGTGCCGATGATCCGGCTCGGGCTGTCCATCGAGCACGCAGAACACCCGAACGATGTCGTCCAGTTCGTCCGTGACGCGGTGGTTCGTGGAGCCCTGCGAGAGCAGATACTTGACGATAATCCGCTTGCCAAACCGGAACGGCTGATTGCTTTTGTAATCCCACGACAGCCGACGGAAGCACTGCAGTACGCCGCGCTCGAACATGTCGCCGCGCGCGCCGTAGAGCTGGGTGAAGGTGGCTTCGATATTGGCGACAGTCAGTTCCGGTACGTCGCCTTCGACGAGCTGGCGGCCCCACTGCTCCCGGGCCTTGGCATCCATGAAGGTGCGCAGGCCTGATTCGGACAGCAGATAGCTCCAGCCGCGCACGTCGATGACAGCAACGATGGCGGCTTCTGCCTCGTCGCGTTTTGCATAGTCTCCGGTAACGGAGGGCCTGCCGCGACAAGCATAGGCATCGTCGAGCACGAGCCGCGGAAAGCCGAGGTGTGCGCTCTTCGCGAGCTGTTGAGCTTCGTCGAGCAGGTCGAGTGCGCGGTGAACGCGTTCGACAACGGCGTCGCGCTGCCTGGCGAGATTGGTGATGCTGACGCTTTTGACAAGATCGGTGGTGTCCATAGGTCGACGTGAAGGAAGCCCGCCGGAGCGGGCAGGTGGTCAATGAGTCTTCGGCAGCTCGCCAGTCCCGGGTACCACTCGAGCATCGACCCTGCGTCCGGCGGTGAGTGCACAGCGCCCCGCTTCGAACGGCTGCGTGCCCTTGGGGGCTCGCTCTGCGGCCGTTTGTGATGCCCGCCCAGCAGGTACGGCAGGCTGTGATGGGTTGAAGCATTCACGACGTTCTCCTGTTGATGGACGTGCGACGGCCTCCGGATGAACCGGACGTGCGACACGAGATGGGAAAGGGAAAAACGGGATCGCCGGGCTCAGGCCCGGCTTATGCCGTCGGGGCGACTCCAGCGAGCTGGCGGCGCAGTGCCGTCGCGCGTGCCTGGGAACAGCTGAGATGACGCCGGATGTCGGCGACGGTCGGACGCACGCGACCGGCTGCGATGTCGCGAACCAGTCCGCTCAGGTCGTCGTCGCCTGATGCTGTCTTCGGCAACGGCGTAACGGGGTCGTCGCGCGCCGCGTGACTGCCCGTCGTAACGGCGTGACTCTCCGTGACCGTTTCGCAACTAACGGCCTCGCTGGCGCGATTCGCTGTGACTGCCATGACTGCAGGCTGGCTCACGCGAGTCACGGCGGTGACTGCTTCCGGCAGTGGCGTGACTTCCGGCGCAGTCACGGCAGGCACCGCAGCCGGTAACAGCGCTGGTAGCGACGCTGGCCGGAGTGCAACCGTCCACAGCAGGCACGCGACGCCTTCGAGCACGGCAGCGAACGCCAGTCCCGAGAGCAGATCGACGCGCGCCGTACTCACGCCGAGTGACGACGCCAGTCGCGACGTGACCGGATCGGCGAGTAATGCGTCGCGCCGGGTCGAGGCTCGGTCCCGTTCGGCTTCGCTGCGTCGAACGTCGTCTGCTTCGGCATTCAGCGCATCGAGCTTCGCGGCGAGCGTCACGCGACGCGTTGCCAGCCCCGGACAGTCACGCGAACAACGCTGCGTTTGTGTGAACGCGAGCTGCCGCGTCACGCTGGTCCGATCCGCCATGATGACGGTCAGACTGCGACCCGACGCTGTGACCTCAACGTTTGGCACGGCAGATGCCCGCAGTTCCCCGGCATGCTGCTGGGCCGTCACGAAAAACACGGCGTGCCCATAGCACGCGGTCGCCAGACAGGCACCCCATAAGAGGGTACCTATGCCACGGACCGGCACCGGCGTGTCCCTGAGTAGCGCCGGCAACAGATGCGCGCTCGTGACGAGCACCGTGCCGATTGCTACCCACACGACCCGCTCGGACAGCGAGCCGCCGCGCTGCCAGCCTGCGAGGATCGATAGGGCCAGCGCGGTGAGGGTCGCCACCGTCGCGAGCCAGAGCGCGCATCCGCCAGGTGGTCGCAGTTGGAGAAAGCGGGCTTCACTGCTGTTGATGTTCTCCATAGGCAGAATGTCCATGTGATGGCCGCGCTTTGAGCCGGGGTTGAGGGATGCATGGCTACTTTTGCGCGATGTGAAAGACCGTCCAGTCGCCGAAATAGCGGCCATCGAAGACGAGCAGATCGTCGGCGATGGCGAGTGAGGCTTCGGCGCAGCGTGTCCGTTCGGCTGTTGAGAGATTCGTGACGAAACCCGTGTCCGGGAAATACCGTCCGGCTATCTGTCCATCGGCGAAGCGCAACTTCACGTCTGCCGCATACGTCGTATGCACGAATTCGAGCGGACCGATCACCGGCCCGTCGAATCCCCAGTCGTCGAGGATGTCGTCGATCGCGCCGCGTCCGTGGAACAGTCCTAGATACAGACCGGGGGCAAGCGCAGTCTGGGCGTCGTTGTAGCGGGGCAGCAGTCGTCCGTCCCGGCAGACGAATGGCTCGCACGTGTCGTTGTTCATGCAGCCTTCCCTCCAAGCGAAGCGGCTTTACGGTCGAGCTTGTCGCGCAGGCTTGATCGCGGCGGTTGTGGTGGTTGTGGCCGTTGTGGCGGTTGTGTCTCGCCAGTATTTCCCGTTGCCTCGGAGCCAGTGTCCGCGTGATCGGCCACGGACTCGGGGTAGAACTCTTCCACCACAGCTGCCCGTTCGTCCGGGCTGTCCTCGAACGCCCCGTTGGCGAATCCGGCACGCGCCGCCGCATCGAGCGCTGCCTGGTCGAAACCGGTTGCGCGGCGCCGCGCATCGAGTTCCTTCGCCTGCGTCAGCGCGTCTTCCAGCGTGCTGCCCGAACGGACACTGAGATCCACGTAGTAGATCGCCGAGCGGTAGCTCTGGGTGGTGCTTTTGCCTCTCAGCTTCAGTGTCAGCGGCAGACTGGCGAGCCGGTTGCCCGACACGGCGCTGAAGTAGTGCAGGCGGGCGGCCAGGGTCCGGATGCTGTTCCAGGACGTCGTACGGAGAATGAATGAGCCAAGCTCATCTTCTTCGCCGATGATGACGTTCAGACGCGCATAGGGCTTGCAGCCGCCCTGTTGGCCGAACGCGCAGCCCTCCGGCGACGGGCAGGGCAGGGTGTCGATGCCATTGCCGTCTTCGCTGACGCGTCTGCACGTCTGGCCGTTTCCGACGCACACCTGCCGTCCGGTGTCGCGCTCGAACAGCGTATAGTCGGCCCGCAGGTTCAGATCTGGATCGTTGAACAGCATGCGGACGGGGATCGACCTGAGCTTGCCCGACGTGGTTTTGCGCAGGGCTTCGTTGAGCGGATGAAGGACCCATTCGCCGCGCTGCTGAACCTGTGTGGTGAGGGTGAAGTCATCCGCTTTTTCCGGCAGACGTTTGCCATTCTTTTCCACGATGCGCCCGATGGAGATTCGGCCCACGACGGGTGGAGTGATGGAAAGGCCTTTCAACATATTGGACCTCTAACTAAAATGATTGGGGATATCGGATCAGGTGGAGACCAGGAAGCGTCGGGACCCCTGCTTTGACGTGGCGTACTGCTGCTCGAGCTCCGGGTGATCGGCCAGCAGCCGTTTCAGATCGACGGCAGATGAATCCTTGCTGCGTCTGAACGAGGCTTCGCCGGTCTCGAACACCGCGCGCGTCGCATCGCCCATCGCCTGCTGGATCTGCTGTTTCAGCTGCGCCTCGATTGCCTGACGCGCCTCGATTTCAGCCCGTACCGCCACCAGGTCAGCGAATACCGACGAGAGGTTGCGGTCGTCGCTGAAATCGATCGTGCCGCCGTTTCCCGGATACAGATGCCGCAAGGCCCGGTCTGCTGACTCCGATCCATCCGCCGGAGGCGGTGTGTCGGTCTGGACGTATTTCCAGAACTGCGCTTCGAGCTGGATGAGCCGGGCGATGAGCGCGTCGTCACGCTCTATGCGATGCACTTCGAGCGCCTGTCCGCACAGCAGCACGGCGACGTGCGCCGCAGTCTTGCCGGTGACGGCCAGCTGGTGCTGCACCTGCAGTTCTATGTACTCAGGTACGCCGTCGCGCCAGAGCCGTGCGCCGAATTCTCCCGCGGTCTTGCACTCCAGGATCTGGACGTCACGGGCACCGACGATCTCCCGATCGAGGTTGGCGAGCATGAAGGGAATAGTGGAATGCCTGAGTACGGCATTGACCTTGCGCACGCGATTTCCTGTCGTCTGCGTGTAGACGGCTGCAACAATCGGCTCAAGCAGCGTGCCGAAATATGTGGGCGAAGTGGTGTCGGTCGGATCGGGACGGGGTAGCCCTTCCGAGCGTCCGGTCTTGTCCAGCCATAACTCCAGCGGGCTCATGTAAGGGTTCAGACCGACTGCCGCCGCCGCGTCCGATCCGCCGATCCCCGATCTTCTGACCTCGAGCCAGTCGGCGCGGGGAAGATCCTTTGTTTCGACAAGACGCAGCGCGGGGCGGCGAGTTCGTCCTGTGGTTTCCTGCAAAGACATGGTGACCTCCTGAAAGCGGAAACGCCCGGCGGGGAGAACCCGACCGGGCGTCTATGCCGTGGTGGACAATGAACTCACGCGACGAGCTTCATGGCTTCTTCCCACGCGCGAGCTTTGAGCGTAGCGCCCGCGCCAAACCACGACGCGTCACGCCGATGATCATCGCTACGTGCGCGCCGATGGTGGTCTGCGTATTCAGTCGCAGCGTTCAGCAGCCCCCATGCCGTGCCGGATGCGGAAGCGAGATCCGAGCCCATGCCACGACCGGCGTAGAGCTGGCCGACCGCCTTGATAGCCCGCTCGTTGACCGCAATCGCATCGCGTTCCGCGCCATTTGTGGCGGGGTACGTCAGTACGCGTCGCAGGAATTTCTCGGCTGCCGCGTCGGACACCTTGCATTCCGACAATGCTTTCATGCGAACCATGAAGGCATCCCACGAAGAGATACAAATGCCAAGCTGACGTTTGACAGCGGCGGCGTCGAACTGCGAACGATGTGGGACCTTCACCGCCCCCGTGCCCTCACCCAGAGCGATCGACAGGGTGTTGTTACACACCACACGAACGCTGCAAAATTGTGCGGTGGTGGCAAGCGACCCGTCGCAGGCTGTCGCAAGGAGCAGATATCCGTTCACGGTATCGCGGCCCTTGAGGGTGGCGGACTGGCCCGTTTTCGCGAGCGCCCACAGCTTGCGGCCTTCGCGTAATACACCCGCGGTTTCGAGTTCGAACCCCGAGTAATCGGTAAGGTCGCGATAGAACTCCAGTATTTCGGCAGGCTGGACAACCTGGTAGCGCGCTGAGACAACGGACAGGGCTGCTTTCGTGTCCGAACGATAGAGGACCTTCTGTTCGGGGAAGGCGTGAATCGAGCCGAGGCTTTTGTTGCCGGCGGCGACGAAGCGCACTTCGGCTTCTTCAATACTCCAGTCCATGCCAGCGGCCTTTTGCCAGACTTCGAGCGGCTGTTTGGGCGCGAGTTCGTTGCCGAGACCGTGCCACGGTTCCTCGCCTGTAAACGCCATGGTCTGTACGAGATGCATTTTTTGGATTCCTGTGAAAAGAAGTGCATAAAGCCCGGCACGCGCCGGGCACCGAGATGAAAGGAACGAAACGGAAAGGAGATAGACGAAGCGTCAGCCAGGACGAACGGTAAAGGTGCGTCCGCAGGCCAGGCACCGCCAGTTGTCGAGGCACTTCAGGTCGAGGGCTTCGCCGAGTGCGGCGCCGGTCGCGCAGCCGGCGGCGCCAGCCACGAGTCCCGCGAGTATCGCGCCGGCAACGCTGCCGCAGACGGCTCCGAGAGGACCGCCGAGCATGCCGATGGCCGCACCGGTCTCGGCACCGGACAGCGACGCGGTGATTGCACTCGTCGCGCCCGCCGCAGCACCGACGGCGCTGAAGACGCGTCTTGCGATATGCCGTTGCTCGGTGCGAAGTGACTCGCATGACGGACACGGCCAGACGAGGTCCCCCTTGCCCGGGCGGTAGCGCGGCGATTCGTCTTCGTCGGGGTCTGGCGGCTGACGCTGATGGTGAAGCCGGTGAAGACTGGCTTGCCACGCGGGCTCTTCGTCTTCGTCCCCCTCGCCATATGGCAGGAATGGCGGACGGTTATGCATGAATGGCAGGCTCGCACGCGCGGGCATGGACATCGCGTCGGACCTTGCCGACATACTTGCAGTGGCACGCGGCCACGAGCGCACCGCTGACAAATGCGAGCGCGAAGGCGGCAAGGTAATCGAGAGGGGTGGGAAACATCGTCTTGCTCCTTGAACGGGGAGGGACGCCGGAACACGACCGTACCGACGAAGCCGCAGGATCGAACCGGGCTCGCAGCAGTTATATGTGTCCGAGTTTCTTTTGAATCTTCGGAGGGCTGGTGATCGGGATCGTGGACGCGATCTGACGCCAGGTCGACATCGGCTAGTCACGTCCTGTCCGAACCTGGTAGCAATCAAGGTACTGACCAGACACTTATGTGGAAATCGTGGCTGTGACGTCGAAAAATATCATTGAATCGACCGCGCTCAGCGTATGGCATTTATGAACTACCATACGCAAAACCAACGCATCAAATTGCCGGCGCCCGGGGGAATAAATGAAGCTGCGTCATGTTCAGATAAAGAACTTCCGTCTTCTCTCGGATGTCGACCTTGCTTTGGAAGATCTCACTACAGTCGTCGTGGGCCGCAACAACAGCGGCAAGACGTCGCTTTCCGAAGTCATCCGACGGCTACTCGCCGATGGCAGCGCGCAGTTTCAGCTTGAAGACTTCTCAAGCGCCTGCTATGAGGGCTTTCGTCTAGCCTGGGAGGCTCGGAGCAACGACGAACACGACGATATCGTTCGTGCGCTCATCCCCTACATCGAGCTGCGACTGACCTTCCAGTACGATCCGAATCAGCCTCAATTGGGACCGCTGAGTCCTTTTGTCATCGACCTCGACCCTGACTGCACCGAGGCGCTTGTAGTTGTCCGCTACGAGCTGAAAGACGGCCAGCTTTCCCAGCTTTTTGATGGCCTGCCACCGACGCCGTTGTCTGCCGAAGCTCGACTAACGTTCTTTCGTACGTTGCGCGATCGAATACCAGGCAATTATGCGACGTGCATATGGGCAGAAGACCCCAATGACGCTGGAAACCAGCGCCAGCTCCTTCCCAACGCAGTGAAGGGTCTGGTCAAGACGGGTTTCATCAACGCGCAACGTGGCCTTGACGACGTCACGTCGCGAGAGTCGGACGTCCTTGCCAAGACTGTCGAGCTTCTTTTCGCAACTGCCTCATCGGCTTCGGCAGATGCGGCCGACAAACAGATCGCAGATTCCTTGACGGAAGCCGTCCAGGGTATTCAATCGCAGATTGATACAAACTTCGGTGGACAGCTAAAGGGACTGATCCCTGCCCTGAAGAGCTTCGGGTACCCAGGATTAGGCAATCAGGAACTGCATACTGAGACCCTTCTTGACGTACGAAAGCTGTTGTCCAATTTCACGAAAGTTCGTTACGCCGGCTATAGCGGTGTCGCGTTGCCTGAATCGTACAACGGCCTCGGTGCGCGGAATCTGATCTTCATCCTCCTGCAGTTGGCGGGGTTCTACAAAGCCTTTCGCGCCGAAGCGACGGCCCCGGGTGTCCATCTCATTTTCATCGAGGAACCTGAGGCGCATCTGCACCCCCAGATGCAGGAAGTATTCATCCGGCAACTCGCCAAAACGGCCCAATTGCTGGTGGAGAGTACCGAAGATAAGACACCCTGGCCGGTCCAGTTCGTCGTTTCTACGCATTCGTCGCACGTCGCAAACGAAGCGGGCTTCGAAAGTATCCGTTACTTCCTCGGACGAGACGTGCCAGGAGCGCAACCAGGCGTCCGGCAGACCAGGATCAAGGATCTGCGCAGGGGGCTGGATGGCGTTTCTGAGCCCGACAAGAAGTTCCTTCACCAGTACATGACACTGACGCGTTGTGATCTCTTTTTTGCAGACAAGGCCATTCTGGTTGAAGGCTTGAGCGAGCGCCTTCTTTTGCCCGTCGTCATCGGGAAACTCGAAGAGACCGAGCCTGATTCACCGAAGTTGTCCAGCCAGTACGTCACCACGATAGAAGTGGGGGGCGCGTACGCGCATTTGTTCTTCAAGCTTCTGGCATTCCTCGAACTCCGCAGCTTGATTATCACCGACCTTGACGCCGTGGAAAAAGCGGGTGGTTCGGCGTGCGAGGTCCACAAGGGAACGTATTCAAGCAACGCTTGCCTGAAGGCGTGGTTTTCGGATGACGATCCATTCACCCTGGGGGGACTGTTGGCCAAGGGCGAGGCCGACAAAATAAGAGAGGGCAATTGCATCGCCTATCAATGTGCGGAAGTGGAAGGCGGTCCATGTGGACGGACGTTCGAGGACGCCTTCATCCTCGCAAATCAGGCGCTGTTTGGGCTGACGGGCAATACCAGGGAAGAGTTGGAGATCGCTGCCCGTAGCAAGGCAGCAGAATTCAAGAAATCGGACTTCGCGCTCAAGTATGCCATTGAGGAGAAAGGGTGGAGCGCCCCCAGGTACCTTGTCGACGGCGTGCGATGGCTCGCAGCCGGCATCGAACCCGATCTGTCCGATCCTGCGCTGGCCCTGGCAGCAGACGCTATCGTTGCAAGCGCGGAGGCCTCTCCTCATGGCTGATATCCAGTCTCCCGCCGAGCTGGCGAGTCGACGTGCCCTCGACGCAATGTTTCGATGCCTGGATGAAGGACGGAGTTTCCGGCTCGAAGCCGGAGCTGGTGCGGGCAAGACATATTCCCTGATCAAGGCGTTGCAGTATCTCATCGAGCGAAACCGACATGGTTTCCCGAAAAAGAATCAGCAGATTGCGTGCATTACATTCACGAATGTTGCCAGGGACGAGATTGCTGCTCGTACCGACAAGAGCCCATTGGTGTACTGCGAGACCAACCACGCCTTCTGCTGGTCCCTGATTAGCGGTTTCCAGAAGCAGTTGCGGTCCCTGGTGGAGGCAATGCCGCATTGGCAGGAGCGACTTGCAGAGGTCGGCGGCGCGCTCGGCAGCCGCGGGGTCGAGTACAGCCTGGGGCACCGCTCAATTCGCGAGGACCGTGTATCGATTCACCATGACGATGTGCTGCCCCTCACGATTTCCCTGATGGAGCACCTGAAGTTCCGGCGGATGGTTGCAGATCGCTTTCCCATCATTCTGGTGGACGAATATCAGGACACTGACAGGGATTGGGTCGAGGCGATCAAGCGGCTTTTTTTAGGCAATCCGGATGGACCGCTGTTCGGCTTCTTCGGAGATCACTGGCAGAAGATCTATGGCGATGGGTGCGGCCGGCTTGAGCACGTGTCCGTAACGGAGATTGGAAAGGAAGCCAACTTCCGGTCGGTCAAGACGATCGTGGATTGCCTTAACCGGATGCGGCCCGAGTTGCGCCAGGAAGTCAAGGACCCGGATTCCGTGGGTCAGGTGAGCGTTTTTCATACCAACGACTGGGTGGGGCAACGCAGAACCGGCGGACATTGGGGCGGCGACCTTCCGGCCGATGTCGGTCACCAGGCACTTGAGCACGTCAAGGAGGTCCTGGCGCAGCAAGGATGGGATCTTGCGCCCGAGAGCACGAAGATCCTGATGTTGACGCACAGGCTGCTCGCAAACGAGCAGGGATACACGAGCCTGCCAACTGTATTTCGCTACAACGACGCCTTCACCAAGAAGGAACATCCGCATATCGCATATCTCGTCGATGAACTCGAACCGGCTTGTGACGCGTTCGCGGCAAACCGGTTCGGGGCGATGTTCGAGGCACTCGGCGGGACGACTCCACTTCTTCGCAGCCATGCGGACAAAGCGGCCTGGCACAATGCAATGACCCGCGTCCTGGAGCTTCGCGCGACGGGCACTGTTGGAGACGTGATCGATCATCTCATTGACCAACGCAAGCCCCGGCTTCCTGACGCGATCGAAAAGCGTGAGCGCGAACTACGCGACTTCGATCGGGCGGCCGGCGAAGAGATGCCGGAAAGGCTTGCCGAAGTCGAGCGGCTGCGCGCTGTTCCCTACGCGGAGATATCGGCGTTGCGGGCTTACCTGGACGGCCATTCGCCCTTTGAGACCAAGCACGGAGTGAAGGGTGCCGAATTCGATAACGTCCTGGTTGTTATCGGTCGGGGATGGAACCAGTACAACTTTGGCGAGATGCTCGGGTTGGCGGCGGGACAAGCGATTCCGGCCGCGAGGGAGGAGTCCTTCGAGCGAAACCGCAATCTGTTCTATGTCGCGTGTTCTCGCCCCAAACTGCGCCTTGCACTGCTATTCACCCAGTTACTGTCGCCGGTGGCGATGGGCACGCTGGAACAATGGTTTTCGCCCGAGAGCGTTCACGCCGTCGTGCTCTGACCGGAGACCCATCGATGACATCCCGTACGCTTTACGTGATCGGAAATGGCTTTGATCTTTGGCACGGTATCCCGTCGAGCTACTCGTGCTTTAGGGATTACGTACGGCTGCATGGTCGTGACGTGTTCGACGCCGTGGAAAGCTATCTGCCCGCTGGCGAGAGCTGGAGCGACCTGGAGGCGGCGTTTGCAGAGATTGATGTCAATCACGTCATCGAAAGCCTTGGGCACTTCATGGGGTCTTATGGAGACGATGACTGGAGCGATTCCGGCCATCATGATTTTCAATACGAAGTCGAACGCGTCGTCGAGCGTCTTTCCAGAGAGCTGCGCTTTCTTTTCGGCGAGTGGATACGGCAACTACCGATTCCGACGGTGACAACTGTTCCGCGGCGTTTGCGTTTCCTGGGCACAGACGCAATCTTCCTGACGTTCAACTACACGACGACATTGCGTGAAGTATACGGGGTGGCCGATGCCGACGTCTTCCACATTCACGGCAGCGCAGATTTGCCGGATAGCGAGTTGATTCTCGGGCACGCCTGGCATCCCGAAAGCCGTCGGTCGCTCAATGATCGGCCCGACATCGAGGACATCGACGTCCGCCTGGCGGAAGCGCACGACATCCTCGACGAGTATTTTTCTAAGACTTTCAAGCCTTCAGCCCAAATAATCCAGGCTCACGGCGATTTCTTCGCGCTGATGCGTGATGTTAAAGAGGTATTCGTACTTGGTCATTCATTGTCCTACGTCGATGCACCGTATTTCGACGCAATGCTTGCTGTACCCGGGCTGCGCACGGCGCGTTGGACGCTGGCCTGTCGCGAAGACGCTGAAGAAAAGTCCAAGCGCCTCTATGCATTTGGCATAGCGCCATCCGCCGTGCGCGCCGTGTCATGGGATGCTCTCTAACTATGTTCCACCCCCCGAGCTACGGGACGGGATTATTCCGGAGCCGGTCTACCAAAGTGCGTCTGCTGCCGTGGCAGGAGAGATGTCAGATATTCGTTCAAACACGGGAGCGAACAGCGCGAGGTAACCAACAAGGGGGCAAATCCGAAATCGCTAGGTATTTACTCGCCCTGTAACTCGCCCTACGTAGTAAGCCTCTCGTGGTTAGCATTACCGGCGCCGTCATACCGGTATGTTGTCATGCCTTGATGCCCGCTCATGCCTGCGACAAGCGTCACTGTGGATTCGAGGCAGCCTGCCCCGAGAGCGCGCGCCCAGCCTGGTCAATAAGCGATGATGCCGTGCCCACCGCAATCGCGCGGTCGACACCGGAGGTCTGCCAGTGACCATCGCTATCGCGTGCAAACTGCAGTTCGGCGTGAAGGGTTGTGCCCCCATCGCCGGACTCGCCACGCTTCAGGACGATGCTGACGCTGCAGGTGAAGGCCTCGACACCGTTCGAGCTTCCCGTTTTCGCGCAGTCGCCATCGGGCTTTACCGACGCGACACCGTCGGATGTGGGTAGCGGGCTGCCGGCAAGCGCATTCAGACCGCCCCTGTTTTCCGTATGCAGCGCCCGACGCACAGCGCCGTCAATATCGGCTGCGCCTGGTCCCTGATGCAGCCAGTTGCAGGCGGCGAGCAAAAGACTGGAGGCGAGCGTTGTGACGGCAAGTCGGGTCAGTTGCATGTGCATTCGTATCTCCATCCTTTCAGGATAATTGACAATGAGCCGATTACATGGCGGCAACCGGCGGAATCCGGGTTCGTAACGCGATCGGCCAACTTCCTCACCACGTGCGTGCGGTCACGACGCGCCATCCGCCTGCTCCCATTCAGCCAGCAACTCTGTGGGAATGGCACGCACGATCTCGGCATAGCGTTTGCCGACGAACTGTTCGGCACGTTTGAGCAACACCGGAATCGGGCTGCTCGGTTCATGAGTCTCGAACCATGCGCGGGCTGTGCGGATCGAGGCAAGCGCCGACTCACGATCCGCCGGCGGCGCAGAGCCGGATTGCACCGTCGTGCTTTCGGGAACAGCAACAGGTGCTGCATACACCGGTTCAGGCGGCATTGCCGCATCGCCTTCCTCTGATTCGTCGGTTGCCGAAACAGGTTCGGTGGATGCCTCGACCGGTTGGGCCGCAATCACCTGCGCGGGCGTGCCCAACCGGCCGAGCAGCCGCGTCAGCGGCGACAGATCCGGCTGGTACGCTCCGAGATGACGGGTGCACCACTCATCGATCGCTGCAAGATTCGCGACCGCGTCGTCAAAGCCCGCCATGACTGCGGGTTGGTGCGTGCGCAGGTCATGAAGCTGCTGCGCGACCGAATCGGGCGCGAGCGCATCGGCCGGTCTCGGATGTGCAAACGCGCGCTCGACGTCGCGGACCTGCAGGCGCGTCACGGTCGATTTCGTGAGCACGAGTTCCCGCACGTCGGCCAGCAGCCCCTCGGGATCGGCGAGCGCCTGCAACGCGTTCATCCGCATTTCGAGTGCAGCGTTGCGTTCTGCGTCGATGTCCGGCTGCGGATGAACGTTGTCCGCGAACGCCTCAAGCCAGGCGGCGAGCAGCCCAGTGCCTTCCGCGAGACCCGATGCGCCAGCCAGTCGCGTGCGGCAACGGGTGTAAAGCACGGCGACACGGACGTCCTTGGTGCGCATCATGAGCCGCCGGCAATCGCGCTCGACTTCACTCCAGTTGACGGGATCGGGTGCGCCGACGAATGCGCCATACTGCACGTCCTGTCTGGGCGCCGCGTTCGCGAAGAGCACGACGAAATCGTGGTCGTATTCGAGGTCCGGACCGCATGGCCCGGCGTCGCTCACAGGCGTGAGCCAGTCGTGATGCGGTGCGCGCCCGGCAGGGGCAATGCCTGAGTCTGTCCGCTGGATGGATGGTTTCTTGCTCATGGTCGATCTTCAGATTCAGTGGCGCGGCGATTGAAGTGCCGAACGTAGCGCTCAGGCTCGAAACGCATGCCGGTAATCGGTTTGTGGGGGCTCGGGCGGCCCAGCCATCCCGACCAGCCCATGCGCTGCTGGCCGCCCATCACTGCGGGCGGCGCGCTTTCGGGCCGGATGCGCAGCTCGAGTTCCCATTCCAGTTCATGGCCGACGAACGCCCGCACCCATTCAACGAGCCGCGGCAGATCTTCGCCCTGCGGTGTGAAGCGTAGATAGGCGTCGAGATCGACCGGCCCGATGACGATACGGAACCGGTGCTGGCGATCCGGCGCGACGCGGCCCAGCATGGCGCCGTGTCCCATCGTCGCGGCCGGCCCCGGGCGGCCCATGCGTCCCTGATCAGCGGGATCGATCGCGATCCAGTGAAACACGTTCTCCTCGATCACAACCGGCACGCCGAAGTAGTGTTCGAGCGTCGCGCGCAGTCCGTCCGGATTGCGCGACTCGCGCACGAGGTGCGCCGAGGCTGCGAGTCGCGCATGCGAGGGCAGGGGACGCTGCTGGATTTCGTTGACGTCCT
>NZ_QMFZ01000019.1:0-153615 GCF_003294055.1 Burkholderia reimsis
ACCAGGACGTTGATAGGTCAGGTGTGTAAGCGCAGTAATGCGTTCAGCTAACTGATACTAATTGCCCGTAAGGCTTGATCCTATAACAAGTCTGCCTTGTAGATCGGCGCCGTGCGACAGCACTGGCTGCGATACAAAGCGACAAGTTGGATTCTCGTGTGTGATACACACAACTCAAAATTACTGCTTCTTCCAAGATTGGTTGTGCTGCGAAGCCAGCGCAACAACCCTCTTTGCCTGATGACCATAGCGAGTCGGTCCCACCCCTTCCCATCCCGAACAGGACCGTGAAACGACTCTACGCCGATGATAGTGCGGATTCCCGTGTGAAAGTAGGTAATCGTCAGGCTCCCTAAGCCAGAAACCCCCGCCCGAAAGGCGGGGGTTTTTGCATTGGTGCGACGGAAATGCGTGAGTGATCGGGATCGCTGGCATGGCTGCATGTCGTGCTGTCCGCACTGATGCTTGCGATGACGGTGTGGATGCAGAGACGATGGAACGCAACTTCTCGTCAGTTGTGACGATTGTTGAAGTTGCCTGCAGCCTCACCGCGGACCATTTGAGTCAACGCGTGTGCTGAAGTGCTTCGCGCCGAGCCATCACCAGGCAGTAGAGTCGCGCAAAGCGGCCAGCGCTGCGTAGTCCTCAGCCTCAGACACTCTGTGACATCATGATCTATCGTATTGATTGCAATTGCAGGAAATTGAGTCTCCTGAGCTTTTTGGATATGACACTTTAGCGGTATTCGACAAGAGCGCTATATAAAAAAACCCTTGCAGCTCCTTTCGAAGCTACAAGGGTTTGGCTGGCTAGGCTTGAAACCAGTGACGCGGTCCGTGCTTACGAATTGCAGCGCCATTTGTCAGTTTCTCTAACTGTCGCGATGCGTCGCTTACGTAGGGCGTCTTAGTTGATGAGACGCCGCACACTAAAAATCAAAGACTTACGAAGACCCGCGCCACAAGCACTTTGTGGCCACGACGGAGTTGTTGCGACTGGTCTACTTCCACGCCAAAGTAGTAGCGTTTGGGTGCGACCCCAATAACCCATGAGCTCTATGAGCGGCTCGTGCGACCCTCGGAAGGTCCAGGCCTAGAAAAAACTCAGGAGCGGCTCCAAGAGCGGGAAAATCTGCGAGGGTGGGACGCCCCCGGCCCGTGACCCGGTTCCAACTGACCCTGGCCCCAAACACGGCTGGCCCCACTTCGATTCCTCTGTGGAGCACGGCCATGAAATCGGATCGGATCTGTGCTGCCTGCGGCACACCCTTCACTCCGCTCATACATATCCCGCATCAACGCTTCTGCTCAGCCAAGGCGTGCCAGCGTGCTCGCCGGCGTGCATGGCAGCACCAGCGCATGCGAGTCGATCCCGACTATCGCGAGAATCAGATCCGCGCCCAGGCCACCTGGCGGGCCCGACATCCTGACTACTGGCGGCACTACCGCGAGACGCACCCAGCCTATCGCGATCGCAATTGCACAATGCAGCGACGACGAAATGCGCGGCGCACTGCTAGTGCCATTGCAAACATGGACGTGTGGCCGGCCCATCGCCCGCTGGCATCTGGGTTTTATATCCTGCGTAACGCGGTTGAGGCCGGCGTTGCAAAGATGAACGCGTGGACGGTGCACATCGCCGTGCTATCTGAGCCGAGGCCTGTTCCGGCGTGATTGCAAAGAGATGACGTGTACGACAAGGGTCTATGGCCTGCTACCTTGGCTGTGTACTCGCTCGCATTCGACGTCATTGCAAGGCGCGACGCGTTCGCCGATACAAATCCCCTAGTTGATGTCGGGGATGGCGCAGCGAGGGGCGGTTGCCAGTGGGAGCTGGATCGTGGACCTCGATTGCACATGCGAGTCCGTTGACGAGCAGGCCTGCAGAATGCGGGCTGCTGAATACGTTCGGATGTCGACGGAGCACCAGCAATACTCGACGGAGAATCAGCGTGATCGCATTCGCGACTACGCTGCTCGTCGTGATCTCGAGATCGTGCGGACCTACGCCGACGAGGGCAAAAGCGGTTTGCGTATCGATGGGCGCCAAGCGCTGCAGCAACTGATCCGGGACGTGGAAACCGGCATGGCCGATTTTCAGGTGATCCTCGTCTACGACGTAAGCCGCTGGGGACGATTCCAGGATGCAGACGAAAGTGCCTATTACGAGTACATCTGCCGGCGCGCAGGCATCCAGGTCGCCTATTGCGCCGAACAGTTCGAGAACGACGGCTCGCCAGTTTCGACGATCGTCAAAGGTGTGAAGCGTGCGATGGCCGGTGAGTACAGCCGCGAGTTGTCAGCGAAGGTCTTCGCTGGCCAGTGCAGGTTGATCGAGCTGGGTTTCCGGCAAGGCGGGCCTGCAGGCTATGCGTTACGCCGGATCCTCGTGGACGAACATGGCCTCATGAAGGGCGAGTTGCAACGCGGCCAGCACAAGTGCCTGCAGACGGACCGCGTCATTCTGATGCCCGGCCCGGAAAGCGAGGTTCGAATCGTCAATCTCGTCTACAGCTGGTTCATCAATGAGTCACTCAATGAGCACGAGATCGCTGCTCGCCTGAACGGCATGAACGTTCAGACCGACCTTGGGCGACCCTGGACTCGGGCAACCATTCGGGAGGTGCTGACCAACGAGAAGTACATCGGCAACAACGTCTACAACCGTGTGTCGTTCAAGCTGAAGAAATCTCGTGTCACGAATCCGTCCGAGATGTGGATACGCAAGGAGGGTGCGTTCGAATCCATCGTGCCGAGCGAAACGTTCTATACCGCGCAGGGCATCATGCGGGCGCGCGCCCGGCGCTACTCGAGTGAGGAGCTTATCGAGCGTCTGCGAAATCTGTACCGAAGCCGAGGCTTTCTATCGGGCGTCGTGATCGACGAAACGGAGGGCATGCCGTCCACCTCGGTTTATGTGTATCGCTTCGGCAGCTTGATTCGTGCGTATCAGACGGTTGGCTTCACGCCGGGCCGTGACTATCGTTATATCGAAACGAATCGCTTCATTCGGCAACTGCACCCAGAGATCGTTGCCGAGACGGAAAAAAAGATCGCGGATCTCGGCGGGACCGTGTCGCGCGATCCGGCGACAGATCTGCTGACCGTGAATCGGGAGTTCACTGCCTGCATCGTGCTGTCACGGTGTCAGGTGCGCGGCAGCGGCCGTAACCGCTGGAAGGTCCGGTTCGACACGAGCCTGCTGCCGGATATCACAGTCGCAGTCAGGTTGGACCAGAGCAACTCGACGGCGCTCGACTACTACCTGCTGCCGCACATTGATTTTTGGCAGCCTCGTATCAGCCTCGCGGACTGGAATCCGATCGAGTTCGAGAGCTATCGCTTTGACACGCTGGACTACTTATACGGTATGGCACAGCGTGCTCGGCTGAGGAGACGAGCATGACTCAGCGTGAACAGCCCGGCGAGGTTCGGATGATCCCCATCAGCCAGATCGAGGTGATCAATCCTCGCGAGCGCAATGGTCGAGTCTTCGACGAAATCGTCAGCAACATCAAGACGATCGGCCTGAAGAAACCGATCCTGGTCACGCCACGGGCAACGGCCAGTGGTGTTGAGAAGTATCTCCTCGTGTGCGGGGAGGGACGACTGAAGGCGTTCCGATCGCTCGGCGAAACGACGATACCAGCGCTGGTGGTGAGCGTGAGCGACGAAGACGCATTCATCATGAGCCTGACGGAGAACATCGCGAGACGACAGTGCCGACCGCTCGAGCTGCTCGCCGGTATACGCGAACTGCAGGAGCGCGGCTACGCACCGAAGGCGATCGCCGAGAAGACGGGGCTCACGCAGCACTACGTGCAGGGAATCCTGACGCTCCTGCATCAGGGTGAAGAGCGCCTCGTGATCGCTGTTGAGAAAGGCCGAATTCCGCTGAACGCGGCGCTATCGATCGTCGGTGCCGGCGACGACGATGAGGCGATCCAGGCCGCCCTGCAGGAAGCATATGAATCGGGGAGATTGCGCGGGCGCCAGTTGATGGACGCTCGGCGCGTCATCGAGCGGAGGAAGGCGCTCGGCCGTACGGCGAATCGAAACATGACGCGCAAGGTGATGGACGTGACCACTTCGAGTCTCGTCAGAACGTATCAGCATGAAGTTGAGCGGCAGAAAACGATGGTGCGGAAGGCCGAGTTTACGCAGCAGCGGTTGCTGTTCATTGTGGGCGCCCTCAGGCAGCTATTTGCCGATGAGAACTTCGTCAACCTGCTGCGCGCTGAGGAACTGGCGACGTTGCCGAAGTATCTGGCAGAACGTGTATGGCCAAGCGGGAGCCCAGCATGACAGGCGTAGCACTTGGGTTCATTCCGGAACCACTCTCTGTTCCGATCGCGAGCATCCTGCCATCACGGCGCACGCCTGCCGGCATGATGAACTCGCGAAAGTTCAAGCAGATCAGAAGCTCCATCGAAGAGGTGGGCTTAATCGAGCCGCTTTCGGTGACGCCGGTCGACCAGGCATCGGGCAACCACGTCCTGCTCGACGGGCATCTGCGACTGATCGCGTTGCAGGAGCTCCAGTTCAACACCGTGTCGTGCCTCGTTGCCACGGACGATGAGAGCTACACGTACAACAACCGCGTCAATCGACTATCGACCATCCAGGAGCATTTCATGATTCGTCGGGCCGTTGAACGAGGTGTGTCCCCGGAGCGACTCGCGAAGGCTCTGTCCGTAGATGTGTCGCAGATCATCAAGAGGATGGCATTGCTGGATGGGATTTGCGCTGAAGCGACTGAACTCCTGAAGGACCGGCAGTTTTCACCTGAGCTCGCGCGAGCTCTGCGGAAGATGAAGCCCACACGGCAAGTCGAATGTGTCGAGCTCATGGTGGCAGCAAACAACCTGTCTGTCTCGTACGCTGAAGCGTTGCTCGTTGCGACGCCGGCATCGCGGCTGGTCGAAGGGAAGAAACCGAGGAAGCTTGCCGGAGTGAGCCCCGAGCAAATGGCGAAGATGGAGCGAGAGATGGGGAATCTGCAGGGACAGTACAAGGTGGTCGAGCAGACTTATGGACAGGACGTGCTTAACCTCGTGCTCGCAAAGGGCTATCTTGCGAGGTTGCTTGAGAACGAGTCGGTGCACCAGTACCTACAAGTCCAACAGGCGGACTTGCTATGCGAACTCCAATCCATCGTGGAAATGATCGCCTTAGAGCAGCCGGCCCTTGAACCCGCTGCCTGAGCTCAGGCAGTTTGGCGGCGCATCGTTTCGAAAATCGACCTGCTGGTCGTGAAAATTGCGCAATCCAGAATTCGTATGTTGAGGCGTTGCGAATTCGTCTAAAGAATCTTACCTTTATGTCGTTATGCGTTTAAAGGGGCTCGCTGCGTGTTGCAGTCGAGTGGTTCTGTAGCCTAGATCGTGAAAATAATGAGCAATTTGACTTGTACTCACTGCCGCACCGGGGTCCCACGCGGCGCAACGGTTTGCACGGGATGTCAGGCTGAGGTCGAGTATGGACCCGAGAAGGCGTTCTTCGGCGCGGCGTTGCTTGTCGCAGCAGTCGCAGGCTATCAAGTGCATCAACATCTGCCGGAGTCCTTGTCGGTGGGTGGCTGGATTGCTGGCGCAGTCGTGTTTGTCGGGCTCAGCGTGCTCATACAGAAAATGTTCGGCGATCGCGTCGTGTTTAAGCGTGTGTACAAGACACGCCGCTAAACAGCGAGGCAGTGTGTTGAGACTTGGGGGGCGCCGTCGAATTTCTGGCGGTGGCATTCCGGTATCTGTGAAATTTGCAATTGCGGTGCTTTCCTGTTTTCCATCGAGGGGGCAGATCAACGAAAGCGCTTACGTTGGAATCTCATTGTTTGATAGTTTAAATTAATTCGTGACCGATGGCGCCATGGGGAATTCTCTTTCTAAGGCATCGACATCAATTTGGTGTTTTGATGCATTTTCCTGTTTTTCTTCTCGGCTGTACCGAGAATTAACCAATGAGATGGTGTCGAGAATAAATGCTGTAATAGAGGCAGTCTCCTTGTTCGATAGGGTTGTCGTCAGTGAGAAATATTACGAATCAAATAGGAAATTCTTTGATTCGCTGCAGCGTGATGAAGATTTCGTTGAGGTGGTTGCCTCAGATCAGCTTGTTCACGCTGAATTATTGCAGCAAGGAGAGATTTCCTTTGATCTTGCTATCTATAGTAAAAGCATTGAGGAAATTGGAAAAGAAGGGATATTGTGGTTTTCTGAGCACAGTAGTTTCGCCCGCGCCTTGGGTGATGGTGATGGTGAGTTTGCAAGACGCATAATAAAACATTTTCCGCTCGTGCAACTTTGGCAGTGGTCCAGCTCAAATGAAATTGCAGATCGAGCGAATGCAACGTTGATCCTGCCGAATTCACTCCAGCGGATGGTGAAATATCATGCCGAACAACTAAGGCGGGACAATTTTCTAAGTAAGATAAGAGAGCTTGAGAGGCATCTGTCGGCAGAAATTCGCTCAATCGAATTTTTGGCTGGAAACGAGTCGGAGCTCTATGATTTCAAAATTCCCTCTCTCTTTGCGATGTTCTGCGAAATGCATACTCACGATGGCGACGCTGTTGAGACGTTGAGAGCATTGCGGAAAGAGATGGAAGGCATTCGGCGTATGCGGGCGAAGCTCGAAGGTGATATCAGATCGACCAAATCGTTTAGAGATCGAGGTGAATTGGCTAAAGATTGGCAATCTGATTGGGATCGCTTGGTGGGAATGGAGTTTAAGAGACCCGGTCTCTTAAAGGCAAGAATTGCTAATAGCGAAGTGGCCAAGACGGTTGTGGATACTTCTGCGGCGAAGCTTAGTGGTCTGATTCCACTTGTTACGGCATTGCTTGACCATATCGAGAAAATAAAGACGTTTCATAGATTTCAGGCGTTTACGCGCATGTATGACAGTGCTGGAAACGTTTTGCTGGATGATAGAATCAAGATTGTTTTAAAGGAAAAATTTGGTGTTCAAGGCTTTTTGCCTTGTCCGGAATTATATGGAGTTGCTGGCAACACGTTGTCCGAGTGATAATTGTAATGCATTCGTTGATAGCTATTGCTAGTTGAGTTATTAATGTGAATGAAGGTGGTTCGGGGCCACGTGCGAAAGGTGACGAGCTCGGCTTTAAGTCGCTTCGGTGCATTGGGTAGAATCGCCATCACCTGATTTATGCGCCAGCAGCGCACTGCTGTTGAGCAGACGTCAGCGCTTCCGGCCTCAATCACGGGCGGCGCCGCTAATGGGCGCTTCAGTACTCACGCTCGCGCAGTTCTCGCTCAAGTTCGTGCTCGACACTGGCTTGGAGTCGTTCGCGGCGTTCTTTTAGCCACATGCGTACATTGGCATTGGTCTCAATGGCTAGCAGCGCTTTTATCTCCTCAAGTTTTCCACGGTAGTGCTCACTCGCGGGGCCGCTCCATGCTGCGGTAAAACTATTGGCATGGAGACTGTTTCGAACCTGCTCGATATGCGCATACCGCTCCAGCACCTGCCGGGCGAAGGTCGGCGTCTCCCCGGGCTTGCTAATGACGGGTGGGCAATGCTCTGCAACGATCCAGGCACGATCTGCCGGAGCGACATCGACCCACTCGAACACCATGGGTGATGGCAGGGCATTGAGACCAGCCAAATCAACGCCTCGGACCGACCGCCCCCCACGGAGCCAGTTCAACAGGTGCCAGGTGCCGCGATCCCTCGGGGATTCCAGACGGCGTGCAATGGCAGGCCACACGACGTCAGGCTTTGCCTGTGCGACGTTGGACAGGAACTTAAGCGAGTCCGGGCGGTAGCCCGCAGTGACACTGTTGCGGCTGGCGAAGTTTTCGATCAAGCGCACGGCCAGGTGTGCCGCAGCGTCGGCATCCAGTTCGAGTAGGCGGTTCGCGACCTCGTTCCAGTGATACAGCAGCATGTTGTTGTAGCCTTGGTGCTCCTTACCCTCGATGAAGGCCGGGGCGCCAAGGGTTTGCTCGATCCGGCGAGACAGCACGACGCCTTCGTCAGGATGTCCACGCAGTCTGGATTCGAGCAGATCCAGTGCGGCATCGGGCGCAATCGGATCATCGATTCCGAGCAAAAGGTCAATGACGCCTTCGAGGACGGTGAGTTGCAACTGGTTGACTACGCCGCCATAGACGAACAGCCTGAACTCCCTGGGGTCGATCTCACCTTGCTTGGCGAGGTCGAGCAGGAGCTCGGCGATGCGATCGCTAATTCCAGACCGCCAGACGACGCCCAACGCCAGTTGGCGGATCTCTTCGTTCGACAGCAAGGTCTCCACCAGCTCTTCCCAGAGCGACACGTTCTTCCCATGCACCGCGGACAGGTATCCCCCGATGAAGAAGTCGGACCGCTTCTCGGTCGCCTGGGTCCAGGCCGACAAGATCGAGCTCCAGAGCTTTAGGTCATCCATGCGGCCCAGCAACACACCAAACTCATAGCCATTCTTGGCGTCATCCGTGACGAGCCAGGCGAGTTCTGGCAGCAGCAGTGCCGGATCTTTTATGGCGGCCGCGGCAAGCTGGATCAACTCAGGCTTCGCGCCGTCCACATACTCGCCATCGGTAGTGAAGTGGTCCTCGACCAGCTTCATGCCAGCATGTCGACGCAGCTTGGTCGAAAACGAGGATTCGGTCAGTTCCGCACGCAGGCCTTGAAGCTCTGACGAAACATCCGCGGACAACTCCTTCCCTTCGTAGTGCAACGTGGCCACGATGGTTTCGATGCACTTGTCACGCAGCTCAGGCATCTGGGCCGCCCGCCGCATGAACGCGAGGACAGACTTGGCGATCGGCACAATCAGCACGAGGCTGCGAAAGTGCTCCAAGATCCCAGTTGCCGCTCCGAGGCCTTCTGCATGAGGCAGGTAATCAACCGACTCTTCGAGCAACGACACGTGGGCGGCGTAGGCGTCGTACAACTGCCCCCATGTTTCCGGCATCCAACGACCGGGCAGCCGTTGCAGTCCGATGACTTCGTCGATCGCATGCCTGCTCATGAACGGGTCGAGGCTCTTGCTCAGCGCCTGCACAGCAATCTCCCGATAGAACGGCACCGGGCTGCGCAACAGTTCCCTCAGATAGTCGAGCTTGTCGATCGGCGGCAGCTCAGACGCGGCGAGCTGGCCATGACCGAGGTTGAACAGCGAGAGGAAGGTGCCGGTGGCATTGTTAGACCAATTCTCGTTCTCGGCCTCGGCCAGTAGCAGCAGGCATTTGGCGGCCTCGAAGAAGGTTTCGGCGGGCACAGCGAGCTGCTCGAGCCGATTGATGGCCGTGCGACGCGCATCACCAGAGAACTCACCGCGCGCTTCGACGTCTTCGTGCCCCAAGGCAGCGGCGAAACGGCGCAGGGCTGCCTTGGGTTTAGCCTGCGCTACCGCGAAAAAAAGGCTGGCGTCTGAGCCGGTGGCAAAGCTGGCAAGGGACGCAAACATGCCGCCCTCACCGAGCAACCGGTCGGCCCACGCCGTCGCAGCCTTGGACTCTTTGGCGAACATCAGCATGGCATCGAAGTGCTGCTGCATGCGCTCCCCAAGGTTCTCGCGGAGCTTCAGCACGTCGATTACGATGGAGTACTTCTCGAACCAACTCTTCCACATGGCGACGTGGAGAAGCTTCGGCGAGATCAGCAGCGTCCGTGGGCCCTGAAGCACGCGGCGTTCGCGAAGCGCTTCGACCGCGCGGACCAAGCGCAACTGCGAGAAGTTGGGGTCGAGGAGCTTAACTGCATTCAAGACGGCGACTTGGACTACGGGACCTTCTGCGGTCTCCCACGCGATCTGACGGAATAACGCCATCGTGCGAATGACGGCGAGCCGATCTTGCCCGTCAACGGAATCAATGCTGTGCGGTGCACACACGATGCCATTCCACAGGTCGTCCAGATGCGCGAAATGCTCAGCCGAGTGTTGGGTCGGGTTGTGCTTGATGTACTGACCCAGCCGGTGTGCGGCCCTGGGCGAGCCCTCGCATAGGCTGGCGAACCACTCCGCCTCGTCTGCGACGATGCCATAGCTCTTGAAGATCTCCGCCAGCAACGGCTGCAGAAGCCGAGGCATTTCGATCAGCTGGACATCGACGTGCGCGCTGGGTCCGTCCGCCAGGTTGTTGGCTGTCACGAGCAGCATCTTGGTTGCCCGCTTGCGGAAAAGCGCGCTCAGCTCGCGCGACGTGTCAAGGTCGCAGTCGTCGGCCACCAGAATGATGGTCGTGTTCGGCGCCATCTGCCTCAAGGCCTCCATGGGGCCACTGTTCATCGCCTGTTCAGGATCTGGGCAATACAGGACACATCCGGCTAGCTGACATGCCGCGAGCGCCCTGTACATCAGGTGCGTCTTGCCCGCCCCGGCGTCCCCGAGGATGCGCACATGTTTGAAGCCATCAAGGCTGTCGGCGGTCCGCGTGATCTCCTCGGCGAATGTCTTCAGATCGTCCGTTAACTGATAGGAATCGATCTCGAGCTCGCAGGCCTCCTCCATGAACGACAGGTCATAAAAGACGGTCATGTCGTACCCCTGAACCCGACTGAGACGTCTCGCGATGCCGGGGGCTAGTGTCTTGATCGCAATGCATAACTGGTTCGCCCGGATGATTCGGACGGTCACCCCGGCGAAGGCGGGGTCGACGGCCTTCATCAACTCGCTGATCTGCTTCACGCCGTGGTCGTCGGTTTTGCCCACGAGGTCCGTGCCGAAGAGCACGACAATGAATGCTCCGCCGTTTTCAAAACAGCTCAGCACCCGAGGCTGCAGTTGATCCTTGGTCGGCAGATTCTTTCCAGGAGCAAACTTGGGCTGTATCAGCAATGACCGAATGTCCGACAGCGTCGACGCTGAAAAATCACCTGTCTTGATCTGGTAGCAGGTCTTGCCTTCCTCGATCAGCCCGGCGGGCAGCGACTTGCCTGCGACGCCCGTGACGTCCGCATCGATGCCGCCATCCGCTACGTTGATCGACGCGGGGACATCCACACCCGTGGTCGGCAGGCCGAGCTTTGCCGCCTCGATGACCAGCAGTTGACGGAACAGCTCAACCGCTTGACCGGCGTCAATCTGCATCAGGTCGTCGGTCCTGACGTCAAACGGTCCTATGGTGTCAGTTGGTAGAGCCATCCCCGCTCCTCGGCATAAAAGTGCGTTTCATTATCTACTAATGCTCTTCATGATCGGCGATCTAACTACCAACGAGAGCAATCGCATAGCATAGAATAGCGCTGGAAGGAGCATGCTTCCAACGGCGCTGTTGGCGATCTGGCGTCCTCTTATTGTTCTCTAAGGGCGAGTTCCGCAATGAGCAAGAGGGCAACGATATTCCTCGACATCGATGGGGTCCTACATCCAAATTCTGTGGGCGACCTCGAATACGGGCCCAACGGACCAGTGGTGGTCGGCCAGGGAGTTTGTTCACTGCAGACCAAACTCGCCGAACGGGTTAGCGGGAAAGCGGTCGACATCGCAATCCATAGCACCTGGATCTATATGTTCGACCTCAAATGCTTGCAAGATGAGTATCTGCGCGAGCTGAGCGCGGCTACCAAAATTTATCTCACGAATCGGCGCATCGAGAGTCGCTCGTTACGGATAGCGGACTATATACGGAGGCACCGACTGATGTTGGCCGATATCCTGATCCTGGACGATGCCCCCAAGGAATTTGTCTCCGCCCCGGAACTGCAATCCCGCCTCGTCGTATGCGATCCGGCCCGCGGGATAGACGATCCCGCCGTACTTCAACGGATTGATGAGTTCGTCTCCTAGGCGATCACGATCGATGTCAGTCAGAGCTCGATTTCGTCGGATCCGTAGATGGAGTTTCATCTTGCATCGCGTAGCGCAGAGCGCGGGCATCGTGTAGCGCGTGGTGTCGGCCACCAAATTGCTTGTAGTAGGACTCCAATCGGACTTGGTCTGCCTGATCACGTACAAGCAGCCCTTGCCAGCCATTCGGTACACCATCAAGGGCGTCTACAAGAAGATCCCAGTCTCCAGGGAAGTCCACACAGAAGATGCCACTCTCGAACGGTCGGAGCCACTCGAGAAGCGCCGACCGAAGGTCCTCGCGAGAGAACACGCGGTCAGGGTATTGACCTAGCTGTGGCAACACCGCTTCATGGACGAATGGGCTGCAGGTGCGTCGATCGAAATCGTTGCGTTCACCGTAAAACTCGCGGCCGTCCTCGGCGACCAATGCGATGCTGATTAGGTCGCAGTCGATGAAGTCGGTGAATTCTGTATCGATGAAAACTCGCATCGTTGTCTCGCTCGCCTTGCGCATTCGGTTGTTCAAGGTCTGACACCTCCGCATCATGCAGGCAAGTTGCATGGCGGTCGTCGATTGGCTTCGTAGCACAACCCGGAGCATCTTTGAACGGTGGTTCGTTAATCGTCCGATTCTATGCCGGCAAAACCGTCCCAGTCGACGGGTTTGCGGATCCAATACTGTCGTCCGCCATCGACTGATGGTCCGGTGACGATCTCAATGCCATGCTCCCTAGCCCAGCTAGGGGCTTGGCGGGCGGAGATCCCCATCGCTCTTGCCACCGTGGACAGCGGAAGAAATTGTTGGGAAAACTTTTTCAGTTCATCAGCGTCGACGACTTGCGCTGCCCGGCGCCGCAGTTTGCCCGTTCGAGTGCTGAAGAGCCCTATGTTGATCAGGTGATACATCACTTCCTGTTTGACACCGAGTCGACGGGCAGCTTCAACAATGGATATATGGGAGCGCGATTCAACCGGCATCTGTACGGCGGAGATCAAGTGGTCACGGTCGGCAAAAATCTGCCGCAACGCCGGCACCTTGTCTGACTCGACGACAAGTCGCACCACGCCGTTCATGAGATGGTTGAAGAATGCAACTGACGCTTCGACAGGAACATACAGACGCAAGGCCCCGGCTATGCTGACAGGATCGCAAACTACCGGTTCGTCTCGGACGCGAGCCGCCACGATGGTGCTGAGCAGACGATCGATGGATCTCGTGTCGATCCTAGCCCCGTTTGAAGCAATTAGCCCTGCTTGCGCCAGTGCATGGACACGTTTGGTGGACATTCCGGCGTATCGGGCGGCTGTTTTCAGTGAGACCAGCGAACGCTGGGTCTCCCGAAGGCGTTGCAGATCTTCGTCACTGATCGCAAACTTTTTTCGTCCAGCGCGAGTTCGCCTGACGGGTATGGTTTCGCCGGCTTGCTCAAGCATGTTGGCGATGGCTGGGTTGCGTGTGTTCCGCAGGCAACGCAGGTCCTTATTCGCCCGACAGGCAGTGCCTTTTCGTTCCCAAAGCACCGTAAGTCCACGGCGCGATGAACTCGTAACGTACTTGTCCAGCACGTCCAGCATCCAACCGCGTTGAGCCTCATTTAACTGTTTGCGAAGCATCACTAACAAATGTGGGAAGACTTCCGACAGTAGTGGGACGTTTTTCACGCTGGCCTGAGGAGCACGAAGGCGATCAAGCAATTCAAAACAAGCAGACTGATCAGCGATCAACGGTGCGCCAACCGTCACCAGCAGTTGATCGACATTTTCTGTCTGACGTGAGGCCTTCTTCAATGGCTTACCCTGAAGCCCAAACTGGGAGAGTGCCCCGAGGAAACGGGCGAGGTTCCAGCGTTCCACTACAGACAGCAAGGCAGAATTCGAATCCGTCTGTTCGCCGAGCAGATTGAGGACTTCGACCGAGAACGGGTCAACGTTTGCGCAGTGCAAAGATGCGCCGCACGAGCAAGTTGCGAAGCGAACCTGCTTCCAGTGCAACATTCGGCGGCACACACTGCACTCAGAAGTAAGCCAGCATTGGTGATCGAAGCATGCAGCTGGCCCGGTGTACCAATCCTCTCGCCAGTACGTATGCGGATCAGCGAGGCAATATGGGCACCAACGCGCGACACCGTGTGTCTTCGGCAAGCTGCTTTCAATGCACACGAGCCAGTCAGGGTTGGACAGTCCGTTAGCGAATGCAACGCGTAGGCGGTAGCCAAGAAAGCTTTCATCCACGTGGGCGAAGGGGCGCACAAGGAAATGCCCTGCGAACAAGGCACTCCCTCGGGGACGCCAACCCATGCTTTGACTTGGTTCGTGACCCATTATGTCAACAGTGACAACTGGTAACGTGCCTCGGTCTGATACCGACGTCGTGCTTGTTCAAGCTTCCGGAGTTGGTGCACTCGATTCAGTGCATGTTGCTCAACAAAATATGCGGATAGACCAGGGTTTGTGAGGTGACGGAAGATTGGGAGATTTCCATCGAATACTTTCATTAGTATACCTATCAAATCAGTATACAGGATGTGTGTACCAGTGATTGATGAACAAAACAGGGGATGCAGGTGAGCGTCCACAGCATCAAACGGCCGAGAGACGTCCTCGAGCCGTCGGCATATATTGGTGAGGCTACTCCGTTGAAAGAAGGTAAAGGGGCCGATCTGAACCTGATCTAATAAACCAACGGACACCAGTGCCGAGCAGCCCATTTTGTCGATATGAAACGCGCTCATCACGTGTTCGCGTGTGACGAGGGACGCATACCATCTGCGGCATGCTTCTACTTCTTGCAGAGGAAGAAAGGTGTAGTGCGTTTGGCCGCGCTGTACAAATATAGCGTCTGGGTATGCATCATTATTGATGAGGTACTGGAGAAAGCCAGCGGTGCACCCAATAAGCAATGCTGCTTTCTCGAAGCTCACGTACCCTTTGGGTGCCGCATGCGGAGGATGAACAAGACCGCGCGTCGGTGTGTCAGGCCATTGCCGACCGTCATTAAGTAGCCGCATTCTCAGGTCGGCAATGGGAAGGTTGGATAAGCATGTTGGCCTATTTGCCTCATCACCCAACACGCGACGCAGGCGTGCAAGCACTACACGGCGATGTTCGATCACAGCGATCTGATCGAGGAGCTTTCGAATTCCGTCGATGCTCGGTGTCGCCTGATATTGGAATTGTTCGGCAATCTTAGCCAAACTGGTCGAGCGCGGAACACCAATCGGTAAGTATCCTGAATCGGTTGCTGTTGTTGCAATGGCATCGAACAGTGTCTCCAGAAATAGGATGCAAGGGAGCTTCTCAAGAGCAGCAGAAATGTCATCGTCTACGATCGAGCGTTCGAATCCTGCCCACAATTGCTCGACATGCCGTCGTTCGCTTGGCATCGGACACACCGAACCCACCCAAAGCTGTTCGTCCGTCACATCCGTTACAAGATATCTCCCAACCTCCTTATAGCCCCTCGTCATCACAGGTTCGGCGAGATCGTCTTTTAGCCGAATGTGGTGAATCGTACAAACCTCAAACAATTTAAGCCGCCAGCGCGATCGAATATGCCTCGACTCCGTCAGGCAGGCGGGGCAATATCGGATTTTTTTGAGGCGAGTGCTCACGCTCCATCGTGGTAGAGCACAGTCGCCCCAGATTGGGTACCCGTCAGGTTTGCTCGACGCAGTGGCAGGAAGTGTAGGACGAAAGCGCTCAAGATCGGTTAGTAGCGGCTGACGAATTCCATTTGCTCTAATGACGCGGTAAAGATAGGTTTCGATCCACTCGTCAGTGAGTATCTTTGGGCGGCATAGGGGTAGGCTAGAAATATTATTGCCGCTCATTTCGACTCCTTGTCGGATGCAAACGGTTCGCCGATACGCACGAGTGGCGTTTTGTCGAATGTTTTGTGGAATGGGTTACGGTCGTCTGGCGCGCACGGATAGATGACCTGCCGGAATGATTCCGCCAAAATCAGATCTGTTAATTTGGGACTGGGTTGCTCGTATGCTAACTCGACAGCGCGAACGAGTAGCCGTCTGATATCCCGCAGTCGTCCGTCCGTCGCAAAAGCAAACAAGCTAGTCACATCAGAGCTAGAGATGTCGATCGTTGGTAGGTCTTTAAGATATCGCTTGAAAGTCCTAAGCGCCGAACAAAATTCGAGCGCCGCGGGCTTGGGGTCTATGGACAGGCGTTCGATTTCAATGACCTCTCGGAACCGATCACGCAGTTGATCGTTCGTGTCGAGCAAGCGCGTAGTTCTGGGTATTCCGGCCAGCACGAACGACACCCGTGTCGCATCAACCAACCTCTTGATCCAATCGGCAGCGGTGTGCAGCGTTTTCTCCCCCCCTCTGTCGATCAGATGATTGGCTTCATCGATGATCACGAGCCGTACATGACATTGCTTTATGAGAAATACCAGTCTGGCGGACAGCTCGATCTCTCGTCCCATATACCACTTCTGATCACCCAACGCCTTCAGGAGCGTGTGTGCAAGGGTTTTGGGCGTTGGGGAAGGACCGAGCGCCGCGTACAGTACGGGCACCTCGGTGAATTCTTCATGTTCGATGGGAGGGTGCTTGTTCGCATACATCGCAAGCAGAGTTGACTTTCCAACACCGGATTCGCCGACTAGCATGATGTGGTCGGCTTCCTCGTTGATGCAGTGGTAGCTGTGTATTCGATCCAGTGATGTCAATATTCGCTGCACATGGGGAAAACGGATGAAATTCGTTCTGATCCTCTGGACAGTCGCAGCGCATAGGATGTTATTTTTCATGATGAATCTCAGTATTGACGGTTTCGACCTCGAATTCGATAAGTTCATCGGATTCCAGAGTAAATTTGGATCTCTGAACGTCAATCTGTGAAACAGGCGTAGGCTGCTGATTGCGATTGATTGACTTCGACGTAGTATGAGCTTGACGCGCACCGCGCTTGCGCTCTTTGAGAGTCTTCGAACGCATTGCATCGTTACTCATCTCCCGGATCGTTTCTTCACCATTTGCCCTGGTTCGTCTGTGAGCATCGGAGGTCTTGTACCGGCTCTTCAGCGTCTTGGCTTGTTCGACCGTCAGGTTGTCGTAGCGATCGTCGGTGTTGGTGGCACGAAAGTACTGGTTTTCGATCGGATCCCATACGTAAATCACGCCAGCGTTTTCGTACGGTGCCTTGACGTGCACCTTTGATTTGGCCGGCATCATGCGCCGCAAAGCGAGTAACTCCGGAGAGGTGTAACGGAATGTGTTGAGATCGATACCGTAGTGCTGTAGCGCGCATTCGGCATGTTCGCCAAGCTCAATGCTGAGATCGTCAGCATTGCACTTCAACATCGGGGGATGCGTGGCGGCACCTTCTTTCCAAACATCGATTGGCGCGCGACCATCGAGGCCTTTGTGAGGTCGATGGTGATAGACCTGCGTGATCCAGATATGGACCATCTCAATGAGTTTCGTGAACGTGATACATGCTTCGTCTTCCGCCTTGAAGCCGATGCGTTGATGAATCTTGGCGAGGGTTGTGCCAGGAAGTTTGTGGATAAAGGAGTAGTTGAACGTCTTGAGAAAGCGCTCAACAAATGGCTTGTCGTTCGGATCACGGGATGCCGCGTACTCACAGACCACTCCCAAGTTATTCATCGCGTCAACGACTGCCTCCGCATGCATTTCTCGCCCGTTGTCCATGAGTAGGCGTTCAGGCCAACCGTGGCATGGCCATTCGAGGTTCAACTCCGGGAAGCGTTCTCTCAAGTAAGTCTTGGGCATCATGGCGTGCCGCAGCGCTTCGAATACGGCATGAACCCCATGTCCAGCGGAACTGACGCAGAAGCCAAGAACGCATCTCGAAAACCGGTCGAGGACGACTGTGAACATCGGTCGATCGATGGCATTACCGTTCGCATCTGCGTACAGGAGATCTATCGGGGAATGATCTATTTCGACGATCTCGAGGATTCGCGATACTCGTCGTGCGTGGTGCTGATCAGCGAATCGGCGTCGAGCCTCGCGTATACCAAAGCGGGCAGCGTCTCGGTCGTAGGCAGCGATGTCGTGGATACGTCGTTGAACGGTCCTGAGGCCTGGTACCTTGAGCCACTCGGTCTCGATTCGTAAGGTGTTTTGCCGCTGGATCTCAAGAAACACCGCGTTGTGAACTTCTTCTGCGGTTCCCGTTTTGCTATTAAGGAAGGCTGTCTCTATTTTTTCTTGGATGATACCCTCCACGATCGGATCTAGCCTTGATTTCGCTTTTCCCCCTCGATGTTCCGCTCGATCGAAGAGGGCTCGAATATCGAACTTCGCGATGCGGAAACGGCGACGCCACCGATATATGGTGGTCTCATGAGGTGGCTTGGGATCGGCGAGATCTACCGAGACCTTTCGAATGGCTTTACGTAGTTCGGATCGACGACCCGCGAATGCGTCCATTCGATCCAGCATCGCTAGATAGTTGATTCGTCGACGAGTTTCGAAATCGCCCACCTCGCCAGCGGGTGGGCTGGCCTCCGACGCGCTCCTGAAAGGAGTGTGTTTCGGAGGGCGTTGATACTGTTTGCTATTTGCTGTCCGAAGATATCCTCGCAAATACTCTTCCAGGAGTTCATCCTCACGGTGGTCGGAGAACTTTCCCGTAACCGTGTTTTCCAACTGCGCGATGTCACCTTGTACGCGGACGATGCGGAACGAACCTTCCCCTCGGAAGATGATTTGATCCTTGATGAAGTTAGCCATGGTGAATCTCCACTTAGCGAATCGAGACAGGCAGAAGATCGTCCGGGTCGCGCCTCATCATCCGGTGGAGCAGAGCATCGCATTCACGCTTGGCGACTTCCCATTGCTGCTGCACCTCAGCCGACGGATGAGTTCCGTGCTCGGGATCCCAGAGGGTCGCGTCGATGTTCGGCCGATACCTGCCGGGCATTGGGCGTGCTTTGAGGATTAGTTCGAGTTGGCGCTGAAGGTCGTTTGCAATGAGATCGCTTCGCAAAACAAGGTGGAAGCTGATGCCACGTTGCCGGAGGTATTTGGCTGCAGCTGAAACTCGAGCGACGGCCTGCGAGCGCTTGGTGAGCGACTTGTTGTCTTTCACCTCAAGAAATACCGTTCCGGCGTCCACTTCGATCTTCAGGTCCGGCGTGTAACGCCGCCGGCGTTCGCCGTCAAAATATTCAAATACTTGTGGTTGGGTTGCGATCGACTTGACTGAAGGGGCGACTTCCACGACTAGCAGTAGTTTCGCCTCGTTGAGGCTTTCGTACTGCGCAGGCGTGACTGATTTTCGGCTGGGGAATATGCCACGAGCACCGCGACCAGAAACGGTCACGACGCGGCGCGGCCGGCGTGATGGCGAAGAGATTGGAGATGACTCCGGCATGACTTTGCTCCCTCGCGTCTGCAATAGACGTTCGCGATTGATAAAGCGCGCCCCTTCGACGACTATTCGTTGTCGAATCGGGCCCCGAAGAGTGCCGAGAGGAAGCCGGGATTCAACCAGAGTTTGTCGAATCCTAGGCAGGCGCGCAAATCGATGGGCAGCAGAAGGGCTTGACGCCGAGATCAGATCGATGGAGACTCGTACTTGCGGTGGTACAAATCTTTGTCGTTCTAATCCCAAAAGCGCTACTAGCCTTCTGGTTATGTGGCGCTTTTGCTTTTACATAGCTCCTCCACTATCGATGCTCGCGGTCGATGCCGTGGCGTTCCGAATCTGAACGATCGCTGCATGTACTTTTGCGATCGTCTCCATGTCTGCTTCCGTCAGGGCTTGGTCCCCGACCAGGGCGGCTATGACCCGATACTTGTACAGTGGTAGCGGGTCCGATAAGCGCAGTAGACGCTTGGAACTCTCCGCAACCTCCTCCAGTTCGAGTCGGCCATCTATATCTAGCGCTAGAGCTCGTCCCAACTGATCGATGAAGACGACGTCGCCGGGCGTACGAACTCCGCGTTCGATCGCACTGACATACGCGTCGTCCACGCCGAGTCGGCGTGCGAGTTCGGTCTGCGTGAGCTTGAGCACTTTGCGGCGAGCTCGGACAAATTTTCCAAAGTCTGTCACGTGAAATTCAACGGCAAGGTTTTCTCGAATTTTTGCAGAATAAGATCGGAGAAAGCGAAGGTCAATGAGCGATATTCACGAAAATTTGACGAACAAAAATCATATATTTTTTTGAGATTGCCGCTGGCTTAAATTAAAATATGTTTTTTGATCGATCTGAAGTATGGGTGGCTCTGAATTGAGGGAGAGGGGCTCAATTGACAAAATTTGATCGCTGCCACGCGAGATTCGTGAGCTATCACGATTGGCTGTCGAGAGGGAAAATCCATCGTCATATTGGTACAGCGCACGGTTTTGCGCATGAGTCTGCAGCCAATTTCACACTGAAAGCCTCTTGCTCTGCAGCGCGGCAACGTACCCGTGAACGATCGGGATGTAGTGATGCGCTGCGAGCCACAGTACGGGAAAGAATCGGTGGCGTTGCGACTCGGTTTGGTGGGCACGGCTTCGACTTGATCGCTGACACGCGGTATGCAAGTCGTCTGGATTTCCGATTGAACCGGTCACAGTCTGATTCCGGGTGACTGCGTAGTTCTAGTGTTACCGTAGTCTGGATTTCTCCCTAGGGTCAATACACTTTGGGTGGCAGCGTCAATGCCTGCTGATGCTCGATTTGAGTCGCCGAATGGAGGCGCGATGAAGCTAGGTATCGGCAGAGAGTTGATTGTGCGAATGCGTGAGGCATGCGGGGATACTGGACCCATCCGACTGTTAGGCTGGACGCATCGTCCGCCGAGGGTGAACGAAGAGAAGAACGCCGCGACGCGATACAATCTCGCGAAACTTTACGCCACTATCATCACCAACCGCTTGCTGGATGAAGACCTCAAGCGAACCGTCTGGCCAGGCGGGCGGCTGAAAATCGGAGCGTCGTGCTTTGAATCGCCCCGAAACAGCCTAAAAATCAGGGGACTAAAGAAGTGAGTGACCAGTTTTTCAAGCAGCCCATTCTCAATTCTCCTTACGGCTACCCCTCTCGGCACTGGGAACTCGACGACGAGGGGCAGCCTACGCAGCAAATCGCCGAGTCTCGCCGAGCGTCCAGCTTCATTAGCCCGATTCCGAAACCACGCCGGCACAACGGTGAGCAGGCTACTCTGGCGTTGGATGAAGTCGAGAATCTGGCTGAAGACGGGCAGCGCTACCGCCATTCGGAACTGATCAATGCAGTGCGGCGCGAGGTCGACGCTTGGCGTCGCCTTCCACCGGCGCAGTGGCGCGTCACCCCCGAAACAGCCCGTTTGCTGGAGCACTGGCGTAATCACAAGTTCGCCGGAGTACGCCCGTTCTTTTGTCAGGTCGAAGCGGCCGAGACTGCCATCTGGCTGACCGAGGTCGCCCCGCAGCTCGGCAAGAACGGTGACCGATTCCTCGATCACCTGAAGAAGGCCAGCAACGATGCCAATCCCGGCCTGATGCGTCTGGCGCTGAAGCTGGCCACCGGTGCTGGCAAGACTACGGTCATGGCCATGCTTATCGCATGGCAGACAGTCAATGCAGTGCGGCATCCGCAGAGCAAGAAATTCACCCGTGGATTTCTGCTGGTTGCACCCGGCCTGACCATCAAGGATCGCCTACGCGTGCTGCTGCCCAATGATGCGGACAGCTACTACTCCAACCGAGAGATCGTGCCGCGCGACATGCTGGCCGATCTGGACAAGGCGAAGATTGTCATCACCAACTACCACGCTTTCAAGTTGCGCGAGCGAATGGAATTGTCCAAGGGAGGCCGCCGCTTGCTGCAAGGTCGTACCGGCAACGAGCTGGACACGCTGGAAACCGAGGGCCAGATGCTCCAACGAGTCATGCCGGAATTGATGGGGCTGAAGAACATTCTCGCCATCAACGACGAGGCGCACCATTGCTATCGCGAGAAGCCGCACGCTGCCGAGGACGATGAGGATCTTGATAAAGATCAGAAAGCCGAGGCCGAGGAAAATAATAAAGCTGCACGGCTGTGGATTTCTGGCCTGGAAGCAGTGAATCGCAAGCTGGGCCTGCAGCAGGTAATGGACCTGTCCGCCACACCTTTCTTCCTGGCCGGTTCCGGCTATGTGGAAGGCACGCTGTTTCCTTGGACGATGAGCGATTTTTCGCTGATGGACGCTATCGAATGCGGCATCGTCAAATTGCCGCGCGTGCCGGTGGCCGACAACATCCCCGGCGCGGAAATGCCCATCTACCGCGAACTCTGGAAGCACATCGGCAAAAAGATGCCTAAGAAGGGGCGTGGCAAGAACGCCCAGCTCGATCCGTTGGCCATCCCAGTGGAATTGCAGACCGCACTGGAAGCCCTATACGGCCACTACCGCAAGACTTACGAAGCGTGGCAGCAGGCAGGTATCAATGTGCCGCCGTGCTTCATCGTGGTGTGCAACAACACCGCTACCTCCAAACTGGTGTTCGATTACATCTCTGGTTTCGAGCGCACGAATGAAGATGGCTCCATCACGCCGGTGCCAGGGCGACTGGAATTGTTCCGCAACTTCGACGAGCATGGCGAGCCACTGGCGCGTCCGAACACGTTGCTGATAGACAGCGAGCAACTCGAATCCGGCGAAGCGCTGGACGATAATTTCCGGGGTATGGCTGCCGACGAGATCGAACGCTTCAAGCGCGAGATCATCGACCGCACCCGCGATCGTAGCCAGGCAGAGAATCTGAGTGACAGCGAATTGCTGCGAGAGGTGATGAACACCGTTGGCAAGCAGGGCCGCTTGGGCGAACAAATTCGCTGTGTGGTGTCGGTGTCCATGCTCACGGAAGGTTGGGATGCCAATACCGTTACCCACATCCTCGGGGTGCGTGCGTTCGGCACGCAGTTACTGTGCGAACAGGTGATCGGCCGTGCCCTGCGCCGCCAAAATTATGAGCTGAACGAAGACACGGGCCTGTTCGACGTGGAATACGCCGACGTATTCGGCATTCCCTTCGATTTTACAGCTAAGCCGGTCGTTGTCCCTCCACCCAAGCCCCGCGAAACCATCACTGTAAAGGCGCTGCGCCCGCAGCGTGACTATTTGGAAATCCAGTTTCCGCGCGTGCAGGGCTATCGCGTCGAGTTGCCAGAAGAACAACTCGAAGCCGAATTCAACGACGATCACCACCTCACCTTGACGCCAGACATGGTCGGCGCGACCAAGACTCACAACGCCGGCATCATTGGCGAAGCGGTGGAGCTGGACATCAAGCATTTGGAAGACGTGCGCCAGTCCACTTTGCTGATGGAGCTGACCAAGCACCTGCTGTTCCAGCATTGGCGCGATCAAGGCCAGGATGCGCCGATTGCCTTGTTCGGTCAGCTCAAGCGCATTGTGCGCCAGTGGCTCGAAGAGTGCTTGGAATGCAAAGGCGCAACCTACCCAGCGCAGTTGATGTATCGCGAACTGGCGGATATGGCCTGTCAGCGCATTACCAAGGGCATCACAGCAAAGGAGTTGGAAAAGGGGCGGCAGGTCAAGGCTATCCTTGACCCGTTCAACCAGACCGGCACCACCGCGCACGTGCGTTTCAACACCTCTCGCCCGGGCAGCGAACGCTGGGAAACCATCGGGGTGGAGAACCAGCCAAAAAACCAAGTGAACTGGGTGATCCTGGACAGCGGCTGGGAAGGCGAATTCTGTCGTGTCGCTGAGTCTCATCCCAATGTGCTGGCCTACACCAAGAACCACAACCTCGGCTTAGAAGTGCCTTACCGCTTCGGCTCGGCCAACCGCATTTACATCCCGGACTTCATCGTGCAAGTGGACGATGGTCACGGCAAGAACGACCCGCTGAACCTGATCGTCGAGATCAAGGGCTATCGGCGCGAGGACGCAAAGGAGAAGAAGTCCACCATGGACACGTACTGGATTCCCGGCGTGAACCACCTCGGCACGCACGGACGCTGGGCCTTCGCCGAGTTCGGCGACGTGTACGAGATGCAGGAAGGCTTTGCCAAAGAGCTCGAGGCGAAGTTCAACCAAATGATTGAAGTGGCTGCGTCGGGAAACAAGGAACACTGAGATGGCGACCAAGAAAACGCAGATGACCGGCAAGAGCATCGAGCAGATCACGCATACCGACGCCAAACGCAAGAACATTCCGACCGTCGAGCATCAGTCCGTGATGCAGCAGCACGAGCAGGCGCCCGTGCAGGTGACCTACCCGCGAGCCAACCGGCAATGGCTAGAGGAACTGTGCGCCCTGCATGATGCGGGCAATGTTTCCCCGGAATTCCAACAGCGGCTTAACCGCGACCTTGACCCACAACTCATATGGCGCGGAAAGGATCAACAGGACTGGTCTGACCTGGTCGTCAATGCGCCGCCGCTCTATATCCAGGAAAAGGTGAAGCCCAAAGTACTGATCGACGATTTGCGCCGCGAGACTGAAGCCCGGCGCGAAGCAGTCGCGAGCCAGCAGGACGCGCTGGACCTATTCGGTGACTTCAACGGCTTGCCCGAAGGTGCAGATCGCACCGATTTCTACCAGCATGAGGGACATTGGCAGAACCGGATGATCCTGGGCGACAGCCTGCAGGTGATGGCGAGTCTGGCCGAGCGCGAGGGGTTGCGGGGCAAGGTGCAGTGCATTTATTTCGATCCGCCGTATGGGATCAAATTCAACAGCAATTTCCAGTGGTCAACCACCAGCCGCGATGTGAAGGACGGCAACACCGCGCACATCACGCGTGAGCCGGAGCAGGTCAAGGCGTTCCGAGATACGTGGCGCGATGGCATCCATTCCTATCTGACCTATCTGCGCGACCGCGTCATCGTCTTTCGCGACCTTTTGAATGAATCAGGTTCCGTGTTTGTCCAAATTGGCGTGGAGAATGTTCATCGAGTGCGAGCAGTGCTCGACGAAGTTTTCGGGGAATCAAACTTTGTAGCGCAAATTGCATTCCGAACTACAACCGGGAAGGCATCTGCCGCAATAGACACCACCCAAGACTTTATCCTCTGGTTTGCTAAGGACCTGCAAAAGCTGAAGTTTCGACGTCCGCTCTTTTTCCGTGAAGTCGAGTTTGACGCAAACTATCGGTATGACTTCAAGGAAGATGGTCGCTTTGTTGCTGCGGGAAAACATACAAACCGAATAGCACGTATGAATCCAATTACGTCACAGTCGGGAAGTTCAACAACACTATTCGAGTATGAGTACGCAGGGGGCAGGTTCCGTCCAGGTAAAGGTGGCTGGAAAACCAACCTCGTGGGCATGGAGCGTCTGCGGAAGGCACAACGATTGACTTCGTCCGGGAAGACGCTTGCTTTCGTTCGACCATTCTCGGACTTCGCTTGCCAAGCGCATGCTGATATTTGGGATGACACCCGTCAGTCTGGTTTTGGTGACGCAAAGCTCTACGTCGTTCAGACCGCAACAACAGTCATCGAGAGATGTATCTTGATGGCATCAGACCCAGGTGACCTGGTCCTCGATCCGACTTGTGGCTCCGGAACAACGGCGTATGTATCCGAGCAACATGCACGTCGCTGGATCACTATTGATACCAGCCGTGTTGCGCTGGCGCTGGCGCGTGCCCGCATAATGGGCGCGCGTTATCCGTTCTACCTTCTGGCTGACTCCCGTGAAGGCCAGTTGAAAGAAGCCGAAGTCACCCGCAGTGTGCCGTCCAGTCAACCGACCTACGGAAACATCACGCACGGCTTCGTCTACGAGCGCGTGCCGCACATCACCTTGAAATCGATTGCCAACAATGTCGAGATCGACGTCATCTGGGATAGGTTCCAGACCGTGCTGGAGCCGCTACGCGCTGCCCTGAACAAGGCACTGGGCAAGCAGTGGCAGGAATGGGAAATCCCGCGCGAAGCCGAGGCCAAGTGGAACGAGGAAGCCAAGAAGCTCCACGCAGACTGGTGGCAACAACGTATCGTCCGCCAGCAGGAAATCGATGCCTCCATCGCCGCCAAGGCTGAGTTCGAGTTCCTCTACGACAAACCGTACGAGGACAAGAAGCGTGTGCGTGTGGCGGGTCCCTTCACAGTGGAATCTCTGTCGCCACATCGCGTGCTGGGTGTGGATGAGGAAGACAACCTGATTGACCAGGTGGCCGAGACCCAAGCCGAATACGGCCAGGACTTTGCCAGCCTAATCCTGGCCAACCTGCGTACCGCCGGTGTGCAGCAGGCGCACAAGGCCGACAAAATCGAATTCACCTCACTGGAGCCGTGGCCGGGCGAACTGGTCTGCGCCGAAGGCCGATACCTGGAGAACGGGCAGGTGAAGCGTGCCGGCATCCTGGTCGGCCCAGAATTCGGTACCGTCACTCGCGCTGACCTGGTCGATGCTGCCCGCGAGGCAGGCGATGCCAATTTCGATGTGCTCATTGCGTGCGCATTCAACTACGATGCACCGGCCAGCGAGTTCAGCAAGCTAGGCCGCATCAACGTGCTCAAGGCGCGCATGAACGCCGATCTGCACATGGCCGAAGACCTGAAAAACACCGGCAAGGGTAACCTATTCGTGATCTTCGGCGAGCCGGACGTGGATGTGCTGGACACCCAGGGCCGTAGCATCCGCCGATACGACGGCAAGCGTGACGTCATCGAAGTGCCCGCCGACGGACAACTGGTGGTTCGCATCAACGGTGTGGACGTATTCCACCCCAGCACCGGCGAAGTACGCAGTGACGGCGCGGACGGTATCGCTTGCTGGTTCCTGGACACCGACTACAACGAGGAGTCCTTCTTCGTCCGCCATGCCTACTTCCTCGGCGCGAACGACCCGTATAAGGCGCTGAAGACCACCCTCAAGGCTGAAATTGATCCCGACGCTTGGGCGACACTCAACTCCGACACTTCGCGTCCGTTTCCGAAGCCGAGCAACGGGCGGTTTGCAGTGAAGGTCATCAATCACCTCGGCGATGAGGTGATGAAGGTATTTAGGGTGAACTGATGGACTTCCGCATCGCCGATACGTTTACCGCCAGCCTCGCCCGCTTGACCGGCGATGAGCAGAAGGCTGCCAAGACCACAGCGTTCGATCTGCAGGTTGATCCGAGCGGAAAGGGCATGAGCTTCCACAAGCTCGATAGAGCCAAAGATCCGAATTTCTGGTCGGTACGCGTCAGTCGCGACATCCGCTTGATCGTACACAAGACAGCGGGCAGCCTCCTACTGTGCTACGTCGATCACCACGACAGAGCCTATCAATGGGCTGAGCGACGCAAGCTCGAAGTGCATCCGACCACCGGCGCAGCGCAGCTCGTCGAGATTCGCGAGCGCGTCGAAGAAGTCCTCGTTCCAAAGTACGTCGAAGACAGGGCGCCGGCCGCGCAGCAGAAGCTGAAATTGTTCGCAAAGTACAGCGACGCACAACTGCTGGTCTATGGCGTGCCGCAGGAATGGCTGGCCGACGTAAAGGCGGCCGATGAGGATTCGCTGCTGGAACTGGCTGCCCATCTGCCCGGCGAAGCGGCTGAAGCCCTGCTGGAACTCGCAACCGGTGGCACGCCGATGTTGTCCGAAGTGGCGGACAAGGGGGCTGATCCATTCCAGCATCCGGACGCGCAACGTCGCTTCCGCGTCATGTCCGATATGGACGAGTTGGCCCGAGCCCTGGAGTATCCTTGGGACAAGTGGACGGTGTTCCTGCATCCGGCTCAGCGTCAACTGGTCGATCGAAATTACAATGGTGCGGCGCGCGTGTCCGGTTCAGCTGGCACCGGCAAGACCGTTGTGGCCTTGCACCGAGCAGTACACCTGGCGCGTAAGGACGAGGACGCGCGCGTGCTGCTCTGCACGTTTTCCGACACGCTTGCCAATGCGCTGCGCGGCAATCTGTACCGGCTAATCTGGAATACCCCCAAGCTTGGCGAACGCATCGATGTGGCAGCGATGGAGGCTATCGGTATTCGCTTGTATTCGGTGGAATTCGGCAAGCCGGCATTAGCTGGCCGCGATGAGATTTCCACACTACTGAGGGCCGCTGCCGCGCAGGTCGATGGTCTGAAAGCCAATGCTGCGTTCCTGCTGTCCGAATGGGATGATGTGGTGGATACCTGGCAGGTCGATGGCTGGGAGGCTTATCGCGACGCAAAGCGGCTGGGCCGCAAGACGCGCCTGCCGGAAGTACAGCGCGCCTTGTATTGGCAGGTGTTTGCCCAGGTGAAGGAGCAATTGAAGCAGGCCGACAAGATTACAGCCGCCGAAATGTTCGCCAAGCTGGCCGAAGTTATGGCCAAGCGCAAGCATCCGCTATTCGATTACATCGTGGTGGACGAGGCGCAGGACATCAGCGTGCAACAATTGCGCTTTCTCGCAGCGATTGCCGGCAACCGCGCCAATGCACTCTTCTTCGCCGGCGATCTCGGCCAACGCATCTTCCAGACGCCGTTCTCGTGGAAACATCAGGGCGTTGATGTGCGTGGTCGTTCGCGTACGCTCCATATCAATTACCGCACCTCACACCAGATTCGCTCGCAAGCCGACCGTCTGCTCGGGTCCGAGGTATCCGATGTGGATGGAAACGTCGAAAGCCGCAAGGGCACGATTTCCGTGTTCAATGGCCCGGAGCCGACCGTCTGCAGCTATGCCGATGTCGAGGCGGAAAGCCAAGCCGTTGGCGTGTGGTTGAAGCAATGTAACAACAGTGGCGTGCTGGCGCAGGAGATCGGCGTCTTCGTCCGATCGGAAAGCGAACTCTCTCGGGCCCAGGCGGCAGTAAAGGCCGCTGGCTTGCAGGGCCGCGTGCTTGGCAAGGACATGGCGACGGAAGAGGGCTTCGTCAGCATCACCACCATGCATTTGGCCAAGGGCATGGAATTCCGCGTGGTCGCGGTGATGGCCTGCGATGATGAAATCATTCCTTCACAGGTGCGTATCGACACTGCCACCGACGAGCCCGAGCTGACCGAAATCTTCAACACTGAGCGCCAGTTGCTGTATGTGGCTTGCACCCGTGCTCGTGATCAATTGCATGTCTCAGCGGTGAAGCCGGGGTCGGAATTTCTGGGGGACTTGCTGCAAAAGTAGCGATGCCCGTCTCGGATGTTCCAGGTGATGATTGAATGCATAGGGCGTCGCTCCGAGCGCTTGCGCAGCGTGTGACCCCAGCTTTCCGGATCGACCGCTGTCACCTTCACAGCTCGTGCCCCGAGTTCCCGACCGATCTGCTGCCGAACCATCTGTGCAACCGCCGGTCTCGGACGTCGAGGCGGAGCGCCTGGCAGAGCCGTCCCAGCAGGATCGGATCAAGTGTCTTAATCCTATCGCTTTAATCGTTGAGTGTTCGATCGAAGCGATAGCGGGAGCTTCTTTTACGTCTGTTGGGCATCAAGCATCGTCCTTATGCCTCGCATCGTATCGTTCCCTTAGCGGCCGGGTGATTCGTAGTAGCTCTGCGAAGTCGTCAAACGCGACATCCCGCAGTTGCACTGACGTCTTTTCGTAAGACGCCAAGATAGGGTTGTCCTCTCGTTTGAGGTCGGAAATCCACGATATTTTTCGCGTGAGCATCTGTTCCTCAAAACCGCCATGGACGTAGCTGGAAATGTTTCCGTAGATGTCCACGATCGTAGGAATCTTGTCTTCTAACGATTTTACGAGGGTCATGACGTTGAAGCCGTTTCCCTCGAACATGCCGCCTGGCGACTTCTCAGTTGGCTGGTATTTCGCCATCAAACGCTGAACGCCTGCCCTTAGCTCTTCTAGGGTTGTCGATTTTAATTTGTATTGACGCCACAATCGCATACCTTTGTGGAGTCGTCCTGCGACCTCAATGTAAGCCCTAACGGCGAGAGCGTAGGCATATTCGTTCCTAAACTCTTTTTCGACAAACAATGCGCTTTCGATTTGAACAATCGGAACGAGGCCTGCGAAATAGGCACTTGCCGCGAGGTAAACTACCGTCTGTGAAAATAGATCACCCACAACCATCTCGTCCGCGTAGCATCTAACTTTGTCCAACTCATTGCCGATCGCGTTCAGTTTTTTATGATGTTCCGAACCCCAGATTCCGTCATAGAAGAGCTGGGCGACATCAATGTCTGGCGTTGAGCTTGTCATAAGCCAAGCGCATCCCGCGCAAGGTAAAGAGGTTTGATGACTTTCTTGTCCAAGGACAGATCAACTTTTGATGCGTTCTTTTTGGGCACGAATGTTCCTTGAGAGGCAAAGGCTCGTCGAGGCCCACTGCATGGGAGCTGAGTTCGGGCCTCGTCGTGACTTTATAACACGCGGCATTTGCGGATCGGTTTTCTGCAAAAAAATTGCGATGTCTGCCGCGTAGCGCGCACCACCAACGATCAGACTCGTACAATTCCGGTCCCTGGGACGCGAAGTGCAGAAAGCCATGTCTTTACGCCTTCTTGATTAACTTCTTCGATGGGATATCCTCTCGTTGTGATCGATGCCCGAGCGCCAGGGCTCAGCTCGGAAGTGGTAACAATCAATCCCTGCGTTGCCTCTTCAAAAAGGACATCGGCATATAACCCCTTAACCACTACCTTTTCGATCTTCGCTTTGGTACGCTTGCATTGCACAAGACAAAGTGGTGGGTTATCCTTTCTTTCATCCGCATTCCAAATGCGAACGTCGACTCCATCATCATTGCTTCCAGGCCCTATTTCAACGCGAAATCCCTCGCGGACAAAGAATTCCGATGTGAGTTCCTCGAATTTCCTCCAGTGCATTTCTCCTAATTTTTCTGGATTTTTATAAAGAAAATTGATATATCTCTGGTCGATATATGTGCCTACTTCCGGGGGGAGATCGGTGCCGGTGAATAATCCGTCTAAGGATAGGGCATACGCCCATTCTACGTATCGAGGCCCTGAGTGCGGATACAGACGAAGGGCTCTATCGAATACGTCGATATATTCGATTGCAATCTGAGCGCCTAATTTTCCAAATTGATGGTACGCCTCCAGCACAATCGGACTTGGATCGATTGAGCCCCCTTTCGATCTCGCTTCTTCTGTGATTTTTGGCCAGAGTCGTGTAAAGATCTCCAGCGCCCCCTCATATTCCTTCAGAGATTCTTTTTTGTATTTATGAAAAAGTTTGGCGGAATCGTGCGCGAACCCACCGTACCGTTCCTCTGTAAATCCGATGGCGTCAAGAAGTGCGTAGAATAAATCCTCATAGTCCTCTGAGCGAATGCGCACGGCGCTTGTTTCGGATGCGCGAATAGTGTCGGGAAAAGATGTTCCGGTGAGCGTGTCGCATAACCCTTCAACTGACAAAGTAAGGCCCGCCTTATATCCAGCTGTTTCTGAAAGAGAGTCCGCCAAGGTATGCGGATCGAAAATGATGCTTCCCATTTATAATCTCCAGATCTTCGGTTAAAGCATTTCTCCGATGCGACGGAGCCAAGCGATTACCTCGCCATTTGGATCTCGCTCGGCAAGTCGAGCTGCTGTCATCTTCGAAAACGCCTTATCCGCGAGTCGCTGCTTGGCTTTCGTATCAGACATCACGGCATCTGTATTTTGTTTGGCAAAGAAAGCTTCCGCAAAAAGCTTTGGTACGGCTTTCCCGTCGTTGGTCGGTTGATCGACAACGACGATCTCGACGTCGAATGCTTCCCGGATTGCATCGGTATGCAAGTAGCATTCAATTTCGTGTTTGTTTGTCAGTGTGGCCCAAGAGCCGTCGCCACGCTCGTTTATTGCGGCTACAGAATCGGCATATTTCGGAACGTCGTTATCGTAGATATGCACCTCCCTACGATTGAGGGCGCGAAGATAATGCTCTGAAACCCAATGCTTCAGCGTTGATCCGCCGAGTAAAACAAAGGCTACGCGGTCATCGGCACTCAAATCCGGAATGGTATTGTCGACTTCATGCAGTGCTCGGCTTAGATGTTTGAACGCGGAAACGTCGGTTGGTCCTTCCACGCAAAACAGCACTTTCACGCGACTATCTGGTACGACACCAAGTGTCTTGGCGACCTGATCGAATACGTCGCTACCCTCTTGGATCGCGGGGCGCCCGTCCACTCGAGTTACGAACCTTATGCTCGCCGTCGGCAATTCGGACGCAAAGCCGGGACTGTGTGTTGTCAGTACCATCTGACAGCCGATCTCCGAAGCGAGCGTTTTGAACGATTCGATGAGAATGCGCTGATTGTTTGGGTGCTGCGCCGTTTCGGGTTCCTCGATCGCATAGATGATGCTGCGACTTGTGCCGGTCTTCAGGCGGCGTTCAGCTTCTGCTTTGAAAAAACTGACCAGTACTAGGCGGCGAACACCGCTACCGCGCTTGTTTAGCGGAATGCCATCGTCGGTGTCCATGCCAACCGCAAATAGTCCCGTCCATTTGGCCGCTGTCGGGGGCGTAAATTGCGGCGTCAGCTCCTTGGCCAAGCCGGGATCGATGGTCTTCAGTGCCTCGTGTGTGCTTGCGACAATCAACTCAGCCTTTTCCTGCACCTTGGCTTGTATGCGATTGATGTCGTCTTGCACTTCCGCGATGGCCGCGGCGACGGCTGCTCTCATCGGATTTTGTACCTCACCGTCGGAATCGCGGCTACTCCGATCACTCTGAAATAGCGCGTACATCGGTAAGTAGTTTTCCAGCTGATCCCAGATTCGCTTGCTGTCTTCCTTCGGCTTCGACACCGGCAGCGCAACCTCTTTCAACTCCAGGTTACCTGCTGCAGCCCAAAGGGCTTGACGCATACCGGGATTACCCTTCAACGCGACGTCGAGCTTCTGGTCCTTGATTAGTTTCTGAAGGTCTTTTTCCTTCAGATCGAGCAAGTCTGCGACGCCAGCAGCCGTGGGGTGATGGGCAAGGATGAAAACTTCGCAGCTAGGTGTCTTCTTGTTGCAATCAAAAATCTTTTGGATTTTCAATGTACCTGCAATAGAGAGTAGGTGCTCATCCGAAAGCGTAGTGTCCGCGCCAGCATCGAGCGTCAGCTTGTCAGGCAGGTCGGAGAATTCGCAGGTGATCGATACGAACGGGTCGCCACTGTAGATGTTGGCGTCGCTTTGCTCGATCTTTACCGTGTCGTTGTTGAAGAATATTTCCAGCGCCTCCAGAATCGATGATTTTCCAATATCGTTTTTTCCGACGAAAGTCGTCAGATCGCCGATCGACACCGTCACTTCATCTTGGTAGCAACGGAAGTTTTTTATTGAAACTGATTCTAATCTCATCGCACGCCCCGTATTGTGGTTGTTTGCCACGACACTCCAAACGATAAAATAATACTTCTCAACCGCGTGTGGATGAATATTTTTCGTTCGGTGCCGAGGGAAGTGTGAGGAAGTGAGACCGACTGTCGCGGATAACATTGGGAGGCAGGAGCGGGGCGACCGGCATCACGGATGAGCTGGTGAGCTACTTGTCCGGCGCATCGTTATAACTCCGTAAGCATGGCCCAGAGCGAACTTGAAATGATGGTCTTTCAGAATTCTCGGCTGAGCCGTGAGGGATGGTGCAGTTATCGAATGTGCGTTACAAGGTCGATATCTCTTGCGGACGATTTGCGCGCGCCAAAAACGTCAGCGATTGGTGGTGTTCGCCGCGACGGAGCCTCCAAGTGAAATCCATGGGGCCGGTGTCGGGCCGCAGCAGCTTGCTGGCTAAGGTAAAGATGTCGCCATGGAGCTATGGCAATTTTTTTCAAAGGCCACGAAGCTGCCTGATTTGAGCAAAACAAAAAGGGCCTAGCTGAAGCTAAGCCCTCGATGCTGCAGCAGAAAAATTTGGTGGCGAACCAGGGACTCGAGCCCCCGACCCGCGGATTATGATTCTGCGGCTGGACTCTCGTCCAACATGGCGTATGACAGGTAGGTTAATCGCACCAACTTAGTCACTCAGTCGCAAAACTGTGGCGCCAGTCGCACATACTCTGGCGCCCTACGGCTTACGATTGCCTCAAACGTCGATATTCCCCGCCCGCAACGCATTCGACTCGATAAACGCCCGCCGCGGCTCGACGTCATCCCCCATGAGGGTAGTAAAGATCCCGTCCGCAGCAATCGCATCCTCGATCTGCACACGCAGCAACCGCCGCACGGCCGGATCCATCGTCGTTTCCCACAGCTGCTCGGGGTTCATCTCCCCCAGCCCCTTATAGCGTTGCTTCGAGACATTGCGTTCAGCATCCGCCAGCAGCCACTTCATCGCACTCTTGAAGTCCGCGACAGCCATGCTGCGCTCACCGCGCTTGATGACCGCACCTTCCCCAATAAGCCCCTTGAACGTATTCGCGGTGGTCACGAGCTGCTGATAATCCGCCGTGTGCTGGAATTCCTGGTCGATGACCGAAACGCGCACGTTGCCGTGATGCGTGCGCTCGACATGCAGCGCCCGCTGTTCGCGAACCGCGTCATACGAAGGCACAACCCGCACTTCGTTCTTCAGCGCTTCATCATGCAACGCAGCGTGCAGCGCCTTAGCCGAAGCCTCGGTCGACTCCTCATTGGAAAGATCGATCACCACACCGTCCATAACGGCTTCCAGCGCAGCCGGATCATACAACCGGCTCAACCGATCGATCACGCTCTGCGACAGCAGATACGACCTTGCCAGCTCCCCAAGCGCATCCCCAGAAATCGCCGCAGCATTCTCACCCGGCACCAGCTCCGACCCTTGCAGCGCCAACCGCAGCATATGCGCGTTGAGCTCCACGTCATCCTTCAGATACCGCTCGTCCTTGCCCGCCTTGATCTTGTAAAGCGGCGGCTGCGCGATATACACGTACCCGCGCTCGATCATGTCCGGCATCTGGCGATAGAGGAACGTGAGCAGCAGCGTCCGGATGTGCGCACCGTCGACGTCCGCGTCGGTCATGATGATGATGCGGTGATAGCGCAGCTTGTCGAGGTTGTAATCTTCCTTGCCGATCCCGCACCCAAGCGCGGTCACGAGCGTGACGATCTGCTCCGACGACAGCAGCTTGTCGTAGCGCGCCTTCTCGACGTTCAGCACCTTGCCGCGCAGCGGCAGGATCGCCTGGAACTTGCGGTCACGTCCTTGCTTGGCCGATCCACCTGCCGAGTCACCCTCGACGATGTAGATTTCGCACTTCGCCGGGTCTTTCTCTTGGCAGTCCGCGAGCTTGCCCGGCAGACCAACGCCGTCGAGCACGCCCTTGCGTCGCGTCATCTCACGCGCCTTCCGCGCAGCATCCCGCGCCCGAGCAGCTTCAACAATCTTCCCGCAGATGATCTTCGCGTCGATCGGCGTTTCCAGCAGGAACTCTTCCAGCGCCTTCGCCACAACTTCCTCAACCGGCGCACGAACCTCGGACGAAACCAGCTTGTCCTTCGTCTGCGAGCTGAACTTCGGCTCCGGCACCTTCACGGAAAGCACGCACGACAGCCCTTCGCGCATGTCGTCGCCGGTCGTCTCGACCTTCGCCTTCTTCGCGATTTCGTTGTCGGTGATGTACTTGTTGATGACGCGCGTCATCGCGGCCCGCAGGCCGGTCAGGTGCGTGCCGCCGTCGCGCTGCGGAATGTTGTTCGTGAAGCACAGCACGTTCTCGTTGTAGCTGTCGTTCCACTGCATCGCGACTTCGACGCCCACGCCGTCCTTCTCGCCGTTGGCGAAGAACACCGTCGGGTGCAGGTTGGTCTTCGTCTTGTTGATGTACTCGACGAAGCCCTTCACACCGCCGGCGAACGCGAAATCGTCTTCCTTGCCCGAACGCAGGTCGGTCAAACGAATCCGCACGCCGTTGTTCAGGAACGAGAGTTCACGCATCCGCTTCGCGAGGATGTCGTAGTGATACTCGACCGTACCGAAAATGGTCGGATCTGCCATGAAGTGCACTTCGGTGCCGCGGTTCTCGGTGTCGCCGGTCACGAGCATCGGCGACACTTCCACGCCGTCCACCACCTCGAGCACGCGATCCTGCGCGACGCCGCGGTGGAACTCCATGAACCGCTTCTTGCCGTCGCGGCGCACGGTGAGGCGCAGCCAGCTCGACAGCGCGTTCACGCACGACACGCCCACGCCGTGCAGGCCGCCCGACACCTTGTAGCTGTTCTGGTCGAACTTGCCGCCGGCGTGCAGCTCGGTCATCACGATCTCGGCGGCACTGCGCTTCGGCTCGTGCTTGTCGTTCATCTTCACGTCGGTCGGGATCCCGCGGCCGTTGTCGGTCACGGAAATCGAGTTGTCGGCGTGAATCGTCACGTGGATGTCGTTGCAGTACCCGGCCAACGCTTCGTCGATCGAGTTGTCGAGCACCTCGAACACGAGGTGGTGCAGACCGGTGCCGTCAGACGTGTCGCCGATGTACATCCCGGGGCGCTTGCGCACCGCTTCCAGACCTTCGAGGATCTGGATCGACGAGGCGCCGTAGCTGCTGTTATCGGGTTGCGAATTGTGCTGTTCACTCATGGATATCTTCCGGTTCTGCGAGGCCACTCAGGTGGCGGCGCGGTGCGTTTCAGCGAAGGAAATCGCCGGGCCGCTCCAGTTTCCTGGCCCGCCCAAGTGCCGAAAAGGCACTAAAAGGGCGGGTTGTCGGTTCGCCATAAAAACGCCAAAGGGGCTTGCCGCCCCCTGGTGTGTGTCTTGATGTCGTGCGCGTCAGATGCGCATCGGCATCACGACATACTTGAACTCGTCGTTCTCGGGCACGGTAATCAGCGCGCTCGAGCTGGCGTCGCCGAGGCTCACCTGCACGGTGTCGACCTTCAGGTTCGCGAGCACGTCGAGCAGATACGTGACGTTGAAGCCGATGTCGACGGTATCGCCCTGGTAGGCGATTTCGAGTTCTTCCTGCGCCTCTTCCTGATCGGCGTTGGTCGACATGATCTTCAGCTGGCCCGGCGCGATGATGCAGCGCACGCCCTTGAACTTGTCCGAGGTCAGGATCGCCGCGCGCTGCAGCGAGCGCTGCAGTTCTTCACGGCCGATCTCGAACGTGTTCTTGTGCGCCTTCGGGATCACGCGCTGGAAGTCGGGGAACTTGCCCTCGACGAGTTTCGACACGAGCTCGACCTGGCCGAACGTGAACTTGGCCTGGGTTTGCGCGATGTCGATGGTGACGGTGTCGTCGATGTCCTCGAGCAGGCGCTGCAGCTCGAGAATCGTCTTGCGCGGCACGATGACTTCCTGGCGGCCGAACGTGCCGCCTTCGAGCTTCATCGACGAGAACGCGAGGCGGTGGCCGTCGGTGGCCACGGCCATCAGCTGGTCGCCGTCGACGACGAGCAGCATGCCGTTCAGGTAGTAGCGGATGTCCTGCTGCGCCATCGCGAAGTGGACCATGCCGAGCAACTGGCGGAACGACTTCTGCGGGACGGTGAGCGTGGCGCCGAAATCCTTCGCCTGCGCGACGGTCGGGAACTCGTCGGCCGCCAGCGTCTGCAGTGCGAAACGGCTCTTGCCCGATTGAACGGTGAGGCGCTTGTCGGCGAGCGACAGCGTGACCTGGCCGTCAGGCATCGCGCGCAGGATGTCGAGCAGCTTGCGGGCTGCGACGGTGGTCGCGACCTGGTCGCCGCCGACGCCGAAATCGGCGCGCGTGGTGATCTGCAGCTCCAGGTCGGTCGACAGGAATGAAACGTCCGGGCCGTTCTTGGTGATCAGCAGGTTGGCGAGGATCGGCAACGTATGGCGGCGTTCGACGATGCCGCTGACCGTTTGCAGCGGCCTGAGGAGGGTGTCTCGTTCGGTCTTGACCAGTTGCATAGAGTTCCTTCGTTGAGTAACGGCCTGCAGCGCAGCAGCCTCGCAGCGCCCCGCCGGCCGGGCTCTTGGCCCGCCACCACCGGGGCGGTCAAACCAGTATTGTGCCTCAAAACCGAACCGCCCCCCTTAAATTGGGGCGGAGGCCGAATTATCAAGCGCGCCGCGCGCTCAGCCCTTCAGCGTCTGTTCCAGCACGTGCAGCTCGTGGTTGAGCTGCGCGTCCTTGCTGCGCTCGTCGGCGATCTTGCGCACCGCGTGCAGCACGGTGGTGTGATCGCGCCCGCCGAACAGCTCGCCGATTTCCGGCAGGCTCTTCTGCGTGAGTTCCTTCGCGAGATACATCGCAATCTGTCGCGGCCGCGCGATGTTCGCGGGGCGCTTCTTCGAGTACATGTCCGCGACCTTGATGTTGTAGAAGTCGGCGACGGTCTTCTGGATGTTCTCGACCGAAATCTGCCGGTTCTGCACGGTCAGCAGGTCCTTCAGCGCTTCCTTGGTCAGCTCGATCGAGATCTCGCGGCCGTGGAACTTCGAATACGCGAGGATCTTGCGCAGCGCGCCTTCGAGTTCGCGCACGTTCGAGCGTAGATGCTTCGCGACGAAGAACGCGACGTCTTCCGAGAGATTCACGCCTTCCGACTGCGCCTTGCGCATCAGGATCGCGACGCGCATTTCCAGCTCGGGCGGCTCGATGGCGACGGTGAGGCCCGAGTCGAAGCGCGAGATCAGGCGATCGTCGATGCCCGAGATTTCCTTCGGATACGTGTCGCTGGTGATGATCACCTGCGCCTTGTTCGCGACCAGCGCCTCGAACGCGTAGAAGAATTCCTCTTGCGTGCGCGATTTGCCCGAGAAGAATTGAATATCGTCGATCAGCAGCAGGTCGAGCGAGTGGTAGTAGCGCTTGAAGTCGTCGAACGCCTTGCGCTGGTACGCCTTCACCACGTCGGACACGTACTGTTCCGCATGGATGTAGCGGATCCGCGCGCCGGCCTTGTCGAGCAGCAGCTGGTTGCCGATCGCGTGGATCAGGTGGGTCTTGCCGAGGCCGACGCCGCCGTACAGGAACAGCGGGTTGTACGAGATGCCCGGGTTGTCCGCGACCTGGATCGCGGCGGCGCGCGCGAGCTGGTTCGCCTTGCCGGTCACGAAGTTGTCGAACGTGAGCACGGGGTTCAGCTTCGAACGCTCGTACATCGAATCGGCTTCACCGCCGTTCGCGGGTGCGGCACCGGGGCCCGGCCGCCAAGTGCGGCGGCCGGCGGCCGCTTCGTGCGCGGGCAGGCTCGGCAGGTCGATGTCGGCGTCGTCGGCGTTCAGGTGGTGCGCGGCGGCTGCCGACGGCGTCATCGGCACGTCGGCCGGCGCTGTGGGCGCAGCGCCGGCGTTCGCGGCCAGGTTGGCGGCGATCGCGGCCACCGTGGCGGCCGGGCCGCTCGGTGCGAGCGGCGCACGCGGGGCGGCTGCGCCCGATGCGGCGCCGGCCGCGGCACTGCGCATGCCTGCCTTGGGATCGAGGACGAACTGGACTTCGATCGGCGTGTTCCAGAATTCGCGGGCCAGATCGGAGATCCGTCCCGAAAACTGGCTCTTGACCCAGTCCAGCTTGAAGCGGTTCGGCGCGGCGATGGACAGCGTGTTCGCCGACGCATCGAAGGCCACCGGGGCCAAGGGTTTGATCCACGTCACGTACTGCTGGGGCGTCAGCTCGCGCTCCAGCAGTGCGGAACAGTGTTGCCAGAAATCGTTCATCAAGTAACTGTCGTTTTTTGCGTGCACAGCGCGGCTCGCAGGCGCCCTTGTCGCGGTTGCGCAACAAGGCCCGAAGCGGTCGTGCGAGCGTGCCTCGGACGCCTGCGTCACAGTGTTGGAGGGGCAGGCGCGAGCCGAGGCGGCGTGCGGGATTCTTGGAGATAAGGCGAGATTCTACCGCCAAACGCGACCACAGCGCGAGTTATCCACAGGCCGGGATTGTGGGTCGCGGGGCCGGATCGGTGCGGGCCGGCACAGGCGAGCGACTCCTAAAGTATTGACCGTCAAGAGAAAAACGGTTTAAATAGCGGGTTCCGCGAAAACCAATCCTGTATTCCCGGCGATTGCGTTCGCCCGAATGCCTACGGTTAAGGGCACGCGGTCCCCTGAATTTCGACATTCTCGAACAAGTGAGAACATCATGAAACGTACTTACCAACCGTCCGTGACGCGCCGCAAGCGCACCCATGGCTTCCGTGTCCGCATGAAGACGGCAGGTGGCCGCAAGGTCATCAACGCTCGCCGCGCGAAGGGCCGCAAGCGCCTCGCCATCTAAGGCAGGTTGCGCGCTGTGTCCGCCGTCCGCAGTCCTGCGGAAGGTGCCGTCGAGCCGGGTGCGAATCCGTCGCAGACGAAAGCCGCCTTCCCGAAAGCTGCGCGACTTCTGAAAACGGATGAATTTTCATCCGTTTTTCGTTTGCGCCCCTGGCGGCGCTCCGCGCACTTCGTGATTTACGGCAAGCCGACCGGTCAGCCCGCGCGTCTGGGGCTCGTCGTCGGCAAGAAGTATGCGCCGCGTGCGGTAACACGTAACCTCGTGAAGCGGCTGGCGCGCGATGCGTTTCGCTTGCGCCGGGCCGAGTTCGCCGGTTACGACCTGCTGCTGCGGCAGCACACGCGCTTCGACAAGAAAGCGCTGCCGAGCGCGGCTTCCGCCCCGCTCGCGGCGATGTGCGCGGCCGAGATCCGCGAGCTGCTCGACAGGGCAGTCCGGGAAATCGCCCGCCGTGCGTCGAAGCCCGCGTCCGAGTGACGCATCCGTGCCCGGTGCGGCGTTCGCGCCTGCCCGGCCGGTTTTGACGCGGCGTCGAACGGCGCCGCCCAAGGTATGGAAACGGTATTGATCGCCTTGCTGCGCTTCTACAAGGTTGCCGTGAGCCCGATGCTCGGCAACCGTTGCCGTTTTTATCCTTCCTGTTCGGATTACGCGCGCGAGGCAATCCAGTATCATGGCGCCGCGCGCGGCACGTATCTCGCCGTCAGGCGCGTGTGCCGATGCCATCCGTTTTCCGCGGGCGGCATCGACCTCGTCCCGCCGCCCAACTCCGACACTCGCGCTCGCGGCGAAGCCGACGCGCGGTCCCATCGACTCTGAGACAACGCATGGATATCAAACGCACCGTCCTATGGGTGATCTTCTTCATGTCAGCTGTCATGCTGTACGACAACTGGCAGCGGTCCCATGGACGCCCGTCGATGTTCTTCCCGAGCGCCACGCAGACGGCCCCCGCGGCCGCTGCCGGCGGTGCATCGGGCACGGGCGCGACGACGACCGCAGGTGAAGTGCCTGCCGCCGCAGCCGGCGCCGCCCCGTCGACCACTGCTCCGGCCGCCCAGGCGCAGCTCGTGAAGTTCTCGACCGACGTCTATGACGGCGAAATCGACACGCGCGGCGGCACGCTCGCGAAGCTGACGCTGAAGAAGCAGGGCGACGGCAAGCAGCCCGACCTGTACATCACGCTGTTCGACCACACGGCCGGCCATACGTATCTCGCACGCTCGGGCCTGCTCGGCGGCGATTTCCCGAACCACAACGACGTCTACACGCAGCTGAATCCCGGCTCGACGTCGCTGACGGGCGACCAGAACGCGCTGAAGCTGTCGTTCGAATCGCCGGTGAAGGGCGGCGTGAAGGTCGTGAAGACCTACACGTTCACGCGCGGCAGCTACGTGATCGGCGTCGACACCAAGATCGACAACGTCGGCACGGCACCTGTCACGCCGACGGTCTACATGGAACTGGTGCGCGACAACACGGCCGTCGAAACGCCGATGTTCTCGCATACGTTCCTCGGGCCGGCGGTCTACACGGACGCGAAGCACTTCCAGAAGATCAACTTCAGCGACCTCGACAAGAACAAGGCCGACTACGTGACCTCCGCCGACAACGGCTGGGTCGCGATGGTGCAGCACTACTTCGCGTCGGCCTGGATTCCGCAGCAGGGCGTGAAGCGCGACATCTACGCTGAAAAGATCGATCCGACGCTGTACCGCGTCGGCGTGAAGCAGCCGGTCGCCGCGATCGCGCCGGGCCAGTCGGCCGACGTGCAGGCACGCCTGTTCGCCGGTCCGGAAGAGGAGCGCATGCTCGAAGGCATCGCGCCGGGCCTGGAACTCGTGAAGGACTACGGCTGGGTGACGATCATCGCGAAGCCGCTGTTCTGGCTGCTCGAGAAGATCCACGGCTACATCGGCAACTGGGGCTGGTCGATCGTGCTGCTCACGATCCTGATCAAGGCGGTGTTCTTCCCGCTGTCGGCTGCGAGCTACAAGTCGATGGCGCGCATGAAGGAAATCACGCCGCGCATGCAGGCGCTGCGCGAACGCTTCAAGAGCGATCCGCAGAAGATGAACGCCGCGCTGATGGAGCTGTACAAGACCGAGAAGGTCAATCCGTTCGGCGGCTGCCTGCCGGTCGTGATCCAGATCCCGGTGTTCATCTCGCTGTACTGGGTGCTGCTCGCCTCGGTCGAAATGCGCGGCGCGCCGTGGGTTCTGTGGATTCACGACCTGTCGCAGCGCGATCCGTTCTTCATCCTGCCGGTGCTGATGGCCGTGTCGATGTACGTGCAGACGAGCCTGAACCCGACCCCGCCGGACCCGGTCCAGGCGAAGATGATGAAGTTCATGCCGATCGCGTTCTCGGTGATGTTCTTCTTCTTCCCGGCCGGCCTCGTGCTGTACTACGTCGTGAACAACGTGCTGTCGATCGCACAGCAGTACTACATCACGCGCAAGCTCGGCGGGGCCAAGAAGAAACCGGCCTGACGCCCGTTGCACACGCGGGCGGCGAGCCGCCCGCGATGCACGCAAAAAAAGCCGCATGGTTCGCGCCATGCGGCTTTTTGCTTTTGCGGTGCCGGTTCAGCCTTTCTTCGATTCGCCCGAGTCGCCGTAGAACTGCTCGACCAGTTCCTGCACGAGGTAGCGATGATGCGGCGACAACGCTTCGATCTTCGACGCGAGTTCGATCGTCTCGGGCGTCGGCGGATAGCGCTCGTCGCGCGGCAGCGGTTGCGGCGTCGGATGTTCGATCACGCTCGGCGACGGGCCGTAATGCAACCAGTGGAGTTCGACGCGCAGCCATTCGGCGAGCGTGGCGAGTTTGTCCGACGTCGGAATCGTGCGACCCGTCAGCCACTTATGCGCGGTTTGCGGCGAAACGGGTTGCGCTCCGCGGTGGCGCAGATTGAATCGGTTCGCCAGTTCGGTCGCACCGGTGATCTTCTCCGGGCTGCGCCGCAGGGCGAATTTCAGGCGTTCCGAGAACGCGGCTTTTTCTTCGGATGTCGGCATGGGGGAGATTGTGCAATTCCACCACCACGTTTCAGACAACCATTCGGGCTAAACGTATCTCGTTCAGACGAATCCCGATCTCGATCGGAGTGGGGGGCAAAATTGAGGGCCACAGTGTTGGGCCGCTCCAGCAGGCATACTCGTCCGAAACGGTGACTGTGACATTGCGCCGGACTGATACTTGGCTTATCCCCGGCGGGATAAATTCGGGCGCGTCCGAATCCAGCGTGGCGACCGATGGCGTGTGAGCCGGCACGCTACAATGCCGGCGTTCCGATGCCCGAACTGTTGCGCGGGCGCACCATACTCACTGATCACCCGATTCAACCGATTCCCATGCTCGCTACCGATTCCGATCCGATCGTCGCCATTGCCACTGCTGCCGGCCGGGGTGGCATCGGGGTCGTCCGTGTATCGTTCGGGCGCGCCGGCGAGGCGGCCGCATTGCCGCTGATCGACGCGTTGTGCGGGCAGAAGCTCGCGCCGCGCCATGCAAGCTACGTGCCGTTCCTTGACGAGCACGGCGCGCCGCTCGACCGCGGGATCGCGCTGTATTTCCCGGCGCCGCATTCGTACACCGGCGAGCACGTGCTCGAGCTGCAGGGGCACGGCGGGCCGATCGTGATGCAGCTGCTGCTGCAGCGCTGCCTGGATGCGGGGCGAGGTTTCGGGCTGCGGCTCGCGGAGCCCGGCGAATTCACGCGACGCGCGTTTCTGAACGACAAGCTCGATCTCGCGCAGGCCGAGGCCGTTGCCGACCTGATCGAGGCGAGCACCGAGGCGGCCGCGCGTTCGGCCGGGCGCTCGCTCGACGGCGCATTCTCGCGGCAGATCCATGCGCTCGTCGACGACGTGATCACGCTGCGGATGCTGGTCGAGGCGACGCTCGATTTTCCGGAAGAGGAGATCGATTTCCTGGAGGCGGCCGACGCGCGCGGCAAGCTCGCGAAGATTCGCGCGCAGCTCGCGCACGTGCTGGGTGATGCGCGACAGGGCGCGTTGTTGCGCGAAGGATTGTCGGTCGTGCTCGCGGGGCAGCCGAACGTCGGCAAGTCGTCGCTGCTGAACGCGCTGGCCGGCGCGGAGCTGGCGATCGTTACGCCGATCGCGGGCACGACGCGCGACAAGGTTGCGCAGACGATCCAGGTCGAAGGGATTCCACTGCACATCATCGATACGGCCGGGTTGCGCGAGACGGAGGACGAGGTCGAGCGGATCGGCATTGCGCGCACGTGGAGCGAGATCGAGCGGGCGGACGTCGTGCTGCATCTGCTGGATTCGCGCACCGGGATGACGGCGGATGACGAGACGATTGCCGCGCGGTTTCCGGGCGGCGTGCCGGTGGTACGCGTGCTGAACAAGACGGACCTGACCGGCGTGGCGGCGTGCGTCGAGCATCCGGCGGCGGAGGGCGACCTGACCGAGGTGCATCTGTCGGCGAAGCGCGGCGACGGGATCGACATGCTGCGCGCGGAGCTGCTGCGGATCGCCGGGTGGCAGGCCGGGGCGGAAGGTGTGTATCTCGCGCGGGAGCGGCATCTGATCGCGCTGCGGGCCGCGCAGGAGCATCTCGCGCAGGCGGCGGATCATGCGGAGCAACGCGCTCAGTCGCTCGATCTGTTTGCCGAGGAACTGCGGCTCGCGCAGGAGCAACTCAATTCGATTACCGGGGAGTTCACTTCGGATGATCTGCTGGGGGTGATTTTCAGCAGGTTTTGTATCGGGAAGTGATGCCGTAGCCCGAGGGGGCCGGAGTCGTTTGGCGAAGTCGGTGTCTGTCCTTTATCCAGTGTCGGTGCTGCGACGGACATTCTTCGCAACGGCGTGAATTCGTCATTGCCAGCTTTTCGAAATTATGAAGATAAACTGTATCGAAAAGTGAATTAATCACGCCGAGCGATCAGGTTGCGCCTTGAGCAGAAATGTATGGTGGATTTCGGAATCTCACGCGTGCGATAAAAATCTTGCTTCATTTGTGTGAACAAATGTAGGATTGCGTCGCGCAGGTTGATGTGAAGAAGGAAGAGAATTATCAAACTCAACTGATTCCGGGGGAATGCGTGAAAAAGCTGTCTGCTTTTGCTTTTATTTTCTTGGTTTTTCAATCGCTTGCATTTGCAAAGCGTCTCGAGCCTGGTGTTACGATGTGGGCAGGGCAGTCGGTGTGCTCTGATAACAATCAATATTGTCTGACGCTGCAGAAATCAGATGGGAACCTGGTTCTCTACGCATCCAACGGTCAGGCTGTCTGGCAAGCAAAAACCAACGGAAAAGGTGTGACACGTGCGGTTATGCAGCCGGACGGGAATTTCGTGCTTTATACCGATGATAATCGTCCGATCTGGGTAGTCAAGACGGAGCGCTCCAACTCATTTCTGAATGTTCAGGATGACGGAAATATTGTCTTCTACTGGATGCGTCCTATTTGGGACAGCAAGACGAGCGATGTTTCGAGTATGCAATCAAACGAGGCTCGTGTCCTTTACCCGAACACCAAGTTGACGGCTGGGGTGAGCTATACGATCGGACAGTACTTTTTCATTCTGCAGGCCGATGGGAACTTGGTGCTGTACAAGAATGGCGCTGCGATTTGGAACACCGGTACGGCAGGCAAAGGTGTGACGTCTGCATGGATGCAGAACGACGGGAATTTCGTGTTGTATAACGATGCAGGCACACCGATTTGGAAAACCAACACGGGCGGAAATGGCAATGCCTTGTTCGCATTCCAGCCGGATGGCAATCTGGTGATCTATGTGCAGACGCCCAGTTGGGATCGTTTGGCCGGGTACAACCACCCGGACTACAAGGACCATCGCGGTCCTGGCCAAGGGTGGTGCATCGGCGCGTGCGGTGGATCGATCATCTCTATTCCTTTCTGATCGACGCGGCCGAGGCGAGATTGGCTAGAGTTATGCGTCGTGACCTGCGCAACGGACGCTAACGCTGGCGGTCATCATGAGCAAGGGGCGGGGTTGTCCCGCCCTTCTCTTTCAGTAACCTCGTCAGTACAAGGTCGTCATCCTGCCTCAATCCCAATGCCGGTGATGGTAATACCCGCCACCACCGTAATACCCACCACCGTCAGGCACCACGATACAGCCGCTCAACAACACGGCGACGCCGGCAATCAGCAAAAGGGTCTTCTTCATCGGGTTCACCTGCTCGGGTTCAATATGAAACCCAGCATAGCGAGCGCCCGCAACACCGGCTGTAAGCGATCGTTTCCCTGCTCCGCAATCCGTAACGGCGGATTATTCCGGTCACAATGACCGTAACAAATCCCCAAACAGCAGACGTTTTCAGGCAGTGACGACCCTGTTTCGCCCCGTATCCTTCGCACGATACAGCGCGGCATCGGCGGCTTCGATCAACGCGTCGGGTGTGGAGAGATCGTCGGCCGCCACGGTCGCGCAGCCGACGCTCACGCTCACGCGTCCGGCGGGTGATGTCGGCATCGCGAGATCGAGCCGCAATACCGCTTCGCGCGCTTCCTCGGCGACGACCCGCGCGCCGCGCGCGCCCGTGTTCGGCAGCACGATCGCGAACTCCTCGCCGCCGTAACGCGCGACCATGTCCGCGGGCCGCCTCACCGCGCCGGCCAGCGCATTCGCGACGGCAATCAGGCACGCGTCGCCCTTCACGTGACCGAACGCGTCGTTGTACGCCTTGAAGTGGTCGACGTCGACCATCAGCAGCGACAGCGGTTCGCCTTGCCGTCGCGACTGCAGGAACAGCGTGTGGAAGTGATCGTTGAAGTGCATGCGGTTGAACGCACCCGTCAGGCCGTCGCGCGCGGACGAACGGATCAGCGTCGCGTGTGCCTCGAACAGCCGCTGGTACAGCATCGTCACTTCCCATGCGAGCACGCATACGAGCACGCCCGGCGTGAACATGCTGAACACGCGCGCGAGATACCAGCCGACCGTGAAGCGATTGGTGCTCATCAGGTTCAGCGTGGTGTCGGTGACGCACGCAAGCACCGCGATCGCGAGCCACAGGTCGAGGGTCGTGCGCAGCCGGCCGGTGGCCAGCACGGCAACGAGCGCCAGCGCATTGAGCAGCCACACGACCAGCGCGACGGCGTTGACGGGCAGCACGGACGCGTCGCCCGGCGGATGAAACGCGGGCGGCAGCGACACGTTCAGCGCGAACAGGCTCAGCAATCCCGCGACGACAGCCGGCCCGCCGACCAGTGCGAGCGTCCACCACCGTGTCTGCCGCACGCCGACCGGTGCGCGCGCCAGCCGCGCGCGCGCGAGCAGCGCGACCATCACGAAACTCGGGAAGCCGGCATGCCAGAAGATCCACATCCACGCGGCGCTTTGCGGCTGCGCACCGAACAGCCCGTGCGGCGCGAATACGCCGGGAAAGGTGAGCAGCTGCAGCGCGACGGCGAGCGCGGTGAACGCATAGGCGCCGCCGAGCGCGCCGAGCACCGGCTGGCGGGTCACGGTGAACTGCGCGCCGAGAAAGAACGCCGCGATGCTCGCGGTGGTGAACACGGTGAGCGCGCACATCGGCATGAACGGCTCGACGGCCGGCAGCGCGACGTTCGCGTGCGGCGCGGCGATCCCGAGCGCGAGCACGATGACGAGCGCCGTCAGTGCGCCGAACCAGAGCTGACGGCGTGTCGTGTGCTGGATCAGGATGCCTTCCATGGAGTTCCCCGGGGCACGTACGCGGAAACGCCCGGTCTTGCGCCGGGCGACAGCCAGCCGGCCGCTGCGCGACCGGTGCGGCCTGATCCTATCGCGTTATGGTTGCGCGCTCAAACCCCGAGGCCGGGACCGAAGTTGCCGGCAACCCAGTGCGTGACGGCGTCGACGTCCGCGTAGTCCTGTTCGGGCAGGCCGTCGAGCATCGACAGCACTTCGTTGCTGGCGCCCGCGTCGCGGGCGGCATCGACGATCGCATCCTTGTTGGCCGGGTAGCGGACGGCCGCCAGCACGTCGGCGATCTGCAGGTCGATCGTTTCGTTGGGAATGTCGTGCGGAGGCTGGGCGGGCTGGTCGTTCACGGCGGCGTCTCGCGGAGTGAGCGGGTTGAGCGGGAATCGGATCGAAGCGGAATTCGGGCGTGTAACCGGGTGCGTACCAGGGTGCGTCATGCGTTCACCCGCCAGGGCGGCCAGGCCGGCGCGCCCCGCGGACCAACGCCAGTCGACTCAATGCCCGCGTCGTACGCGGCGCCACGGATGCTTCCAGTCGATGTGCGGTGCGTTTTCGTCACGCGGATGCTGGCGCCGATGTTCCTGCCACAGTTCGTCGGAAAACAGCGCCGCCACGATCACGAGCGGCAGCACGAGGAAAATTCCGAGTATCACTTGCTCGAACACGATAGCCTCCTTGCGGTGGCAGGAACCCTTGCTCCCATTCTAGGCTCTGAACTTCGCCCGCGTTCAACTTCTTACAGTGCGAAACAGGTCCGGAAGCGGCCTTGCCGCACATGCGCCGGCATCAAACAGGACATGAACATGCAACTCCAGAACGATACCAACACGCTCGCGCTGCGGCCGCTGGAGCGCCAGGACCTGCGCTTCGTCCACGAACTGAACAACGACGCAAAGATCATGCGCTACTGGTTCGAGGAGCCGTACGAAACCTTCTCGGAACTGTCACAACTGTACGACCGCCACGTGCACGACCAGCGCGAGCGCCGTTTCGTCGTGGTCGACGCGCAGGGCGAACTGGTCGGCCTCGTCGAACTGATCGAGCTCGACTACATCCATCGCCGCGGCGAGTTCCAGATCATCATCGCGCCGCAATGCCAGGGGCGCGGTTATGCGGGCCAGGCGACGCGCCTCGCGATCGAGTACGCGTTCAAGGTGCTGAACATGCGCAAGCTGTACCTGATCGTCGATACGTCGAATGCGGCGGCGATTCACGTGTACGAAAAATGCGGATTCCAGCACGAGGCCGAGTTGAAGGAAGAATTTTTCGGAAACGGGGCGTATCACAACGCTTATCGCATGTGCATCTTTCAACGCGATTATTTCGACCGTCAGCAATCCAGTCCGAACAAGGCAGGGTAAACGCGCTGGCGAAAGGCGCTTGCAGCGGGGTTTTCGCGGGCGCCGAATACATTCGGGGAACTACGGATAAATACGGATTCGCTTATGCCTGGCATTTTTCTTGTATCAGGTATTTGCGATTCCGCACTGCGGTAAAGTCGATTCGTTTTCGAATGACTTTATGTGCGGCGCATCAAAATGATCCGGATGACGAAATGGATTATCCAAACCGTTCAATCGCTGCAATGTAACTTGGATGAAAGCCCTGTCGGATAACGCTTTCCGCCCGGCGTGACGAGCCTGTCCGCCGCGCAACGGGGGTTGCCCGCCGCGCGTGCCGCGCAAAAATCAGGCTGCGCACGGGGTGCGACAATCCGCCGCTATTGCGGTCGCACAACAAATGTGCTTGCTATCGCTTGCCGGTCTTCTAAAGTGAAAAACGCGGTTCACGATCACCTTTAAACACATAGCTAACCCAAGCCTGGTGTCCGCAAGCCTGGAGACAGAACATGATGAAGCGTACCGGTATCCTTTTTGCCCTCGTCGGCGCATTTTGCGCGGTGTCGATTGCCCAGGCGGGCGGCGATTCGGCCGTCAAGCCGGCGCAGGAAATCCAGTTGACGAAGAATGCATGGGGCTGCCTGTCGAAAGACAATCTGGACTCCGTACTGAGTCACGAACGTGACGGCAAGTCGCAGGCGAAGCAGCAATACTTCGACGACTACCGCTGCCTGTCGGTACCGGAAGGCCAGCGTTTCCGCGTCGTGTCGGTCGACCAGGGCGACGTGCAGTTCGTCAGCGCCGACAACAGCGACCAGCAGGGCCTCTGGACCGATTCGCGCTTCGTCAAGCAGTAACCGCCAGTAACCGCCCATCCACCGCGCAGTCGCACGACGCGCGAGCGCGCCGGCCCGATGAGCCGGCGGCGCGAACCGAACACGGCCCGGCACATGCCGGGCCGTTGCGCTGTGGGTGGCGCATGACACGCGCCGGACGGCGCGCATTCGGTATCATCACGGCCCGACCGAACCGAATGCCCGCCCGGGCCGTATCCGCATGGCGCTGAAATCCACGATCTACAAAGCCGAACTGCAAATCGCCGACATGGATCGGCATTACTACGCCGATCACGCGCTGACGGTGGCGCGCCATCCGTCGGAAACCGACGACCGGATGATGGTGCGCATCGTCGCGTTCGCGCTGTTCGCGCACGAGCGGCTCGAATTCTGCAAGGGGCTGTCGGACGTCGACGAGCCCGATCTGTGGCAGAAGGACCTGACGGGCGCGATCGACGTCTGGATCGAAGCCGGTCAGCCCGACGAGCGGCGCATCTCGAAGGCGGCCGGCCGCGCCGGGCAGGTCACCGTGATCGCGTACGGCGGCAAGACGTCGGATATCTGGTGGCAGGGCGTGCGCAGCAAGGTCGAGCGGCTGCGCAACGTGCAGGTGCTGTCGCTGGCCGACGGCGTCGCGGCCGCGCTCGGGCGGCTCGCGGAGCGCTCGATGCGCCTGCAGTGCACGGTGCAGGACGGCACCGCGTGGATCTCAAGCGCCGACCACGATCCGGTCGCGGTCGAATGGACGGTGCTGAAGGCGCGCGCGGACGCATGACGGCTCGCGCGCCGGCCGCCTTCAGCCGATCGCGGCCGGCGGCCCCTTGAATTCGAGCATGTTGCCTTCCGGGTCGAACAGATAGATCGACGGCCCGTAGCCGCCGGCGCCGTAGCGTTCCGCCGGCGCGCCCGGCCGTGCGCCGTGTGCGGCGAAATGGGCGGTCAATGCGTCGGGATCGAACGGCTCGACGCGCAGGCACAGGTGATCGAGATTGCGCCCCGTGCCGGGCGGGCCGCTGTCAGGGCGGTCGATCGGGCCGCCGACCGACAGCAGGTCGATCAGTGCATCACCGGCGCGTAGCTGCACGAGGCCCAGGTCGGGCTGTTCCTTTTCCACATGGCAGCCGACGGCGTCGCAGTAAAAGCGCGTCATCGTGGCCATGTCGGTCACGCGCAGCACGATGTGATCGATCGCGCGGATGGTGGGTTTCATGGGCAGGCGCTCCTTCGCAGTCGACGAGCATCGAGTGTAGACGCATCGCGCCTGCGCCGCCCGCCGGAACGCGGCACAATCGACGGACGAAAAAAAGCCCGTTCACGCAAAGCGGAACGGGCTTAATCCATATCAGGAGGAGACATGGAGGAGACAGTTCCAACTATACACACGGCGATGGTGCGACGCAATATTCCGAATGCAAAAAAACGTCAGGACGGCGATTTGTCGCATCCGCAGTGCAGCAAAATAGTGACGGGACGATGACGAAAACCGCGCTGCAGCAGCCGGCGCGCGCGTTTCGCCGGACTTATTTCCGAGTGATGCGCCCCTGATTATCCGGGGCGAATCACAGAGCAAGATTCAGGGCGCGACGGCACGTGCCGATGTCTAGAGTAGGCACCATCTACACTAGAGAGTGCGAGGTTCAGATGAAAACCGCCTATCCGACCGATGATGCCCGCTGGGGCGCCGTGACCGAGCGCGATCCGCATGCGGACGGCGCGTTCTTCTACGCCGTGCGCACGACCGGCGTGTTCTGCCGTCCGACCTGTGCGTCGCGGCTGCCGCGCCGCGAAAATGTGTCCTTCTTCGCCGATCCGGCCGCCGCGCGCGCGGCCGGCTTCCGGCCCTGCAAGCGCTGCCAGCCGGAAGGGCTGCCGCGCGAGCTCGAGATCGTCAACCGCGCGTGCGCGGTGCTCGACGCGCATGCCGAGCGGCTCACGCTGCAGCAGCTGAGCGATGCCGTGCACGTGAGCCCGTTCCATCTTCAGCGGCTTTTCAAGCGCGTGGTCGGCGTGTCGCCGCGGCAGTACCAGGCCGCGCAGCGCGGCGCCGCGCTGCGGCAGGCGTTGCAAAGCGGGCAGCCGGTCACGCAGGCGGCCGTCGACGCGGGTTTCAACTCGCCGTCGCGACTCTATGCGTCGGTGCCGCGCGAGCTCGGGATGGCACCGTCGGCGTTCCGCCGCCAGGGTGCCGGCCTGCGGATCGACTTTGCGACCGCCTCGACGTCGCTCGGCACGGTGCTCGTCGCGGCGACCGGGCAGGGCATCTGCCGGATCGCGTTCGGCGACGAACCGGCCGCGCTCGTCGGCGAGCTGAAGGACGCGTTCGCGCGCGCCGAGCTGGTCGAAGCGTCGGCACGGCTCGCGCCGTTCGTCGCGCAGATCCGCGCGTACCTGGACGGCACGCGGCACGCGTTCGACCTGCCGCTCGACATCGCGCCGACCACCTTCCAGCAGCGCGTGTGGGAAGCGCTGACGCATATTCCGTACGGCGAAACACGCAGCTACTCGGAGATCGCCGAGGCGCTGGGCGCGCCGCGCGCGGTGCGCGCCGTCGCGTCCGCGTGCGCGTCGAACCCGGTCGCGCTCGCGATCCCGTGCCACCGCGTCGTACAAAAGGGCGGCGCGCTCTCCGGATATCGTTGGGGCGTGCGCCGCAAGGCGACGCTGCTTGCCGCCGAGGCGCGCAACGTGCACGACGATGAAACCGAATCCGTCGCGGAGGGCAGTGCAGCTTGAGCATCGCAAGAACGACGATTACGTCCATCGTGAACGGCGGCCGCGTGCCACCGTCCGCGCAAATGGAACTGCGCTTCAATGCGCCTTACGACTGGGCGCGCGTCCTGCGCTTCTTCAGCGGGCGCGCGATTCCGGGCGTCGAGCAGGTGGCGGACGGCGTGTATCGCCGCATCGTCGACCTGCACGGCGACGCCGGCCGGCTCACGGTCGCGAAACATCCGCGCAAGCATTGCCTGGTCGCGACGGTCGAAGGCGCAGTCGCGCGTCATGTCGATGATGCGTTCGCCGCGCGCGTCGCGACGATGTTCGACCTCGGCGCCGATCCGGCCGCCATCGGCAGCGGGCTGGCGCGCGATCCGTGGTTCGCGCCGCTCGTCGAGGCCGCGCCGGGGCTGCGCGTGCCGGGTGCGTGGTCGGGGTTCGAACTGGCCGTGCGCGCGATCGTCGGCCAGCAGGTGAGCGTGAAGGCCGCGACGACGATCGTCGGCCGGCTCGTCGAGCGGGCCGGCGAGCGCGTGGTTCATGAAGACGACGGTGCGCCCGCATGGCGTTTTCCGACACCGGAGGCGCTGGCCGCCTGCGATCTCGACAAGATCGGGATGCCCGGCAAGCGGGTGGCGGCACTGACGGGCACGGCGCGCGCGGTGGCAGCCGGCGACGTGCCGGTCGATCGCGAGCACGCCGATCTCGCGACGCTGCGCGGTGCGTGGCTCGATCTGCCCGGCATCGGCCCGTGGACCGTCGAATACATCGCGATGCGCGCGTGGCGCGATCCGGATGCGTGGCCGGCCTCCGATCTCGTGCTGATGCAGTCGATCGCCGCGCGCGATCCGGCGCTCGACCGGCTCGCGACCCAGAAGCGTCGCACCGAAGGCTGGCGGCCGTGGCGCGCGTACGCGGCGCTGCATTTGTGGAACGAAGTGGCCGACCGGGCGGGCGGCGCGCGCGGCGGGTGAGGGCAACTGCCGATCACTGAGTTGCGCGGCCGGGTGCGACCCGGCGAAGCCGCGATGCAACCCGTCGCGCAAGCCGTGCCGGTGTTCGTTGGCTACCGCCGGACTTCGACCGTCAAGGCTGTTTCTCGAATCCGTCGTCCGCCCGATGCCGGGCGCACGACGCACACTTTCGCCTCTCTCCGCGGTCGATTCGGCGGCACGGTTGCACCTGCCGTCCCCCGTTCGCGCGTCACGTTCCGTCGGACGAATGCGCTCAACCGGCGTGCCCGTTGCCGCCGCCCGGAACCGGTGGGAGATGCGGCGAGCGCCGCGGCCGGCCCGTCCGGCGGCCCGCTCCGGCCCGCGCACCATGCCCGGCGCCACCTCAAGCGCGGGTTTCGGCGAGATGTTAAAGTGCCCGCTACCAACGAAGCGACCAACAATCCAGCCGGCCGCGCGCGGCGTTCTGCGCGCGGCCGTCACGCACTTGCGTCTCCATGTCGAACACCATGACTCACCGCCAGTCCGAACTGCTGCTGAATCGCCTCGAAGCACTGAGCTCGGGCCCGACGCGGCAGCATCTGCCCGACGGCCTGCGCGGCATCGAAAAGGAAAGCCTGCGCGTGACGCGCGACGGGATGATCGCGTTCACGCCGCATCCGCGCGCGCTCGGTTCGGCGCTCACGCATCCGGCGCTGACGACCGACTATTCCGAAGCATTGATCGAACTGATCACGCCCGCGGAACGCGACGCCGCGATCACGCTCGAACGCCTCGACGATCTGCATCGTTACGTCTATGCATCGCTCGGCGACGAGATGCTGTGGAACGACTCGATGCCGGGCCTGCTGCCCGCCGACGACCAGATCCCGATCGCCGACTACGGCACGTCGAACATCGGCCGCCTGAAGACGGTGTACCGGCGCGGCCTCGCGTATCGCTACGGCCGCACGATGCAGTGCATCGCCGGCATCCACTACAACTACTCGCTGCACGAGGAAGTGTGGCGGCGCCTGCATGCGGAAGAAGGGTCGACGGCCACGCTCGTCGATTACCAGTCGGAGCGCTATCTCGCGCAGATCCGCAACTTCCGCCGCCGCAGCTGGCTGCTGATGTACCTGTTCGGCGCATCGCCCGCGCTCGACACGAAGTTCCTGCGCGGCAAGCCGCACAGGCTCGACACGTTCGACGCCGATACGCTGTACCTGCCGTATGCGACGAGCCTGCGGATGAGCGATCTCGGCTACTCGAACACGACCGCCCAGGCCGCGCTGCACGTCGACTACAACACGCTGCCCGGTTATCTCGACGCGCTGTCGAAGGCCGTGAGCGAGCCGTATCCCGCATACGAGGCCATCGGCACGCATCGCGACGGCGAGTGGATCCAGATCAACACGAACGTGCTGCAGATCGAAAACGAGTTCTACTCGACGATCCGGCCGAAGCGCGTCACGTATTCGGGCGAGCGGCCGCTGCATGCGCTCGCGTCGCGCGGCGTGCAGTACATCGAGGTGCGCTGTCTCGACATCGATCCGTTCGAGCCGACCGGCATCGCACTGGAAACCGCGCGCTTCATCGACGCCTTCCTGCTCGCGTGCGCGCTCGACGAGAGCCCGGTGCTCGACTGCCCCGCGTACCAGGAGGCGAACGCGAACTTCGGCAGCGTGACGATGGAAGGGCGCAAGCCCGGGCTCACGCTGCAGCGCGACGGCGCGCCGATCACGCTGCAGGCGTGGGCGGACGAACTGATGGCCGATATCGAAACCGTCGGCCGCCGTCTCGACGAAATCCGCGGCGGCGACGAACATGCGCGCGCGATCGCCGCGCAGCGCGAGAAGCTCGCCGATCCGGAGCGCACGTCGTCCGCACGCGTGCTGCGCACGATGCGCGAGCGCGGGCAGTCGTTCCTCGGGTTCGCGCTGGCGCAGAGCGAAGCGCATGCCGCGCATTTCCGCGCGCACCCGCCGTCGGCGGACACGCTGCGCACCGAGCAGGCGCTCGCCGCGAAGTCGCTCGCCGAGCAGGCCGAGCTCGAAGCGAAGGAGGCCGGATCGTTCGACGCATTCGTCGCGGCCTATCGCGCGTATACGCTGAACCGCTTCAGCGTGTGATGCCTGGCGCACGCGCACCGCGTCGATCGGCGCGGTGCGCGATGCGTCCTCCGTCGCCGGTCGGTGTGCGCCGTGGCGCCCCCGATCCGGGGCGATCCACCGTCAGTGGTGTGCGTACGTGCCGCGATCGATCGCGTGCGGCAGCGCCGGCTTGCCCGATTCCACGTTTGCGCCGCCGTCGCGGCCGTAGCCGGCGTCCCCGCCGCGTGCCTGCGCGGCACGGTGCATGATCGCCTGCATCTTTTCCGGAAAGTCGGGACTGCTTGCCAGGCTCGTCCGGTAGCCGGCGGCCTGCAGCTCCACGAGTTCCTGGCGGACCTCGGCGCGCGTCAGCGTCGACGCCGCCTGCGCGTGCGCCGCGAAGGCCGCGCCGATCAGCAAGCATGCGCATACGGCTTGTTTCATCGTCTTCATCGTATTCACTCCGTGAGGTTCCGGTGCCGTGCCGTGACCGGCGCGGGCGGAATCGATGCAGCCAGTCTAGGCTTCGGACGCCAAACGAAACATCCCGCCGGCCGTCAGGCACCTTTGCCGCATGTGCAACATTGCGCGGGTGAGCCGCGCGTGACGGGCATCCTGTCGAACGCGACAGCGGCCCGCCCGCTGCCTGTCAGCCTGCGGCGGCGGGCCCGTACCGGGTCGGCACGCATCGGGCTTGTCCTCCTTGTAGAAGCGCCCCGCGCCTCCTAACCTCTTTTAAGCGACCGATCGGTTGGCCGCGCGACGTCGTTGCGTGCACAAGCGCCTGAGCGCCGTCGCGATTCCGGAAGGACCGCTTTGCACCGAATCCGGGGGCGCCGTCGCGCCAGCCCCGGGTCGACTTTGGAGACGCGATGAATCCCACCGACGCCCTGCCGCCCGGCATTGTCTTCGCGCAGCCGTTGACGCCGGTCGCCAACTCGCTGCTGCTGTCCTTCCTCGTCGCCGCGATCCCGATCGCCGTCGCGCTGATCGCGCTGGGCGTGCTGCGCCGCCCCGCGTGGCAGGCGTCGCTCGCCGGGCTGGTCGCCGGCCTCGCGGTCGCGATCGGCGCGTGGGGAATGCCGGCCGGGCTCGCGTTCAACGCAGTCGGCGCGGGCATGGCGCTCGCGGTCGTGCCGGTGATGTGGATCGTCTTCAACGCGCTGCTGCTGTACAACATCGCGGTGAAGTCGGGCCGCTTCGACCAGTTCCGGCAGTGGATGCTCGACAACCTGCCCGACGATCGGCGCCTCGTGCTGCTCGTCGTCGCGTTCTCGTTCGGCTGTCTGCTCGAAGGGATCTCGGGATTCGGCACGCCGGTCGCGATCACGAGCGCACTCCTGATCGCGCTCGGCTTCCCCGCGCTCGAAGCGCTCACCTATACGCTGCTGTTCAACACGGCGCCGGTTGCGTTCGGCGCGCTCGGTGTGCCGATCACGGTGCTCGGCGCGGTGACGTCGTTGCCGCCCGCGACACTCGCGCAGATGGTCGGCCGCCAGTTGCCGTTCTTCGCGCTGCTGTTGCCGTTCTACGTGGTCGGCGCGTACGGCGGGCTGCGCTCGATCTCGAAGCTGTGGCCCGCGCTGCTCGTGTCGGGCGGCAGTTTCGCGATCGCGCAGTTCGTCACGTCGAACTTCCTCGGCTACCAGCTCACCGACGTGCTGTCGTCGCTCACGTCGCTGATCGTCACGATCGGTTTCCTCCAGGTGTGGAAGCCGCAACCCGATCCGCAATACGCGCTCGCGCGCAGCGTGCCCGCAACGGCCGGTGCCGCCCGCGCGGGTTTCGGCGGCTGGCTGCCGTGGCTCGTCGTGTCGGTGGTCGTGATCGTGTGGGTGCACGCGAACGTCGCGGCGATCGGCGACGTGAAGATCAAGTGGCCGGGCCTGCACAACGCGGTGTTCGTGTCGCTGTACCACAAGCCGTATGCGGCGATCTGGGACTTCCAGCCGCTCGGCACGGGCACCGCGATCCTGCTCTCGGCGATCATCACGGCCGCGCTGACGCGCACCGGTATCGGCGCGTTCCTCGAATGCGTGGTCAAGACCTGGCGGCAGACGTGGATCGCGATCGTCACGGTGATGATGATCGTCGGGCTCGCGTACCTGCTGAACTACTCGGGCATCAGCTATACGCTCGGCACCGGCGTTGCGTCGACGGGGGCGCTGTTCCCGCTGGTGTCCGCGTCGCTCGGCTGGATCGCCGTGTTCCTGTCCGGCAGCGACACGTCGGGCAACGCGCTGTTCGGCAACCTGCAGGTCGTGGCCGCGCGGCAGCTCGGCCTCGATCCGGTGCTGATGGCCGCGACCAACTCGTCGGGCGGCGTGATGGGCAAGATGATCTCGCCGCAGAACATCGCGACGGGTGTGTCGACGACGGACCTGAAAGGGCAGGAAGGTGTCGTGTTTGCGCGCACCTTCTGGCACAGCGTGATCCTTACGCTGCTGCTCGGCGTGCTGGTGTTCCTGCAGCAGCACGTGCTGACGTGGATGATTCCGGCACTGCCGAAATGAGGTGAGCGCAACGACAGAAGGAAGGCACGAGGAAAAACGAGGGAAGGCGCGGGAAAAGCGCCGGCAAAGTGCGGAACCGGCGAACGCGCGGCAGTTCAGCGCGCGTTCGCCCGCCGCGCCGTTCGTCCTGCTTCATCCGCCCCGGCTGCCGAGGCCGCCGCAGCTGCCGCGGCCGTGTTGCCGTCGGCCCGCAGGATGCACGCGAGAAACGCGTCGATCGCGGGGCTCTGGCGGCGCGCCTTCAGGTAGTACACGTATTCGTCGATCGTCGTGTCGACGCCGAGCAGCGCGATCACGCGCAGGTCGGGATGGCGCTCGGCCTCGCCGAGCGGAAACAGGCTGCCGCCCACGCCGTGCAGGATCGCCTCGCGGATCGCTTCGCGGCTGCCGATCTCGGCCATCGATACGGCCGCGACGCCGGCCGCCGCGAGGATCGCCTCCGTGCAGCGGCGCGTCACCGACCCTTCCTCGCGAATCAGCAGCCGCACGTCGGCGAGCTGCGCCGGATCGATCGCGTCGAAACGCGCGAGCGGATGCGTGCGATGCACGACGAGCACGAGCGGGTCGGTCGAGATCACCTTGCGTTCGAGGCCTTCGGCGTCGTTGCGCTGCGACGATACCGCGAGATCGATGCGGAATTCCTGCAGCGCCTGCAGGATTTCCTCGGAGTTGCCGATCCGGCACGTGAGCGCGATCGACGGATGCGCGTTCGAGAAGCGGCCGACCGCGTCCATGATGTAGTACGGCCCCGTCGCACCGATCCGCAGGTGACCTTCGAACAGGCCGCCGACGTTGCGCAGCATGATGTCGGCCTGCGCCTCGAGTGCGATCATCTTCTCGACGAGCGGCAGCAGCTCGATACCCGTCTCGGTGACCTCGAGCTTGCGGCCGCTGCGGTAGAACAGCTCGATGCCGTACAGCTGCTCGACCTGCCGGATCTGCGCGGCAATCGTCGGCTGGCTCACGCCCAGGTGGCGCGCGGCGCGCGTGATGCTGCCCTGCCGGACGGTCGCGTGGAATGCCTTCAGCTGATCGAACACGACTCGGCTTCTCCCCTCTTCATCGCGCGTCAGCGTAGCGCATGCGTGTGTCGGCCGCATGAAAGGCGCGTCGTGCGCCGCTTCGAAAAAAAGCTGGGGGTGAGCGCAAGAAAGCTGCTGGAACCGGTCACGGCCGGGACATGCGGGTGCGGGGTAATAGCGCGTAACACACCGACCGCCGGCCCCGCTCGACCGGCGCCCCACTCCTACCTACAACAGGGTTCCCTTCATGTCTTCGAACAATCGACGCGATTTCCTGCGCCTCGCCGCGCAGTCGGCCGGTGCGATGGCCGCCTACGCGGGCTTCCCGCCCGCGATCCGCAATGCGCTGGCGATGCCGGCCGCCTACCGCACGGGCACGATCCGCGACGTCGAGCACGTCGTGATCTTCATGCAGGAAAACCGTTCGTTCGACCATTACTTCGGCGGGCTGCGCGGCGTGCGTGGCTTCAACGACCCGCGCCCGCACCTGCTGCCGAGCGGCGCACCGGTGTGGCAGCAGCCGCCGGCATCGGTGTTCACGAAGAACTACCATTCGCGCGGCCTCGATCCGTCGGCGCCGTACGTGCTGCCGTTCTACCTCGATCCGAAGCAGACGACCGAATTCCAGCCGGGCACCAACCACGGCTGGAGCAGCGGCCACCTGTCCTGGAACAACGGCCAGTGGGACCAGTGGGTGAACCAGAAGCAGGACGTGCTGACGATGGGCTACCTGAAGCGCCAGGACCTCACGTACCACTACGCACTGGCCGACGCGTTCACGATCTGCGATTCGTACTTCTGCTCCGCGCACGCCGACACCGCGCCGAACCGCATCTACCTGTGGACCGGCACGGTCGACCCGCGCAACATCTACGGCACCCCGCCGAACGGCCCGGGCATCGGCGAGCGCGACGACGTGAACGGCTACACGTGGACGACCTACGCCGAGCGCCTCGAGAACGCGAAGATCAGCTGGAAGGTGTACCAGGGCGGCACGGGCATCCCGGGCGACCCGACCGACAACTACACCGACAACTCGCTGATGTTCTTCAAGAAGTTCCAGGTGAAGGAAGGCGCGAGCGGCCCGCTGGTCGACAAGGGCGCGTCGGACCACACGCTCGCCGAGCTGAAGGCCGACGTGCAGGCGAACCGGCTGCCGCAGGTGTCGTGGATCGTCGCGCCGTACAAGTACAGCGAGCACCCGCAGGCGTCGCCGACCGACGGCGCGTTCTACATCAACATGGTGCTCGAGGCGCTGACGTCGAACCCGGAGGTGTGGGCGAAGACCGTGTTCATCCTCAACTACGACGAGAACGACGGGCTGTTCGACCACGTCGTGCCGCCGGTGCCGCCGGTCACGAGCGGCGTGGGCGGCCAGGGCATCGTGTCGTCGAACCTGCTGTCGAACCTCGGCGACGAGCTGCTCGACCTGAACAAGTACCCGGGCGAAATGAGCCCGCTCGTGCCGGGCGCGGACCCGGGCGGCATCCAGCCGATCGGCCTCGGGCCGCGCGTGCCGCTGATCATCATCTCGCCGTGGACGAAGGGCGGCTGGGTCTGCTCGGAGACGTTCGACCATACGTCGGTGCTGCGTTTCCTCGAAGCGCGCTTCGGCGTGAAGGAGCCGAACATCAGCGCATGGCGCCGCTCGATCTGCGGCGACCTCACGTCGGCGTTCGACTTCTCCGCGCGCCCCGACACGCGCACGGTGAGCTTCACGGTGCCGCAGCACATCGCGACGGCCGGCCAGGCGTACCAGGTGCCCGCGCAGCAGGCGATGCCGGCGCAGGAACCCGGCACGCGGCCGGCGCGGGCGCTGCCGTACGAGCTGTTCGTGCACAGCCGGGTGAGCGGCCATGACGACAGCGTGTCGCTCGACTTCGCGAACACCGGCGACGCGGGTGCGGCGTTCTACGTGTACGACCGCCGCAATCCGGCAACGCCGCCGCGTCGTTATGCGGTGTCCGCGCACGATCGCTTCGTCGACACGTGGAACACGTCGGCCGCGCGCGGCGATTACCATCTCGCGGCATACGGCCCGAACGGCTATCTGTGCGAGTTCCAGGGCAACACGCGGCTCGCGGCCGACGGGCGGCACGCGAACCCCGAAGCGCGGATCGGCTACGACGTGCGCAACCGTCACGTGTACCTGCAACTGCGCAACAGCGGGCGCGCGACCTGCCGCGTGACGGTCGACAACGCGTACAGCCATGCGCATGCGCGCACCTACACGCTGGAGCCGGGCGAACGCGTCGAGGATCACTTCGCGCTGTCGTCGAGCCACGGCTGGTACGATCTGACGATTACCGCGACGACGCTGCGCGGCGGCGACGACAAGGTCGTGCGCCGCTTCGCGGGTCACGTCGAGACGGGCCGGCCGAGCCACAGCGATCCGGGGCCGGTGAAGCACACGACGGCCTGACGGCCGTCACGCGTCGCGCGATGCGGGCGAGGTCGGCCCGCCGCGCGAGCACCGCCTGCCGGCTGCATCCCGATTGCATCCCGGTACGTGGAATTGGCTTTTGGAAACTGAAAACTGTTGACAATGTGGCGGGCCGAGGGTATACAAGGATCATTCGCCGATATGGCGCCCTCGTTCCCTACCGCAGCCTTGCTGCCTGCCCGACCATGACAGCCCCGAACGCGCTCAGCGCCATCGAACTCCTGCAAAGCCAGTCGCTCGCGATGATCGTCCAGGACATGCTCGAGCGCGCGATCGTCTCCGGCGAATACGCACCCGGCGAGAAGCTCAACGAAGTCGAGATCGCGACCAGGCTGAACGTGTCGCGCGGCCCCGTGCGCGAAGCGTTCCGGGCGCTCGAGCAGGCCGGCCTGCTGCGTAACGAGAAGAACCGCGGCGTGACGGTGCGCGTCGTGCCGCTGCGCGAGGCCGAGGAGATCTACGAAGTGCGCGCGATGCTCGACGAGTCGGTCGCGCGCGCGCTCGCGAAGCGCATCTCGCCCGACACGCTGAAGGTGCTGAAGGGCATCATCCAGTCGATGAAGGACGCCGCGAAGACCCACGACGTCACGCGCTACACGGAGCTGAACGTGCAGTTCCACGACGCGATGGTCGTCGGCGTCGGCAATACGCACCTCACCGATACCTACCGCCGGCTGGTGCGCCAGCTCGGGCTGCTGCGCCAGGCCGCGATCGAGGCCGAGGAAGACGCGATCGCGGTGTCCGCCGCCGAGCACGACAAGATCGTGCAGGCGCTCGCACGGGGCGACGAGGAGCAGGCGGTCGCGCTGGTGCGCGAGCACGTTTCGCATGGCCTTGCGCGGATGCGCCGAACGCACGAGCAGGGGCTGCCCGCGACGGGCAAGGCGGCGCGGGAGAAGGCTGGCGCGTGAGTGGGGGCGGCGGGCGTCATCGCACATTGATGACGAAAGAGCGTTGACCGGGCGCTCACCGCCTTCCGTTCTTGCATTGCGAGTTTCGGCTGGGTTGCTGGTCGCATCGGACAGGCGTAGCCCCGGTCGAAATCGAAGGCGCCCGGGCTGAATGCACGGATCGCCGGCAGGCGATCATTTGCCGCGTCGTTTATCAAAGGCATCGTCCAGAACCCAGCCCGTGCCGGATTCGCAGTGCACTTCTGTGTACGCGTAAATTTTGGCAACACGATCCGTCAATGGAACACAGGATTCACCTTTCCTGACCGTAAAGATCGGCTGGGTTCTATCGTCGTTTGGCTCGGCAAACGCAGGCATGTTCTGAAGCGCTGTCCACTTCTCGTCTTTATATTTCGAGCACGCACCGATCGTCATGGTGAGTGCGGCGAATAGCAGAAGGCGCATCATTTTTTGGGATATCGTCGGATTCCAATCAGGCGTTTCGAGTGGCGCAGACCGGTCATCAAATCCGCAGGGGCTATGATACCCGGCAGTTGCCATCTTGGGTCATAAGCCAGAATTCCCGCCTTGCCCAGTAATTCGGCTATGTTCGACGAGCAATTGTTGTCGACGAGCGAGTATGGCTTGTTTTCATGTCGCCGGCGTTTAATCTCGGAAACAATGATCTTCTTCTCGTCCTCGGAGCTGTTGAGGAGATAGCCGATCGTATCGCGTTGCATCTTGGTTTGCTGGCGATTCAGATAGCTCCGGATGTTATCGACGTCCCACCCCGGATGCGCCCTGCCGTATACGATTCCGTCGATTGCGATCGCGGCATGTCCGAACTGGGATCCTCTCGAGATGGATCGAGAGTCGCTAATCAGGATTTCAACGGTTGCTGACGAATGCATGAAGGATGGAGTGAATTGATTATCTATCGAATTCACGAAATCCTATCATGATGATTGTGATTATCAAATTGAGATATTTAATAGAAAAATAAATACTCGATAAGTGGTAAACGTATTTGTTGATTATGTCTGTATTGGGGCATGTCTCATCGATACGCAGTAAATTGAATGACGGGTTGCCTGTTTTGCAGGAATCACGATGTGGGAGATTGGATTTGCTCCATGGACGGGATTTCCTCGCTCGCCAATCGGGCGAGGCGAGGGCTCAAAAAGCCGGCGGCGGGATAGCGCTTGGCGTGCCGCCCGGGTTTTCCTGATCCCCCGCGCATGGTGCCCTCCCGTCACGCCTTGTCCGCCTTCCCCGCCGCGCTCGCAAACCTCGCGAGCCACGTATCGACGGCCGCCGGCTGCCGGCTCTCGTCCTCCGCGCGCTCCTTGCGGCGGATCGCATTGCGCACGACATGCGCGCCGACATAGCGGATCGGCTCCGGCGGGAAATGGCCGAGCGGGCCGCGCACGATCGGGCTGCGCGTCCATGCGTTGTCGAGGCCGAGCACCAGCGACGACAAAATCTGCCCGCCCATGTAGGTCGGCCCCACGCCGTTGCCCGAATAGCCGAAGCCGTAGAACACGTTCGGCGCATCGTCCAGGCGGCCGAAGAACGGGAAGCCGGTGACCGATCGATCCGACGGCCCGTTCCAGCTCGCCGTGACCGGCACGCCCGCGAGCGACGGAAAGAACTCGCGCAGGCTGTGCGTGAGCTGCGCCTCGTACGGCGAGCGCCGGTCGAACACGGGCGCGATGCGGCTGCGCCACGAGAACGTGTTGCCGCCCTTGCCGAGCATCAGCCGCCCGTCGGCGGTGGTGCGGTAGTAGTAGACGAAGATCCGCGAATCGAGCACCGACACGCCGTCCACGAGCCCGGTCTTCTCGAGCAGTTCCGGGCATTTCTCGGTGATGACCATGTCGCTCGACACGACCGCGATCGTGCGTTCGAACTGCGGGAAGCGGCTCGCCATCCATGCGTTGATCGCGAACACGAGCTTGCCCGCGCTCACGCTGCCCGACGGCGTGCGCACGACGGCCGGCTGGCCGGGCGTGAAGTCGAGCATCGGCGTGCGCTCGTAGATCCGGATGCCCATCGCGAGCGCGACGCGGCGCAGCCCGCGCACGAGCTTGCCGGGATGCACGGTCGCGGCGATCGGCGAGTAGACGCCGTCGAGGTTGCGTGCGGAACCCGAGCGGCGCGCGACTTCGGCGGGCGGCAGCGGCTCGTAGCTGTGGATGCCGCACGCGGCGAGCGCATCGAGTACCGGCGCGAGCGTGCCGACCTGCGCGCGCGACGTCGCGGTGTACAGCGTGCCGTCGAGCCGCAGCTCGGCATCGATGTCGTGCGCGCGGCAGAAATCGGCGATGTGCTGCACGGCTGCTTCGGAGGCCTTCACGAGCCGGATCGCCTCGGCTTCCCCGAACAGCCGCCGCAGCGTCAGGAATTTCGCGGACCACGTGAGCAGGCAGCCGCCGTTGCGGCCGCTCGCGCCGGCGCCGCACAGGTCGGCTTCGACGATCGCGATGTCGAGCGCCGGGTTCTGCTGCTTCGCCTGGATCGCGGTCCAGAGCCCGGTGAAGCCGCCGCCGACGATGCAGACGTCGGCCTGCGTCGCACCTTGCAGCGCGGGGGCGAGATCGCCGTCGTTGAACAGCGCTTGTTCGATCCAGAAGGGTCGCATGGGAGGGTTCGCCGAAAAGGGGCCGTGCCATGCACGGCACGGGAAAAGCGGCCGCCGCATGCGAACGTGCACGCGGCGGGGTACGTCACATCACATCCCGTCGTATCGCGTCACGTCAGGCCGCCGCTTCGGCCGATACGCGGCGCACGCCCATCGCTTTCAGCGTGTCGGCGATCGCGGCGACGGCGCCCGGGATGCCGGCTTCGCCGAAGTGGCCGATGCAGCCGACCCGGAACGTCTCGACCTCGGTGAGCTTGCCCGGATACAGGATGTAGCCGCGTTTCTTGACCTCCTGGTAGAACCGCTTGAAGTCGTAGTTCGGATCGTCCGGCGCGTGGAACGTGACGATGATCGGCGCCTGGATCGCCGGATCGAGGAACGGCCGGAAGCCGAGCGCGAGCATCCCGTCGATCAGCGCGCGCGTGTTGCGCTGGTAGCGGCCGCCGCGCGCGGCGAGCCCGCCTTCGTCGACGTATTGCGCGACGGCCGCGTCGAGCGCCGCGACCACGTGGGTCGGCGGCGTGAAGCGCCACTGCGTCGTGCGCTGCATGTAGACCCACTGGTCGTACAGGTCCATCGCGAGCGAATGGCTGTTGCCTTCGCAGCGTTCGAGCGTGCTGCGCTTCGCGATCACGAAGCCGAGCCCCGGCACGCCTTCGAGGCATTTGCCGGACGCGGCGATCACCGCATCGAACGGCGTCGTGCGCGCGTCGATGTCGATCGCGCCGAACGAGCTCATCGCATCGACGATCAACGCGCGGCCCTGCTTCGCGACGACCTGCGCGATGTCGTGCAGCGGGTTCAGCACGCCGGCACCCGTCTCGCAGTGCACGAGTGCGACGTGCGTGATGGACGGATCGGCGGTGAGCGCGCGCTCGACGTCGGCCGGATCGACGCGGCGATCCTCGCTGTAGTCGATCGTCGTGAGCTTGCGGCCGAGCACGCGGCAGATCTTCGCGATGCGCTGACAGTACGCGCCGTTGTTCGGCACGAGCACGTGGCCGTCGCGCGGCACGAGCGTGCCGATGGCCGCCTCGACGGAGAAGGTGCCGCTGCCTTGCAGCGGCACGCATTCGTGCGTGCCTTCGCCGTGCACGATCTGCAGCAGGCGTTCGCGCAGCCGCGCGGTGATCGTGTTGAAGTCGCTGTCCCACGATCCCCAGTCGCGCAGCATCGCGTCGCGCGTGCGGTCGGAGGTGGTCAGGGGGCCGGGGGTGAGCAGGATGGGCTGGGCGGCGAGCGTCATGGTGTCTCCTCGATGAAGTCGGGACGTCACGTGAATGCGGCGAAAGAATCAGTGGCGATGCGGGTTGCGCCAGGCCTGCGTACGGCGCAGCAGTCGATGCGAGATGCACGCGAACAGCACGCAGGCGAACGACGACGTCGCGAGCACGAGCGTGGCCATCGCGGCGGCCGGGCCCATCTGGCCCGCGTCGTCGAGGTTCAGGATCGCGACCGACGCGGGCTGCGTGTCGGGCGAGTAGAGGAACGCGACGGCCGACACGGTCGTCATCCCGTTGACGAACAGGTAGCGCGCGATCAGCAGGATCGCGGGCAGGCACACGGGCACGGTCACGCGCAGGAAGGTCTTGTAGAACGGCACCTTCAGCGACGCGGACACGGCCTCGAACTCGCTGTCGATCTGCCTGAGCGCGGTGACGGCCGTCAGGTGGCTCGACGCGTAGTAGTGCACCACCGTGACGATCGCGAGCAGCCACAGCGAGCCGTACAGCCCGCTCAGCGGATTGCCGGGCGCGTTGAACAGGAAGATGTAGCTGATGCCGAGCACGAGCCCCGGCACGCCCATCGGCAGGATCGCGCACAGGGCGATGAAGCCGCGCAGCCAGCGCGCGCCGCGCGTCTTCTCGATCAGGTACGCCCCGCCGAACACGACGATCGTGCCGCCGATCGCCACCGTCGCAGCCATCCGCAGGCTGTTCCTGTACGCGTCGAAGATGCCGGCGCCGATCAGCCCCATCTCGTAGTGCTGCAGCCCGAGGGTCATCTGGTACGGCCAGAACTTCACGAACGACGCGAACACCGAGATGCCGACCACCGCGATGAAGAACGCGCATACGAGCGTGCAGTACGCGAGCATCGCCGCGTCGAAGCCGCGCGACGGTTTCGGCTGGTACGGCGTCGAGCGCGCGCCGAGCTGCGACTGCTGGCGGCGGCGGATGAAGAAGTCGACGCCGAACGCGACGAGGGCGGGGCACAGCAGCATCAGGCTCACGACGGCGCTGCGGTTGAAGTCCTGCAGGCCGATGATCAGCTTGTAGATGTCGGTCGACAGCACGTTGTACGAGCCGCCGATCACGACCGGCACGCCGAAGTCGTTGATGCACATCGTGAACGCCACCATCGTCGCGCTGATCAGCCCGTACTTCGCGCCCGGCAGCGTGATCGTGAAGAACTTGCGGATGCGGCGCGTACCCATCGCGTCGGCGGCCTCGTAGAGCCGGCCGTCGGCCAGCGACAGCGCGGTGACGAGGATCATCAGCACGTGCGGGAACGACGCGTACACCATGCTCAGCACGATGCCCGGCAGCCCGTAGATCGAATGGCCGTGCAGCAGCGGCTTCAGCAGCCCCGCGTTGCCGAACCAGTAGATGAACGACACCGCGGACAACAGCGTCGGCGCGAGCAGTGGCAACAGCGCGATCGTGCGCGCGGCGTTCTTCAGCGGCATGCACGAGCGCGTCAGCGCATACGCGAACGTGAACGCCATCGGCACGACGATCATCGTGACGAGCGCGCCGACCGTCAGCGAATGCAGCATCGAACGCAGCACGCCGCTGTCCTCGAGGTAATCGACGAAGTTGTGCGCGCCGACGAATCGCCCGTCGGCATCGACGAAGCATTTCTGCACGACGAGCGTGAGCGGCAGCAGCAGGAACAGCGACATCAGCGCGGCCATCGCGACGAGCGCGAACTGCGCGATGCGGTCGTGCCAGTGCGTGATCTGCCGCACGTCGGCGGGGGCGGAGGCGCCACGGCGGCGCTCGGTCAGGACGGTGCTCATTGCAGTCGCTCCTTCGCGCACGGGAACACGCGGACATGCTCGCGATCGAGCGCGAGATCGATGCGCGCGCCGGCCGCCACGCCGGTGCGGTCGACGTCGTGATACGACAGGTCGGCGACGATCTCCTGGCCGTCGAGCCCGTCGATCCGGAAGCTCACGCGACAGAACGCGCCGAGGAATTCGAGCTTCTCGACGCGGCCGGCCAGCACGTTGTCGGCCGTTTCGCCGGGCACGCGGATGCGCAGGTCTTCCGGCCGCACGTAGACCGACACCGCCGCGCCCTGCGCGGGGCGGGCCGTGCCATGGCGGCAGTCGAGGCCGACCGCGCCCGCGCGCAGCGTGCCGTCCTGCGCGACTTCGGCGGGAATCGTGTTGACGCGGCCGATGAAATCCGCGACGAACGGCGACGCCGGCTGCCGGTAGATTTCGAGCGGCGTGCCGATCTGCTCGATCACGCCGTGGTTCATCACGACGATGCGGTCTGCCATCGACAACGCTTCTTCCTGGTCGTGCGTGACCATGATCGTCGTCACGCCGAGCCGCTGCTGCAGCGCGCGGATTTCCTGGCGCAGCCGCACGCGCACGCGCGCGTCGAGCGCCGACAGCGGCTCGTCGAGCAGCAGCAGGCCGGGGGAAGTCGCGAGCGCGCGCGCCAGCGCGATGCGCTGCTGCTGGCCGCCCGACAACTGGCCCGGGTGCTTGCGATGGCTGTCGGGCAGGCCCACCAGCGCGAGCAGCGTGTGCACGCGCTCGTGGATCGCGTCGCGCTTCATCTTCCGGTTCACGAGCCCGTACGCGACGTTGTCGTACACGGTGAGGTTCGGGAACAGCGCATACGACTGGAACACGATGCCGTAGTCGCGCAGTTGCGGCGGCAGCCGCGAGATGTCGCGGCCGTCCTGCATGATGTGGCCGGCGTTCTGCGTTTCGAGCCCCGCGATGATCCGCAGCAGCGTGGTCTTCCCGCAGCCGGACGGCCCGAGGAAGCAGATCATTTCGCCCTTCATCACGCTCAGGTTGATGTCGGTCAGGACCTGCGTGTCGTTGTACCGCTTCTCGATGCGTTCTACGCTCAGATAAGGTGCCATGCGCGCCTCCATGCTGGGGCGGCCCGGGGGCCGGATTCGACGATGGAAAGGGTGACGCGGGGCGGCGCGCGGCGCGGCCCCGCTGCCGGTCGCGGCGTTACTGCTGCGTTTTCGCCCCGTAGCGCTTCTGCCACGTATCGAGGATCGACTGGCGGTTCTTCGCCGACCACACGAAGTCGTTCTTCACGAGCAGGTCCGAGTAGTTGTCGGGGATGCCGGCGAGCTTGCGCGCGACACCCGGGTACGCGACGATCGCCCACCAGCGCGCGGTGATCTGGTTCGCGTCCTTGCTCGCCATGAAGTCGGCCAGCTTCTTCGCGGCGTCGGGCTGCTTCGTCGTCTTCATGATCGCCGTGCCTTCCATGTCCCAGCCGAGCCCTTCCTTGGGGAACACGAGATCGATCGGCGCGCCCTGCGACTGCAGTTCGTGGCCGCGGAACTCGAACGAGATGCCGATCGGGAATTCGCCGGTGCCGGCGAGCGTGCACGGCTTCGAGCCCGAGTGCACGTATTGCGCGACGTTCCTGTCGAGCGCGTCCATGAATTTCCAGCCTTTGTCGTCGCCGAAGGTCTGCAGCCACGCGGTCACGTCGAGGTAGCCGGTGCCGGAGGAAACCGGGCTCGGCATCACGATCGCGCCTTTGTAGACGGGCTTCGTCAGGTCGTCCCACGACGTCGGCTTCGGGATGTTCTTCGCCTGCGCGGCGACGCGGTTGTAGCAGATCGTCGCGCCCCACACGTCCATGCCGACCCAGTGCGGCGGCGTGTTCGCGTCGCTGTACTTGCGCGTGAGCTGGTCGAAGCCCTTCGGCGTGTACGGCATCAGCATGCCCTGCAGGTCGAGCAGCGTGAGGCTCGACGCGGCGAGGCCGAGCACGACGTCCGCGCGCGGGTTGTTCTTCTCCGCGAGCAGCTTCGCGGTGACCGAGCCGGTCGAGTCGCGCACCCAGCGGATCTCGATGTCGGGGTTCGCTTTCTCGAACGCATCCTTGTAGGGCTTCATCGCCTCGTCTTCCAGCGCGGTGTAGACGAGCAGCGACGTCTTTGCGTGCACCGCCTGCGCGGCGCCGAGCGCGACCGCCGCGGCCAGCGCGAGACGGGCCGCGCCCGCCGCCCATGCATTCAAACGCTTGTTTACCGGCACTTCGTTCATCTTCAGACCCCTTGACTGTGGCGCCGCGGCACACGGCGGATGAGTGGAGACCAGCCCTCTTGCTGTTGCGTTGTTTTGCTTTCTGTTCTCTGCATGTTGTTGACAATCTACAAATCATCAATTTTAATGTCAAGCATGGAAAACACCTCCCTTCGGCGCGGCGCGGGCGCCGACGGCTCTACCCTTCGAACTGAAAGGAATGAACGTCATGACTGAAACGCCTGTATCCGTGGAAGTGAACGGCCGCCGCTACAACTGGATGCGCCGGCCGGTGGTGGTCGTGTGCGTCGACGGCTGCGCATACGAATACCTGGAGGAAGCCGCCGGGGCCGGCGTCGCGCCGTTCCTGCGCACGCTGCTGAAACCGGGCACGGCGCTCAAGGGCGAGTGCGTGGTGCCGAGCTTCACGAACCCGAACAACCTGTCGATCGTGACGGGCGTGCCGCCGGCGGTGCATGGGATAAGCGGCAACTATTTCTACGATCGCGACACCGGCGCCGAGGTGCTGATGAACGATCCGAAGTACCTGGTCGCCCCCACCGTGCTCGCGACCTTCGCCGAGCAGGGGGCGCGCGTCGCGGTCGTCACCGCGAAGGACAAGCTGCGCCGCCTCCTCGGCAAGGGGCTGAAGGGCATCTGCTTCTCGTCGGAAAAGGCCGACGAGGCGACCGTCGAGGAAAACGGCATCGACAACGTGCTCGAGCTGGTCGGCAAGCCCGTGCCGAGCGTGTACAGCGCGGACCTGTCGGAATTCGTGTTCGCGGCCGGCGTGCGCCTGCTCGAGACGCGCCCGATCGACCTGATGTACCTGTCGACCACCGACTACGTGCAGCACAAGTGCGCGCCCGGCACGGAAGGCGCAAACGCGTTCTACGCGATGATGGACACGTACCTGCAGCGCCTCGACGAACTCGGCGCGATCGTCGCGATCACGGCCGACCACGGGATGAACGCGAAGCACGACGATGAAACCGGCGAGCCGAACGTGATCTACCTGCAGGAGCTGTTCGACGCGTGGCTCGGTCACGACGCGGCGCGCGTGATCCTGCCGATCACCGATCCGTACGTCGTGCACCACGGCGCGCTCGGCTCGTTCGCGACCGTCTACGTGCCGGCGTCGGCCGATGCCGAGGCGCTGCGCGCGCGGCTCGCCGCGGTCGACGGCATCGAGGTCGTGCTGACGGGCGCCGAGGGCTGCGCGCGCTTCGAGCTGCCGCCCGCGCGCATGGGCGACCTGATCGTGATCTCGAAGCAGGACGTCGTGCTCGGCACGCGCCGCATCAAGCACGACCTGTCGGGCCTCGACGTGCCGCTGCGTTCGCACGGCGGGATCTCCGAGCAGATCGTGCCGCTGATCTTCAGCAAGCCGGTCGCCGGCGACGTCACGGGCCGCGCGCGGCTGCGCAACTTCGACATCATCGACATCGCGCTCAACCATCTGCAGTGATGCATCCGCATCCGCAAGGGGACACACTCATGAACGCCATTGCAGCATCGACGGACGTCCGCGAGATTCGTCGCGAAGCACTGCGAATCGACGGCGAACGGATTCATCGCGACGCGGTGATCGAAGTGCGCAACCCGTACGACGGCGCGCTGGTCGGCACCGTGCCGAAGGCGACACCCGACGACGTGCGGCGCGCGTTCGCGGCCGCGCGTGCATACCGGCCGGCGCTCACGCGCCACGATCGCGCGGCGATCCTGCGCCGCGCGGCCGACATCGTGCGTGCGCGCACGGCGGAGATCGCGGCGCTGATCACGGCCGAGGCCGGGTTGTGCATCAAGGATTCGACATACGAGGCGGGCCGCGTGGCCGACGTGCTGACGTTCGGCGCCGGTGAAGTGCTGAAGGACGACGGTCAGATCTTCTCGTGCGACCTGACCCCGCACGGCAAGAAGCGCCGCGTGTACACGCAGCGCGATCCGCTGCTCGGCGTGATTTCGGCGATCACGCCTTTCAACCACCCGATGAACCAGGTCGCGCACAAGATCGTGCCGTCGATCGCGACCAACAACCGGATCGTCGTGAAGCCTTCCGAGAAGGTGCCGCTGTCGTGCTACCTGTTCGCGGACATCCTGTACGAAGCGGGCCTGCCGCCGCAGATGCTGCAGGTGCTAACCGGCGACCCGAAGGAGATCGCCGACGAACTGATCACGAACCCGGCGATCGACCTCATCACGTTCACCGGCGGCGTATCGATCGGCAAGTCGATCGCGGCGCGGATGGGCTACCGGCGCGCGGTGCTCGAACTCGGCGGCAACGATCCGATCATCGTGATGGAAGACGCCGATCTCGACGAAGCGAGCACGCTCGCGGTATCGGGTTCGTACAAGAACTCGGGGCAGCGCTGCACGGCGATCAAGCGGATGCTCGTGCACGAGTCGGTGGCCGATCGCTTTACGGAGCTGGTCGTCGAAAAAACGCGCGCGTGGTCGTACGGCAATCCGGCCGATCCGTCGGTGGACATGGGTACGGTGATCGACGAAGCGGCCGCGAAGTTCTGCGAGCAGCAGGTGAACGACGCGATCGCGCGCGGGGCGCGGCTGCTGGTCGGCAACGTGCGCGACGGCGCGCTGTATTCGCCGACGGTGATCGATCGCGTGACGCCCGACATGCCGCTCGTGAAATACGAGACGTTCGGGCCCGTGTCGCCGATCATGCGTTTCCGCGACATCGACGAAGCGATCAGGATGTCGAACAGCACCGACTATGCGCTGTCGTCGTCGGTGTGCACGAACCGCTTCGACCACATCACGCGTTTCATCACCGAGCTGGAAGTCGGCAGCGTGAACGTGCGCGAAGTGCCGGGCTACCGGCTCGAGCTGACGCCGTTCGGCGGCGTGAAGGACTCGGGGCTGGGGTACAAGGAAGGCGTGCAGGAAGCGATGAAGAGCTTCACGAATACGAAGACGTATTCGCTGCCGTGGTAAGCGGTGTGTAAGCCGCGTGCACCGGTTTCGCGGCCGGTGCGCGCGTCAGTCCGAGCGTTGATCGACGCGTTATTCGATCGGCTCATATCGATAGCCGATTTGCGTTTTTGCCGTGCCTCGACGCATCGGTAGAATTCGCGGACTTATCGAACGGCACGCGCGTGCCGCGGGATCACTCCCTCCAATCATTCGGGGTCCGCACCATGAAAATCCTTCGCTCCATCCTGGTCGTCGCCATGCTGCAGGCCGTTTCGGTCACGAGCGCACTGGCTGCCGACGACCTGTCGCAGATCAAGTCGTCCGGCGTGTTCCGGGTCGGCACCGAAGGGACGTACGCGCCGTTCACGTACCACGACGAGACCGGCAAGCTGACGGGCTTCGACGTCGACATCGCGACCGCGATCGCGCAGCGTCTCGGCGTGAAGCCGCAGTTCGTCGAAGGCAAGTGGGACGGGTTGATCGCCGGCCTCGACGTGAACCGCTACGACGCGGTCGTCAACGAAGTGTCGATCACCGACGCGCGCAAGGCGAAATACGATTTCTCCACGCCGTACATCACGTCGCGCGCGGTGCTGATCGTGCGCGCGGACAACACGACGATCCGCTCGTTCGACGACCTGAAGGGCAAGAAGTCCGCGAACACGCTCACCAGCAATTTCGGCAAGCTCGCGGCCGCGCATGGCGCGGACGTCGTGCCGGTGCAGGGTTTCAACGAATCGATCGACCTGCTGAGCTCGGGCCGCGTCGACGCGACGATCAACGATTCGCTGTCGTACCTCGATTTCCGCAAGCACAAGCCGGACGCGAAACTGAAGATCGCGGCGACCGACACGGGCGGCGCCAGCGATGCATCGGGCGTGCTGCTGCGCAAGGGCAGCCCCGCGCTGGTGGCCGCGATCGACAAGGCGCTCGCGGACATCAAGGCCGACGGCACCTACGCGAAGATCTCGCAGAAGTATTTCGGCCGCGACGTGTCGCAGCCGTGACGCGAGGCTGAACGATGCCGGCCTGGCTTCACCTGATGGCGGAATCGCTGAAGCCCCTGCTCGTCGCGGGGCTCGTGTTCACGGTTCCGCTCACGCTCGCGTCGTTCGCGATCGGCCTGCTGCTCGCGTTCGGCGCGGCGCTCGTGCGGCTGTTCGGGCCGCGCTGGGCACAGGCCGCCGTGCGGTTCTACATCTGGCTGTTTCGCGGCTCGCCGCTGCTCGTGCAGCTGTTCGTGATCTTCTACGGCCTGCCGAGCGTCGGCATCGTGCTCGATCCGCTGACGGCCGCCGTGATCGGCTTCTCGCTGAACGTCGGCGCGTACAACGCGGAGGTGATCCGCGGCGTGATCGAATCGATTCCGAAGGGGCAGTGGGAGGCCGCGTACTCGATGGCGATGACGCGCCCGCAGGCGCTGCGCCGCGCGATCCTGCCGCAGGCCGCGCGCGTCGCGCTGCCGGCTTTGTCGAATTCGTTCATTTCGCTGGTGAAGGACACGTCGCTCGCGGCCGTGCTGACCGTGCCGGAGATCTTCCAGGCCGCGCAGCGGATCGCGGCCGTGACCTACGAACCGATGATCCTCTATACGGAAGCCGCGCTGATCTATCTGCTGCTCAGTTCGGTGCTGTCCACGCTGCAGCGTCGCCTCGAAACCCGCTTCGGCCGTCACGCGCTGTTCCAGGCGGAGTTGCGATGATCCGGCTCGAACGCATCGACAAGTCGTTCGGCACGCAGCGCGTGTTGCACGGGATCGACCTCGCCTTGCAGCCCGGCAGCGTGACGGCGCTGATCGGGCCGTCCGGCAGCGGCAAGAGCACGCTGCTGCGTTGCGTGAACCTGCTCGAAGTACCCGAGGCAGGTGCGCTGACGGTCGGCGACGCCCGCATCGACTTCTCGCCGGCGCACCGGCCGGCGCGCGACGCCGTGTTCGCGGTGCGCCGACAGACCGGCATGGTGTTCCAGAACTTTCAGCTGTTTCCGCACCTGAGCGTCGTGCAGAACGTGATGGAAGGGCTCGTCACCGTGCAGCGCTGGTCGCGCGAACGGGCCCGCGAACGCGCGCTCGCGCTGCTCGAGAAGGTCGGTATCGCGAACAAGGCCGACGCGTGGCCCGGCACGCTGTCGGGCGGCCAGCAGCAACGCGTCGCGATCGCACGTGCGCTTGCACCGTCGCCGCAGGTGCTGCTGTGCGACGAGCCGACGTCGGCACTCGATCCGGAGCTGTCCGTCGAAGTCGTCGAGGTGCTGCGCCAGCTCGCGCGCGAAGGCACGACGATGCTGATGGCGACGCACGACCTGCGCCTGGCCGCGTCGATCGCGCACGACGCGGTGTTTCTCGCGGAGGGGCGCGTGGTCGAGGCCGGCGCATCGCGCGACCTGTTCGGCGGCCCGCGCGATCCGCGCACCGCGAAGTTCATCTCGACGCTCGCGCAGGGCGTGCCGGTGTTCTGACGCGGCACGCGACAAGCGGTACAGGCGGCGTCAACCTTTCCCGGGCCGGTCGAGCACCGCCGCGACGATCGCTTCCGGCGCATCTTCCTGCACCAGGTGGCCCGCGCGCGGCACCCTGATCAGTTGGCCGCCGGCGATGCGATCGGCCAGCGCCTGCCCCTGTTCGAGCGGAATCCACGCGTCGTCCTCGCCCCACACGATGCGCACCGGAAAGTCCGGCGGCGCGTAACGGGCCTCGGCTTCCTCGATGTAGTGCTGGCGCATCTGCGCGATCTGGCGATAGAACGCGGCCTGGCCGGCTGGCGTGAGCCACGGCGCGCGGTAGATCGACAGCGCCTCGTCGCTCAGCGGCCGGGCGACGGCGTTGCCGAGATAGGCCGACACGAGTGCGTGATGCGCATACGCGGGCAATCCGGTGAAGGCGGCTTCGTGCTGCGCGACGTGGCGCACGAACGGCGAACCCTGCGGCGCAATCGCGACCGGGTTCACGAGCGTGAGATCCGCATAGGCGACGCCGTCGAGGAAGTGCGCGCGCAGCACGGTGGCGCCGCCGTAGTCGTGCGCGAGCACGCGCGGTCGCGAAATGTTCCACTCGTCGAGCATCGCGCCGAACAGCGCGTTCTGGCGGCCGAGCGACACGTCCGCATCGGGCATGTCGGATTGACCGTAGCCGAGCAGGTCGTAGAAGAACACGCGATGACGGCGCGCGAGCCACGGTGCGATCCGCCGCCACACCTGCGACGAAAACGGCGTGCCGTGCACGAGCACGAGCGGCGGGCCTTCGCCGAACGTTCCCCAGGCAATCCGGTGGCCTTCGAAAGTGAAGCGGTTGGCGAGTTCGAGCATCGGCATCTCCGTGCTAACCTGTTTTGGTTGTTAACAGGTTACTCCGGATCGTCCGGGTGTGAAACCGATAGGTGAAAATAAATGGTTACTCGACACGAACCCGTGCGACATGCGCATGAATGGGGGGCAGCCGATTTCGTCGGCGGCCATCCGGCGCTCGACTTCCTCAACACGGTGGCCGACACGGGCAAGACGCGCGACGCGGACAAGTTCGCCGACTGGCCGGCCGTGCATGCGTGGGCGGAGCGATCGGGGTTGCTGGCGCCGGCCGATCTGGCGCGGCTTCTGCGTCATGCGCGGCAGGACGACGCCGACGCGCTGGTCGCGCTGCATCGCTTTCGCGAGGAGGCTTACAGCGCGATCGCACACCTGACGGCCGGCAGTGGCGGCACTGCCGGCGCGCGCGCGGCGGGCCGGCTCGCCGTTGCGATCCGCGAGGCGATCGGGCGCAGCGCGTTCGATGCGGTCGACGGCCGGTTCGCGTGGCGGCCCGACGCGCGCGTCGCGTCGCGCTGGGTCGACGCGGCCGCACTCGGGTTCGAGCATCTGCTGCGCAGCGACGATTTTGCGCGCGTGCGCCAGTGCGGCCGTTGCACGTGGTTCTTCGTCGATCGCGGGCGCGGCGTCGGGCGGCGCTGGTGCGACATGCGCACCTGCGGGAACCGGGCGAAAGTGGAGGCGTTCAGGGAGCGGTGACGTGCGCGCCGAGCCGGTCGTCGTGCCGCGCGGTCCGCGGCCGGCACGCGAACGTCATGGCGCGGCTTCGTGCGGCGGGTGTTCCGGCCACAGCGTCGCGGCGATGAACAGCCCGGTCGCAAGGAACGGCGCGCCGATCGCGAACAGGATGGCCGTGAGGCCCCAGTGATCCCAGAAGCGGTCGACCACCGCGCGCTCGGGTGTGACGGGGTCGTACAGCACGTTGACCGCTTCGCCTTCGTGCAGGCCCGGATGCGACGACGCCGCACCCTGCGCGAACTTGATCTGGCGTCCGCTGTCGGTCGTGAACGCGACAATCGCCGAATACAGCGACGTGCGCGCGCGGGGCGAGTGCGTGTTTTTCGCGATCTCGACGACATGGCCGGTGGAACGCGCATAGTGGTGGATGACCTGCCACTGGCGCAGGCCGGCCGCACCGGCGCCGGCGATGAAGCCCGTGCCGATCGCGATCGGAATCAGCACGATCGCGATATCCCAGCGGCTGCGCACGTGCTTGCGGGCGCGGCGGACCGGCGGCGGGGCGGACGACCGGCGGCGGCGCTCGCCGGCGATCAGCAGGCCGCCGATCGCGAACGATGCGATGGCGAGCAGCGCCGGCACGATTGCCGGAAACCAGCGTTGCGCGAAATCGTCGATCAGCGCGGGGCGTTCGGGGTGGCCGGGGTCGAGCCATACCTCGACGTTCTCGCCGATGTCGTAGGCGGGGACGGTCGATGCGGTATTGCCGGCGACTTCGCGACGCTGGCCGTCGTTCGCGAGGTACGCGACGATCGGCCGGTACGCGCGCATCGCGTCGCTGTCCTGCACGATGCGCACGACCGTGCCCGGTGCACGGACCAGCTGGCCGGTCGCCTGCCCGGCCGTCACGGCGAGCATGGCGGCCAGTACGAGCAGCACGACGCCGAGCGCCATTGCGACGAGTGCGTCCCTACCCGGCATGACCGGATCCGGTTCGTCGTGCTTCGCACTGCGGATTCCGGCTTGATCGGGGGGATGGCGTGACCCGCCGAACCGGCCGATATCGGCGCAACCAGGCCCTCTGAATGGTCGCGTCCCGTTCACATGCTTCCATGTCTGACGTCCCATGCTCTCTCAGTGCCGGCGGGCGAACCACAGTGCCTGCGCCGGTCGTGTGATATTTGTCGGACGATTCTAGCGGAAACGATGCGGAAGATGGGTGCGCTCGCGTACCGCGAGGGGCGCGCAACGCGAAGCGAGTCGGCGTAAATGAAAAACGGCAGGAAAGCGGCGTAAACGGAAAAGGCCGGTCAGCTTGCGCTGACCGGCCTTTGAAATTCCTGGTGGGGCGTGAGTGACTCGAACACTCGACCTACGGATTAAGAGTCCGCTGCTCTACCAACTGAGCTAACGCCCCCAACAGAAGAAAGATTATGCACGAGCATTTCAGGCTTGGCAAGTCCTTTCTGCGAATTTCCTGAGAATATTTCGTCACGACAACGGTGGCTGCCGGCCCGATAACGAGCGATCGCAGTTTTCGTGCTCCCGGTATGATGACGCCACACGTGTTGCGCGGCGGTCGCGCAACGCTTTCTGGGCTTTCGAAGATGGACGAAAACGCAGTCCGCGAATTGCTGGATCGCCTGCTGGCCCCCTGGGTCCGCTCGCTCGGTCTGGTCCCCGTGTCGATCGGCGACGACAGCGTCACGCTGCGCCTGCCGTTTTCCGGCGAATTCCGCCATTCGGGCGGTGTGATCTGCGGCCAGGTGTTCACGGCGGCCGCCGATACAGCGATGGTGGTCGCGATCTCGGCCGCGCTCGGCGAGTTCCGGCCGATGACGACCGTGTCGTTGAACACGAACTTCATGCGTCCCGTGCGCAAGGGCGACGTGCTCGTCACCGCGCGCGTGCTGCGGATGGGCCGCAATCTCGTATTCGGCGAAGTCGAGCTGTTCGACGAAGACGGCAAGATGGCCGTTCACGCGACGTCGACCTACGCGCTCGTCAGCTGAGCGGCGCGATGTTCGACCAGATCGTCTTTGCGGGTGGCGGCAATCGCTGCTGGTGGCAGGCCGGCTTCTGGGACGTCGCGCAGCCGGCGCTCGGCCTGCGCCCGCGCGTGATCACCGGTATCTCGGCCGGCGCGGCAACTGCCTGCATGCTGTATACACGCGACGCCGCCTGGGTGATGCGCTATTACGAAGAGGCGCTGCGCCACAACCGGAAGAACGCGTACTGGGGCAACCTGTTCGGGCGCGAGCCCGTGTTTCCGCATTACCGGATTTACCGTCAGGCGCTGCTCGACATCTACGGCGAAACGTTCGCGAAGCTTGCCGCGGCGCCGGAGATCCGCATCGGCGTGTCGCATGTGCCGCGCTGGCTCGGTGCGCGCAGCGCAGTCGCCGCCGGTCTCGTCGCGTACAACATCGAGAAGTACGTGCGCAAGACGCTGCACCCGACGCTCGGGCGCACGCTCGGCTTTCGGCCCGAATTCGTGCGTGCGCAGGCCTGCACGCAAGTCGAGGAACTCGCCGACCTGATCCTGCAGTCGTCCTGCACGCCGCCGTTCACGCCGGTGCTGCGCCGCGGCGGCCGGCCGGTGCTCGACGGCGGGATGGTCGACAACGTGCCGGTCGACGCGCTCGACCCGACGCCGGGCGACGTGCTGGTGCTCGTCACGCGGCTGTATCCGCGCCCGCAGATGTTCACGGTCGCGCATGGCGAGCAGCGCCGGCTGTACGTCCAGCCTTCGAGCAAGGTGCCGATTTCGAGTTGGGATTACACGAGCCCGTCGCAGATGCGGCATGCGTACGATCTCGGTCGGCGCGACGGCGAGCATTTCCTTACGCGCGTCGATGCGATGACGGGCGGCCGCGTGGCCGCCTGACGATCGGGAATGGAGGGGCGGGGCTGCGGCGTGCGCAGCCCGCGCGGTCAGCGCTTGCGGATCGGCGTCAGCGCTTCCGGGTTGGCAACGCTCGACATGTCGCCGTCATCGAACGCGAGGATGTTGCGGAACGCCGCGCTGAAGTAGAGCTCGTAGCTTTCGCGCTCGACATAGCCGATGTGCGGCGTGCAGATCACGTTTTCCATTCGCAGCAGGCTGTAGCCCTGCAGGATCGGCTCGCTCTCGAACACGTCGATTGCGACCATCCCCGGACGGTTGTGCGACAGCGCGTTGACCAGTGCGTTGTCCTCGAGCAGTTCGGCGCGGCTCGTGTTGACGAGCAGCGACGTCGGCTTCATCCGCATCAGGTCTTCCTGCTTCACGATCCCGCGCGTGTCGTCATGCATGCGCAGGTGCAGCGACAGCACGTCGCTCTGCTCGAACAGCGCTTCGCGGCTTTCGGCGGCCGTATAGCCGTCGGCGCGCGCGGCCTCGAGCGAATGCTCGCGGCCCCAGATCAGCACGTTCATCCCGAACGCCTTGCCGTAGCCGGCGACGAGCCGGCCGATCTTGCCGTAGCCCCAGATGCCGAGCGTCTGGCCGCGCAGTACCTGGCCGAGGCCGAAGTTCGGCGGCATGGCCGACGTCTTCAGGCCCGACTGCTGCCAGGCGCCCTGCTTCAGGTTCGCGACGTACTGAGGGATGCGGCGCTGGGCGGCCATCACGAGCGCCCAGGTCAGCTCGGCGGGGGCAACCGGCGAGCCCGTGCCTTCGAGCACCGCGATGCCGCGGTCGGTACAGGCTTCGAGATCGATGTGGCTCGACACGCGGCCGGTCTGGCTGATCATGCGCAGGTTCGGCAGCTTTGCGAGCAGTTGCGACGAAATCGGGGTCCGTTCGCGAATCAGCACGAGCGCCTCGACTTCCGCCAGACGGCTGGCGAGTTGTCCCAATCCGCGCACCGTATTGTTGAAGACCTTCACGTCGTGGCCGGCAAGCATCTCGAAGCAGTTCAGCTTGCGGACGGCGTCCTGGTAGTCGTCGAGGATGGCAATTTTCATGATGAGCGGGTGTCGCGCGTTGAAAGCGGCGGTGGCGGCGGCGCACCTCGCGCACCCGTCCCGCCCGGCCGGGGCCGACATGATGCTATGTCAGCCGCCTTCGTGGTGTCTTTTTAACAGGTTGTTACGCTCCGCCGCAATTGGCGGCGGCCTGACCCGGCGCCGCTCGCGGGCAGGGCAGAAGGGTGCGCTGTTGTGTCGCATCAAATAAGTCCTTCCTGATTCGGCCGCTTACACGACGAGGTTCACCCAATTGTTGTCCCAATCGGAATAATTGGATCAACTATCCGCAGAGGGCGAGGATTTTTGACTATTTTTATCGTCAACCGGGGCCTTGTTGAGCAACTCTGCATCATTTCCGCTGTCGTAGGAGAATTACGCATTTGCTTCATCTTTTTGAAGTTGTAACAGCGGCAGGAGTCGTTTATGGATCATTTGCAGTCGATGCGCGTGTTCGTCAAGGTTGCAGATCTCGGCAGTTTCGCGCGGGCCGCGAGTGCAATGGATATCTCCAACGCGGTCGCGACGCGTCACGTCGCCGATCTGGAGGGCAGGCTCGGCACGCGTTTGCTGAACCGCACCACGCGCAGCCTTTCCCTGACCGAGTCAGGCCAGGTCTATCTGGAGCGTGCCCGCCAGATCCTCGATGAGCTGGAAGACGTCGAGCAGATGGTCGTCGCACGCAATCACGAGCCGGTCGGCACGCTGCGCATCGTCGCGCCGGTCGTGTTCGGCCTGCATAACCTCGCGCCCGTGTTGCAGTCATACACGGAGAATTTCCCGAAGGTGGTGCCGGATCTCACGCTGGTCGACCGGCAGGTCGATCTGGTCGAGGAAGGTTTCGATGTCGGCATCGTCGTCACGCGCCAGATGCGCAGCGCGAGCATCGTCACACGGCGCCTGACCACCGGCTGCATGACCGTGTGCGCGACGCCGAGCTATCTGGAGAAGCACGGCGTGCCGACCCATCCGGAGCATCTCGCCGAGCATCCGAGCCTGAGCCTGCCGACCGAATACTGGGGCGACGAGCGTGTGTTCACGGGGCCGGACGGTGAGGTGCGCGTGCGCCCGACCAACGTGATCGTCGCGAACAACACCGCGATGCTGCGCCAGTTCGCGCTGCTCGGGATGGGTGTCGCGATCCTGCCGAGCTACCTGATCGGCAGCGACATCGCGCGCGGTGCGCTCGTGCGGTTGCTGCCGGATTTCCGGCTGCCGCAGGTCGAGATCAACATCGCTTACCCGAGCCGGCGCCATCTGCCCGCGAAGGTGCGCACGTTCATCGACCACCTCGTCGAGCACTTCAGCCACTCGACCGACGCGACGATGGGTGAGCAATGGGCCGCGCAGAGCTCCGCGCTCGCGCCGATCGGTGTCGAGACGCGTGCCGAGCAACCGGAATCGGCCGACCCGAACCTGTCGCCGCGCCTGCCGCGTTCGCCGCGCACGCGCGTCGCGGCGCCGTCGCCGCTGTAACGGCGCGACGGCCCGGGCGGCCGGGCGTCGGTTACCGCCGGCACAAAGAAAAAACGCGGATCGAGCAGTCGATCCGCGTTTTTTTATGGCTGCCTGCCGAAGCAGGACGCGCCGGGAGAAAGCCCGCCCGGCGTCCAGTCCAGGCTGTTACGAGCCCGTCTTGCGGGTCGTCGTCTTGCGAGCCGCCGTCTTGGTGGCGGCAGTCTTCGCGGCGGTCTTGCGAGCCGGTGCCGGTTTCTCGTCTGCACCTTCCGTCACGGTTTCGGCATCCTTCGTCGCCGATTTCGCAGTCTTCTTCGCAGCGGCGGCTTTCGGTTCCTTCTTCTCGAACTCGAAGCCGATCTTGCCGTCCGGCTGCTTCACGAGGAACGCCTTGAAGTTGCGGCCGGTACGCGACGACTTGAAGTTCGGCAGCAGATCCGTGCGGCCGTCGGCCAACAGCTTGCCCATCTGCTCGCGCGAGATTTCCTGCTGCAGGATCACCTTGCCCGAGCGGAAGTCGCACGTCTTCGGGTTGGCCACCGAGTGCTCGCACACGTAGCTCATCCCGTGCTCGAACACGCGGCCCTTGCACTTCGGGCACGCGCCGACCGGTTCCTGCGTGGAGAAGTCGGGCGCCTCGCCTTCCTCGCCGCCCGTATCCTGGCCGAAATCGAACTCGAGCTTGTAGTTCTTCGTCTCGTCGTCGAACGAGAGCTTCAGGATCGCCGAGAACGGGCGACCCATCTTGCTGCGGAATCCGGAAAGCGGGCCGATCGTCTTTTCCCGCAGCAGTTCCTCGACTTCCGCGATCTCGAACTGCCGGCTGCCCGGGATCTTCGAGATCGAGAACTCGCACTTCGTGCACGCGAAGCGGCGGTAGTTTTCCTTCACCTGGCCGCCGCAGTTCGGACACGGCGTCTCGAGCGTCGCGTAATCGCCGGGGATCGTGTCGGAATCGTATTCCTTCGCGCGCTTGACGATCTGCTGCGTCATGCGGGCGATTTCCTGCATGAAGGCGTCGCGCCCGAGGTTGCCGCGCTCCATCTGCGACAGCTTGTATTCCCATTCGCCGGTGAGCTCCGGCGCGGTCAGTTCCTTCACGCCGAGGCCGCGCAGCAGCGTCATCAGCTGGAACGCCTTCGCGGTCGGGATCAGTTCGCGGCCTTCACGCACGAGGTACTTTTCGCCGAGCAGGCCTTCGATGATCGCCGCACGCGTGGCCGGCGTGCCGAGGCCCTTCGCGGCCATGGCTTCGCGCAGTTCGTCGTCCTCGACGAGCTTGCCCGCGCCTTCCATCGCGGACAGCAGCGTCGCTTCCGAATAGCGTGCGGGCGGCTTCGTGACGAGCGCGACGGCGGCGATTTCGTCCGTCTTCACCTTCTCGTCCTTCTGCACCGGCACGAGGTTCGCATCCGCGCCTTCGGCGTCGCGGCCGTACACCTGCAGCCAGCCCGGCTCGACGAGCACCTTGCCCTCGGTCTTGAAGTGATGGCCGGCGACTTCGGTGATCCGCGTCGTGACGCGGAATTCGGCGGCCGGGAAGAACACGGCGAGGAAGCGCTTCACGACCATGTCGTACAGCTTCTGCTCCGGCTCGGACAGCGACTTCGGTGCCTGCAGCGTCGGGATGATTGCGAAGTGGTCGCTGATCTTCGAGTTGTCGAAGATGCGCTTGTTCGGCTTCACCCAGCCCTTGTCGAGCACCTGCTTCGCATGCGGCAGGTAGTTGTTGCTCTCCTTGAGCATCTCGAGCGTGGACTGGACCGTCGACAGATAGTCTTCCGGCAGCGCGCGCGCGTCGGTACGCGGGTAGGTCAGCACCTTGTGCTTTTCATACAGCGCCTGCGCGAGACCGAGCGTGTTCTTCGCGGAGAATCCGAAGCGGCTGTTCGCTTCGCGCTGCAGGCTCGTCAGGTCGAACAGCAGCGGCGACAGTTGTGTCGACGGCTTCGATTCCTCCGAGACCGTGCCGACCTGGTCGCGGCACGCGGCGACGATCGTTTCGGCAGCCGGCAGGCTCCACAGGCGGGAGTCGCGCTTTTCCGGATCGAATTCGTCGCGCTTGAATTTCGGGTCGAACCACTTGCCTTCGTAGAAGCCGCCCGCGCACGCGAATTCCGCCTTCACTTCCCAGTAGTCGCGCGGGATGAAGCGGCGGATTTTCTCTTCGCGTTCGACGACGATCGACAACGTTGGCGTCTGAACGCGGCCAACTGTCGTCAGGAAGAAGCCGCCGCCCTTGCTGTTGAACGCGGTCATCGCACGGGTGCCGTTGATCCCGACGAGCCAGTCGGCTTCCGAGCGGCAGCGTGCGGCGTCGGCGAGCGGTTGCATGTCGGTGTCGCTGCGCAGGTTCGCGAAGCCGTCGCGGATCGCCTGCGGGGTCATCGACTGCAGCCACAGGCGCTGAACCGGCTGCTTCGCCTTCGCGTGCTGCGCGATCAGGCGGAAAATCAGCTCGCCCTCGCGCCCCGCGTCACATGCGTTGATCAGGCGGTCGACGTCCTTGCGCTTCATCAGCTTCGTGAGCACCTTGAGGCGCGACTCGCTTTTTGCGATCGGGTTCAGGTCGAAATGCGGGGGGATGACGGGCAGATGCGCGAAGCTCCATTTCCCGCGCTTGACCTCGTACTCTTCCGGGGCGGCGATTTCCAGCAAGTGGCCGACAGCGGACGAAAGGACGAAATCGTCGCTCTCGTAATACTCGTCATGCTTGGTAAAGCCGCCCAAAGCGCGTGCGATGTCGTTCGCGACAGAAGGCTTTTCCGCAATGATCAGTGCTTTGGACATGACAGGTGTGTGTTGGTAGACCGGGTTCGCCGGTTGTGGGGCCCTTTAACGACCGCTTTATAGCACACGCCGACGCGACGGCGGCTCGGCGTGCAAAAAGCGGCTCATCATAGAGGGGGCCTGCAACGGCGGCAAGCGCCCGGCGCGGCGGCGCGCGCAAACGGGCGCAAAACCGCCGGGCCGGCTCGCAAATTCAGGCTTCGACGGTCAGGACGTTGCGCAATTTCGGTGCGTGCGGCGCACCGGGTACCGCACTCAGGTCGGACAGCATCCGCTCGACGATTGCCGCATGCGGCAGCACCGTGCCGAAGAAACGTGCGGTATGGGTATCTTCGATCAGGATCGTCGGGAAGTTCTCGACGTCGAGATCGTCGAGCTGGTCGGCATGCGTTTCGATGTCGATCCAGGCGAAGCAGGCGTCCGGATGCGCGTCGGCGAGCTGGTCGAAGGCCGTCCGGTAGTCGCGGCACGTGCCGCACCACTCGGCGCACAGGCAGGCGACGAGCAACGTGCCGGGATCGGCGAGGCGCTCGGCGATCCGATCCGCATCGGTGTCGAGGTTCAGCGCGGGCATGGATTTCCTTGGATATCGTCGGCGGCTTGGCCGCCCCTATGCGGGGGAATGTAGCACGCCGTGCGCGGCCGGGGTGGGCGCTGCGTCAAGGCGCGCGAAGCGTCCGCCGGGGACGCTCGCGACGCGACCGGCCAGCTCGAGCGCAAGCAGCGCGCCGTGCAGCACGTCGTCGGCCAGGCCGCTGTGTTCGGCGAGCCATTCGTAGGTGACGGGGCCGTATCCCAGCGCGGCGAGTACGGCCTGTTCGGACGGGCTGTAGGGTAGCGCCGGCGATGCCTCGACTCGCGCCGGCGGGCCGGCTGCAACGAGCGGATCGGCCGGATCGGCCTGTGTGACGCCGGCGGCCCCGGTTCCGCGGAGGCTGGCGGCGCTGGCGAGCTGATTTCCGGTGCACGATGCATCGCCCGCCGCGCGAACCGCCGGTTCGCCCAGCCCGTACTCCTCGAGCACGTCGAGCGGCGCCGCCGTCAGCTTCGCGCCGTCGCGGATCAGTGCGTGGCAGCCCTGCGCGAGCGGCGCATGGATCGAGCCCGGCATCGCGAACACATCGCGCCCCAGTTCGTTCGCGAGCCGCGCGGTGATCAGCGAGCCGGAGCGCGGGGCGGCCTCGACGACGAGTACGCCGATCGCGAGCGCGGCGATCAGCCGGTTGCGTTGCGGGAAGTGTGCGGCGCGGGCCGGTGTGCCGAGCGGCCATTCCGACACGATCGCGCCGTGAGCGGCGATTTCGTGGGCGAGCGCACGGTGTCGCGCCGGATAGACGAGATCGGCGCCGGTCGCGATCACCGCGACCGTGCCTGACCGGCCGTCGAGCCCGCCGCGATGCGCGGCGCCGTCGATTCCGAGCGCGAGGCCCGACACGATCGGAAGCCCGGCGTCGGACAGCTCGCGGGCGAAGCGCGTCGCGTCGGCGAGACCCTGCGGCGTCGCGTGGCGGCTGCCGACCACGGCGAGACCGCGCGCGTGCAGCAGGTCGAGACGGCCCTTTACATATAGCAGCGGAGGCGGATCGTGCAGGTCGCGCAGCCGCGGCGGATAGGCCGGATCGTTGAGCGTGACGAGCGCGTTGCCCGGTGCGTCGAGCCAGGCGAGCACGGCGTCGGTGCGCGCGTCGAGGTCGCCGCGCTCGCTCGCGCGCACGGCCTGTGCCGCGGCGGGGCTGGTTGCGGCGGCGATCGCCTCGCCGGACGCGCGCAGCAGCGCATCCGGCGAGCCGAACGCGTCGAGCAGTGCCTGCAGCACGGCGGGTGCGAGGCCGGGCGCATGCGCGAGCTGCAGCCACGCGCGCAGCGCGGAGGCGGTCAGCACTTGCGGCGACATGAGGCGCTCCTCGAATGCGGCGGCCAGCGGACCGCGTGGCGCCATGATAAAATTTTCATCATCCGAAATACTCGACAGGGCCGCGCGCGCAGGCGCCCGGCCAATTGCAGGAGGCATGATCCGCGGCATTGATTCGCCGCGCGTCCGCCTCATCTTCATTGCATCCCGGCGGCACCGCCAGCTGGCCGGATGGCCGATGCGGCATGCCGCCCCACGAATACCGAACGCCATGGCTTTACTCAATATTCTTCATTACCCCGACAAGCGGCTGCACAAGGTCGCAAAGCCCGTCGACAAGGTCGACGACCGGATCCGCAAGCTCGTCGCCGACATGGCCGAAACCATGTACGCAGCGCCCGGCATTGGCCTGGCGGCCACGCAGGTCGACGTGCACGAGCGCGTGATCGTGATCGACGTCTCCGAGGAGAAGAACGAGCTGCGCGCGTTCATCAACCCCGAGATCGTATGGTCGAGCGACGAGAAGCAGATCTACGAAGAGGGGTGCCTGTCGGTGCCCGGCATCTATGACGAAGTCGAGCGTCCCGATCATGTGCGCGTGCGTGCGCTCAACGAGCAGGGCGAGACCTTCGAGCTCGACTGCGAGGGCCTGCTGGCCGTGTGCGTCCAGCACGAGATGGATCACCTGATGGGGCGCGTGTTCGTCGAATACCTGTCGCCGCTCAAGCAGACGCGCATCAAGACGAAGATGAAGAAACTCGAACGCGCGATGTGACGCGCGTTCGCCCTGCCCGACCCCGAAAGCTGTCATGACCCATACGTTGCGCGTGATTTTTGCCGGCACGCCGGAATTTGCCGCGGCTGCCCTGGCCGCGATCCACGAGGCCGGTTTTCCGGTGCCGCTCGTGCTGACCCAGCCCGATCGCCCTGCCGGGCGCGGGATGAAGCTGCAGGCAAGCGCGGTGAAGCGCTATGCCGTCGAGCACGGGGTGCCCGTCGCGCAGCCGCCGTCGCTGCGGCGCACGGGCAAGTACCCGGCGGAGGCGGCCGACGCGATCAAGCTGCTGCGCTCGACTCCGCATGACGTGATGGTGGTCGCCGCATACGGCCTGCTGCTGCCGCAGGAGGTGCTCGACATTCCGCGTGGCGGCTGCATCAATATTCACGCATCGCTGCTGCCGCGCTGGCGCGGCGCCGCGCCGATCCACCGCGCGATCGAGGCCGGCGACGCCGAGACGGGCGTCACGCTGATGCAGATGGACATCGGCCTCGACACCGGCGCGATGATCGAGGAGGCGCGCATCGCGATCGCGCCGGACGAGACGACCGCGACCCTGCACGACCGGCTCGCTGCCGAAGGGGCGCGACTGATCGTCGACGCGCTCGTGCAGCTCGAGCGCGACGGTGTGCTGCCGGCCACGCCGCAACCGGCCGACGGCGTGACTTACGCGGAAAAGATCGGCAAGCACGAAGCGGCGCTCGACTGGCGCAAGCCGGCCGACGTGCTCGCGCGCCAGGTGCGTGCGTTCGATCCGTTCCCGGGCGGCGTCGCGACGCTCGATGGCGCGGCGATCAAGCTGTGGGCGGCCGAGCCCGTGGCGGCGCGCGGCGACGCGCTGCCCGGCACGATCGTCGAAGCCGCGCCGGAAGGCGTGGTCGTCGCGTGCGGCAGCGGTGCGCTGCGCATCACGCAGTTGCAGAAGCCGGGCGGCAAGCGGCTGCCCGCCCGCGAGTTCCTGGCCGGTTCGCCGCTCGCCGCGGGCCAGCGTTTTGCGCTGACCGACGTTGCCTGAGGCGGCCTGACCGCCATTCGACACGGCCTGCCGGACGTGCGCAATCGGCCGGACGGCCGAGTCGCACGGTGCGGCAGGCGCGCGTAGAATTTCCCTGCGCTCTCAGGTTTCGAGGTTTTCATGTTCGGCATCACCCATTTCGGCTTCTTCGTGCTGGCAGTCTTCCTGCTGAACGTCACGCCCGGCCCCGATACGGCCTATATCGTCGGCCGCAGTGTCGCGCAGGGCCGCGGCGCGGGGCTGATGTCGGCGTTGGGCATTTCGGCCGGCTGCTGCGTGCACGCGCTCGCCTGCGCATTCGGCCTGACCGCGCTGCTCGCGGCATCGGCTGCCGCGTTCACGGTGATCAAGCTGGTTGGCGCCGCCTACCTGATCTATCTCGGCGTGCGGATGATCATCGCGAAGCAGGCGGCCGAGCCGTCGGGCAAGGCGGCCGCGCAAGCCGCGAAGCCGCTGCGCCAGCTGTTCATGCAGGGTTTCTGGACCAACGTGCTGAACCCGAAGGTGGTGCTGTTCTTCGTGTCGTTCTTCCCGCAATTCGTGTCGGCCGACAGCCCGCACAAGGCATTGGCGTTCCTGACCCTCGGCGGCGTGTTCGTCGCGATGAGCACGGTGTGGACCAGCCTCGTCGCCTGGGTTGCGGGCAGTGTCACGGCGCGCTTTTCCGGCAAGCCGGGTGTCAGGAAGTGGCTCGACCGCACGGTCGGCAGCGCTTTCGTCGGCCTCGGCCTTCGTCTTGCGGCATCGCAACGCTGAGATTGAATTTTTCCGGCAAGACCTTATCTAACAAATCGCTTACAATTTTCCGCCGTGCCTTTGTGATGTGCGGCGGGTCCCCTGACGGATAAGGAGTGGGTATGTTCAATTGGGTCAAAACGGCGATGCTGATGGCCGCGATCACGGCCCTGTTCATCGTGATCGGCGGGATGATCGGCGGCTCGCGCGGCATGACGATCGCGCTGCTGTTCGCGCTCGGCATGAATTTCTTCTCGTACTGGTTCTCCGACAAGATGGTGCTGCGCATGTACAACGCGCAGGAAGTCGACGAGAACACGGCGCCGCAGTTCTACCGGATGGTGCGCGAGCTGGCCACGCGCGCGAACCTGCCGATGCCGCGCGTCTACCTGATCAACGAAGATGCGCCGAACGCGTTCGCGACGGGCCGCAACCCCGAGCACGCGGCGGTCGCCGCGACGACGGGCATCCTGCGCGTACTGTCGGAGCGCGAGATGCGCGGCGTGATGGCGCACGAGCTTGCACACGTGAAGCATCGCGACATCCTGATCTCGACGATCACCGCGACAATGGCGGGCGCGATCTCGGCGCTCGCGAACTTCGCGATGTTCTTCGGCGGGCGCGACGAGAACGGCCGGCCGGCCAATCCGATCGCGGGTATCGCGGTCGCGCTGCTCGCGCCGATCGCCGGCGCGCTGATCCAGATGGCGATCTCGCGGGCACGCGAGTTCGAGGCCGATCGCGGCGGCGCGCAGATTTCCGGCGATCCGCAGTCGCTCGCAACCGCGCTCGACAAGATCCATCGTTATGCGGCAGGCATTCCGTTCCAGGCGGCGGAAGCGCATCCGGCCACGGCGCAGATGATGATCATGAATCCGCTGCATGGTGGCGGATTGCAGAACCTGTTCTCGACGCACCCGGCCACCGAGGAGCGCATCGCGCGCCTGATGGAGATGGCGCGTACCGGCCGCTTCGATTGAGCCACGGCACCCCGTGCGGCAGTTGCCGCTCGGGGGCCGCTACGCCACCCCGCACGCTTCGCGCTGCGGGGTTTTCATTTGTGCGTGCCGTAAAGGGGCCAAAGGGGCGGCAACGTCGCACGCTACAATGCCCGGTTTGGGACCGCGGGGCCACGCGAGTGTCGCGATCCCGCCGTTTGCCGTATTTGCTCGCCGCGCTTGTTTGCCGAATTTGCTCCGATGACACGAACCCGTTCTACCGCTCCGTCTTCTTCCGGCCGCCCGGCGCGCCTGTCCGCGCTGCATCTCGCGCCCGATTCGCTCGGCTTCGCGCTCGACGCGGCCGCGCAGGCGGTCGATGCGGTACGACGCGGCACCGCGCTGCCGGCGGCACTCTCGGCGGTTTTCGCGCAGATGGCGTCCGGTACGCAGGCCCTTGCGCGCGGGGCGACACAGGACGTCGCCTACCGGACGATGCGCCGTCTCGGCAGTGCGGACTGGCTGATCGGCCGGCTCGTCAGCAAGGCGCCGCCCGCGCACGTGCACGCAGTCCTTGCCGGCGCGCTCGCGCTGTTGCTCGATCCGGCGGACGAGGCCGCGTATCCGCCGTTCACGGTGGTCGACCAGGCCGTGACCGTGATCGGCGCCCGCCGCGAATGCGCGTTCGCGAAGGGGATGGTCAATGCGGTGCTGCGCCGTTTCCTGCGCGAGCGCGACGCGCTCGTCGCGGCGCTGCAGGACGATGTCGTCGCGCGCTGGAATTACCGCGCGTGGTGGGTCGATTCGGTGAAGCGCGCGTGGCCCGACGCATGGCAGCCGATCCTCGCGGCCGGCGAGCGCCAGGGGCCGCTGACGCTGCGCGTGAATGCGCGCCGCGCGAGCGTCGACGCGTATCTCGATACGCTGCGGGCGAGCGGAATCGAAGCGACCGCGATCGGCAAGCATGCAGTGCGGCTCGCGTCGGCGCTGCCGGTCGATCGCATTCCGGGGTTTGCCGACGGCGTCGTGTCGGTGCAGGATGCCGGTGCGCAGCTCGCAGCCGAATGGCTTGGCGCGCGTGACGGCATGCGCGTGCTCGACGCATGCGCGGCACCCGGCGGCAAGACCGGTCATATTCTCGAACTCGCCGATGCGGAAGTCGTTGCGCTGGAAAGCGACGCCGCGCGCGCGGCGCGGATCGGCGAGAACCTCGTGCGGCTGTCGCTCGCGGCGGACGTGCGCGTCGGCGATGCGGGTGCGCCCGACGCGTGGTACGACGGGCGCCCGTTCGATCGTATCCTGGCCGACGTGCCGTGCTCGGCGTCCGGTATCGTGCGTCGTCACCCGGACATCCGCTGGCTGCGCCGCGAGGCCGACATCCCGGCGCTCGTCGCGGAACAGCGTCGCATCCTGTCGGCGTTGTGGCCGCTCGTGAAGCCGGGCGGCGAACTGCTTTACGTGACCTGTTCGGTCTTCCCCGAAGAAGGCGAATTGCAGGCCCGCTGGTTTGAAGCGGCCTGTGAAGATGCGGTACGATTGGACGCCCCCGGCCAACTGCTGCCGGGCGGAGTGCAGGGAGGGGCGGCCGCCGGCCCACTCGACCAGAACACCGATCACGACGGATTTTTCTACGCGCGGTTTCAGAAACGGTGACGATCAAACACCTTTTTCCACTTCGGCTCGCGGCCGTCCTGATGGTCGCGTTGACGCTGTGCCTGGCTGTCGTGCGGCCGGCGCATGCCGAGTCGATCGCCGTGCAGCGCGCGTCGCTCCAGGCCGACGGAAGCGGCTGGAGCCTCGACGCCCGCTTCGATTTCGAACTGAACCCGAGCCTCGAGGATGCCGTCAACAAAGGCATTCCGGTGTATTTCACGACGGATTTCGAGTTGAGCCGCGCGCGCTGGTACTGGCTTGACGAACAGCCGGTATCGGTGTCGCAGACGATCCGCCTGTCGTTCCAGCCGCTCACGCGCGAGTATCGCGTGTCGACGGGCGGCCTGCAGCTCGGTTTCCCGTCGCTGAAGGATGCGCTCGCGGTCGTCAGGCACATCACGTCGTGGCACGTGATCGACCGCAGCCAGGTGCGCTCGGGCGAAACCTACACGGCATCGGTGCGGATGCAGCTCGATACGGCGCTGATGCCGAAGCCGTTCCAGGTCGATGCGGTGAACAACCGCGACTGGACGCTCGGGTCGGACTGGAAGCGCTTCAACTTCACGGTGACCGAACGTGCTAAATAAAGTGCGCCGCGCGGCCAGCGGGAAGAGCCTCCTCGTTCGCGTGATCGTCTCGACCGTCGCGCTCACCGCGCTGCTGCTGCTCGTGCTGCTCGCGGCCGCGAGCGCGAACACCGAATTCTTCGATCGCTACTACTCGTGGCTGTACGCGACGAACATCGTCGTCGCGCTCGTGTTCCTGCTCGTGGTGCTCGGGCTGATCGGGATGATTGTCGTGCGCCTGAGGAAGGGCAAGTTCGGCACGCGGCTGCTCGCGAAGCTTGCGGTGTTCTTCGCGCTCGTCGGCGTGGTGCCGGGCGGGATCATCTACATCGTGTCGTACCAGTTCGTGTCGCGCAGCATCGAGTCGTGGTTCGACGTGAACGTCGAGACGGCGCTGACGGCCGGCCTGAATCTCGGCCGCGGGATGCTCGATGCGTCGCTGTCCGATCTGCAGACGAAGGCGCGGCTGATGTCCGACCAGCTCGCGAGCGCCGACGCGAACACGAACGGCACGACGCTCACGCTGCTGCGGCTGCGCGACCAGTTCGGCGTGCAGGACGCGACGATCGTCGAGCCGAGCCGCGGCGGCTCGGGCGCGGCGCCCGACCTGCACATCGTCGCGCAGGCGTCGGGCAATTTCGCGGCGCTGATTCCGGACGACCTGCCGACGCCGCTGATGCTGAGCCAGGCGCGCGAACACGGTGCGTACGCGGCGATCGAAGGCGAAGTCGACGGCGATCCGCGTGCGCACGGCGCGAAGGGCGCACTGCGGCTGCGCGTCGTGCGGCCGATTCCCGATGCGACGACATCGCTGCTGCAGCCGGCGGAGCGTTTCCTGCAACTCACGCAGCCGGTGCCGCCAACGCTCGCGCACAACGCGGATGCCGTGCAGCGCGCGTATCGCGAGTACCAGGAAAAGGCGCTCGGCCGCACGGGGCTGCGCAAGATGTACATCGGCACGCTGACGCTCGCGCTGTTCCTCGCGACCTTCATCGCGATGATGCTCGCGCTTGCGCTCGGCCAGCAGCTCGCGCGGCCGCTGTTCCTGCTCGCACAGGGCACGAAGGAGATCACGGAAGGCGACTACACGCCGAAGCGCGAGATCAAGACGCGCGACGAGCTCGGCTTCCTCACGCAGTCGTTCAACGCGATGACGCGCCAGTTGTCCGAGGCGCGGCTCGCGGTCGAGAAGAACCGCATCGCGCTCGAGCATTCGAAGACGTATCTCGAGAGCATCCTCGCGAACCTGACGGCCGGCGTGTTCGTGCTCGACCGCCAGTTCCGGCTGACGACGGCCAATCGCGGCGCCGAGCGGATCTTCCGGCAGCCGTTCAACGCGCTGATCGGCACGACGCTCGACCGGATCGGCGTGGCCGCCGGGTTCGGCGCGATGGTGCGCAAGGCGTTCGCCGATCGCGAGGCGGCGTCCGACGGCGGCAGCGGCGATCGCGGCCACTGGCAGCAGCAGTTCGCGATCGAGATGCCGGGCGAAACCGAACCGCTGACGCTGCTCGTGCGCGGCGCGCGCCTCGTGTCGACGGTCGAGGGGCAGGCCGACGATCCGCAGACGTCCGGTTACGTCGTCGTGTTCGACGACATCTCCGACGTGATTTCCGCGCAGCGTTCGGTCGCGTGGGGCGAGGTCGCGCGGCGGCTCGCGCACGAGATCAAGAATCCGCTGACGCCGATTCAGCTGTCGGCCGAGCGGTTGCAGATGAAGCTGTCCGACAAGCTCTCGCCGTCCGACGCGGATGTGCTCAAGCGCGGCGCGACGATGATCGTCAACCAGGTGGCCGCGATGAAGCGGATGGTCGACGATTTCCGCGAATACGCGCGCACGCCGCCGGCGGTGCTCGCGAACCTGCAGTTGAACGAACTGGCGAGCGAGGTGCTCGGGCTGTACGGGGTGGGCGAAGGCAAGAGCGCGATCGTCGCCGAGCTCGCGCCGTCGCTGCCGGTGATTCGCGGCGACGCGACGCAATTGCGCCAGGTGATTCACAACCTGCTGCAGAATGCGCAGGATTCGGTCGCGGAGTCGGCGCATCCGCGTGTGTTGATCGAAACCAAGACAGTAGAATATGGCGATCCCGACGCCGAGGGCAAAACACGCGTCGCGGTACGTCTTACCGTGTCCGACAACGGGCCCGGTTTTCCGGCGCGCATCCTGACCCGTGCGTTCGAGCCTTATGTGACGACGAAGGCGAAGGGCACGGGGCTGGGGTTGGCCACGGTCAAGAAAATCGTCGATGAGCACGGTGCGCGGATCGATCTGCGCAATCGCATGCACGGCGAGACCGTCGAGGGTGCGCAGGTGTCGATTCTGTTCCTGCAGATGGCGAGCGATGCGCCAGGCGCCGAATCGGGCGTGCAGGACGGGACGGCTCCCGCCAAGACAAAAGCAAGTGAGCAGACAAAGGCAGCGTAAATGGCAACCATCCTGGTGGTAGATGATGAAATGGGCATCCGGGAATTGCTCTCGGAGATCCTCAGCGATGAAGGACATGTCGTCGAGGCAGCGGAGAACGCGCAGGCCGCGCGGGAATACCGGTTGAATCAGGCGCCCGATCTCGTGCTGCTCGATATCTGGATGCCCGATACCGACGGCGTGACGTTGCTCAAGGAGTGGGCGGCGCAAGGGCTGCTGACGATGCCCGTGATCATGATGTCCGGGCACGCGACGATCGATACGGCCGTCGAGGCAACGAAGATCGGCGCGCTCGATTTCCTCGAGAAGCCCATCGCGCTGCAGAAGCTGCTGAAGTCCGTCGAGCACGGCCTCGCACGCGGTGCGGCGCCGGTGTCCGCGAACGCGGCGGCGAAGGCCGGTGCGGGGCAGGCGGCGGGCCCCGCGGCGGTCGCATCCGCGGCCGCGCTGCCGACGCTTGGCGACGACATGGCTTCGGCACTCGGCCTCGCGGGCCAGACGGCCGCGATCCCGTTCGACATCCCGTTGCGTGAAGCGCGCGATGCGTTCGAGCGCGCGTACTTCGAATATCACCTCGCGCGCGAAAACGGCAGCATGACGCGCGTCGCGGAGAAGACGGGCCTCGAGCGCACGCACCTGTATCGCAAGCTCAAGCAGCTCGGTGTCGAGCTCGGCAAGAAACCGTCCGAAGGCGCCGTATAAAATATTTTGCGAAAACACTTGCTCAGGTACGAATAGCTCGATATACTTTCATTCTTCGTTGGCCCGGTAGCTCAGTTGGTAGAGCAGCGGATTGAAAATCCGCGTGTCGATGGTTCGATTCCGTCCCAGGCCACCAGAATTAAAACCCCAAGAATCGGAAGGTTCTTGGGGTTTTTCGTTTGTGGTGGGGTTGGCGTGATGGGGCCCGCGTGCCCGGCAGTATTCGTGAGGGCATGATAAAATCCGTGTCCGCTCAATAACTTAGCGCATCGCTTCATGCGCACGGCAGGCTGCCAGCGTGGCGCCGCCGTGGCGCGCGGCAACGATGCCGCGCGATGGGCGGTATAAGCGCTCCGCCGCGTTCGCGGCCGATTGCGCTGCCTATACTGGTCGAGCCGGCCCAGGCCGGCACGCGTCGGGCCGCCCGGCGGCAGCCGGCCCCGGGGCGCAGCGCGACGCGAGCCTACACATTCACGGAGTATCACGGTGATTCGGACAGACGCTAAAGACGGCGCGCTCGTGTTGTTTTCCGGCGGGCAGGACTCGGCCACGTGCGTGGCATGGGCCCTCGAACGCTACCAGACGGTCGAGACGCTCGGCTTCGATTACGGCCAGCGCCACCGCGTCGAGCTCGAATGTCGCGAAGGCGTGCGCGAAGCACTGAAGCGCGATTTTCCCGCATGGTCGGACCGGCTCGGCGACGATCACATGATCGACCTGTCGGTGCTCGGCGCGATCAGCGATACCGCGATGACGCGCACGATCGAGATCGAGACGGCGGCGAACGGCTTGCCGAACACGTTCGTGCCGGGCCGCAACCTGATGTTCATGACGATCGCCGCGGCGATCGCCTATCGCCGCGGGTTGCGTGTGCTGGTCGGCGGAATGTGCGAGACCGATTTCTCGGGCTACCCCGATTGCCGCGACGACACGATGAAGGCGCTGCAGGTCGCGCTGAACCTCGGGATGGACACGCGCATCGTGCTCGAGACGCCGCTGATGTGGCTCGACAAGGCGCAGACGTGGCAGCTCGCCGAGCAGCTCGGCGGCGAAGCGCTCGTCGAACTGATCCGCGTCGAGACGCACACGTGCTACGTGGGCGAGCGCGCGGAATTGCACGAATGGGGCTTCGGCTGCGGCGAATGCCCCGCCTGCAAGCTGCGCAAGCGCGGCTACGAGGCTTACCTGAAGGGCGAGCGGGTGACCGAAGCGCCGCTGTGACGCGGGTGCGCCGGCAGCGCTGGATGAATAACGGATTCTGATCGACAACGAGCGGCGCGAGCCGGACGAAGCACGATGACTTACGCGGTCAAGGAAATTTTCTACACGTTGCAGGGCGAGGGCGCGAACGCGGGCCGGCCGGCCGTGTTCTGCCGGTTCGCCGGCTGCAACCTGTGGTCGGGCCGCGAAGAGGATCGTGCGGAGGCCGTGTGCCGCTTCTGCGATACCGACTTCGTCGGCACCGACGGCGAGAACGGCGGCAAGTTCAAGGACGCCGAGGCACTCGTCGCGACGATCGCCGGCCTGTGGCCGGAGGGCGAGGCGCACCGCTTCGTCGTCTGCACGGGCGGCGAGCCGATGCTGCAACTCGACCAGCCGCTCGTCGACGCGTTGCACGCGGCCGGCTTCGAGATCGCGATCGAGACCAACGGTTCGCTGCCGGTGCTCGAATCGATCGACTGGATCTGCGTGAGCCCGAAGGCCGACGCGCCGCTCGTCGTCACGAAGGGCAACGAACTGAAGGTCGTGATCCCGCAGGACAACCAGCGGCTGGCCGACTACGCGAAGCTCGACTTCGAGTATTTCCTCGTCCAGCCGATGGACGGCCCGTCGCGCGACCTCAATACGAAGCTCGCGATCGACTGGTGCAAGCGTCATCCGCAGTGGCGGCTGTCGATGCAGACCCACAAATATCTGAACATTCCCTGAGCCACGGCTTTTGACATCGTGCTGATTACCCGAAAACTCGAATTCGACGCGGGCCACCGCATTCCCGATCACCGCAGCCAGTGCCGGAACCTGCATGGTCATCGTTACGTGCTCGAAGTCACGCTGCGCGGCGATCTCGTCGATACCGAGGGGGCGCCCGACCGCGGCATGGTGATGGATTTTGCCGACGTGAAGGCGCTCGCGATGGAGCACCTGGTCGGCAAGTGGGACCACGCGTTCCTGGTCTACGCCCGCGACGAGGTCGTGCGCTCGTTCCTCGAGCAGATGGCCGACCACAAGACGGTCGTGATCGACCGGATCCCGACCGTCGAGAATCTCGCGGCGATCGCGTTCGACATCCTCGCGAACGTGTACGACGCGCACTACGGCGTGAACCTGCGGCTCGAGCGCGTGCGCCTGTACGAAACGCCGAACTGCTGGGCCGACGTCGAACGCCAGCCCGGCCGCTGATCCCGCCTTCCCGGCAGCCCCGCCAGCCGGCGCGGGCTGCCTGACGCCGCACCTCGCGGCTTCGTCCCGCTCCCCGTCCGTTCCCACATTCCGCGTAACGCCGCGCTATGATCGTTGCGTGGCGCCGGAAAACGCGGTCGTGCGCGATCGCGCGGCCGGCGCTGTCAGATCGGCCGTCCACGGCCGACCAACGATCCAGGGCCCGGTCCCGGCGCCGCCGTGCTTCGCTGCCCGGCGTGTCGCGCTCCGCTTTGCCCGTTGCTTGTCCCGTTCGATTGCCGTTCCGTCCAGGAGGCCGTATCGATGAGCACGCTCACCAATTCCCTCAAACAACGCCTGCACGACGGCGACGACCCGTTGTACGGCCTGTGGCTGTCGCTCGGCAGCGACTCGGCCGCGGAAGCGCTCGCGCATGCCGGCTACGACTGGCTCTGCATCGACATGGAACACGCGCCGAACGACAGCCGCGATGTTGCATCGCAGTTGCGCGCGATCGCGGCCGCCCATCTGCCGAGCGAACCCGTCGTGCGCGTGCCGGCGCGCGAGCCGTGGCTCGTGAAGCGCGCGCTCGATGCCGGCGCGCGCACGCTGATGTTTCCATGCATCGAGACGGTCGACGACGCCGCGCACGCGGTGCGGCTGACGCGCTATCCGTCGCCCGAGTCGCCGGACGGGCTGCGCGGTGTCGCGGGCATGGTGCGCGCGGCGGCGTTCGGGATGCGCCGCGATTACGTGCAGACGGCGAACGCGCAGGTCGCGGTGATCGTGCAGATCGAATCGGCGCGCGGCGTCGACGAAGTCGAGCGGATTGCGGCGCTGCCCGGCGTCGACTGCCTGTTCGTCGGCCCGGCCGATCTCGCGGCGAGCCTCGGGCATCTCGGCGACATCCGCCACCCGGACGTCGAAACCGCGATGGCGCGTGTGCTCGCGGCCGGCCGGCAGGCCGGCGTCGCGGTCGGCATCTTCGCGGGCGATACGGCGGCCGCGCGCCAGTATCGCGAGGCCGGCTACCGGATGATCACGCTGTCGGCCGACGTCAGCTGGCTGTTGCGCGCCACGCGGCAGGCGCTGCAGGAGGTACGGTCATGAACGATGGCGACGGCGCGCGCCGTGGGCGCGTGCAGGGCGGGGCCGGGGCGCGCAGGCGGATCGGCGCGATGCTCGGCCGGTGGTGCGTGTGTGGCGTCTATGGCGTGTATGGCGTATGTATGGCAGCCGGCACACCGGGCGTGCCGCAAGCGAAGTCCGATCCATCGCGCGAGACGCAATCGGCGGTCGCCGACTACAACGCCGGCGACTATCGCGCGGCGCTGGTGCAGTTCCACGACGCGGCCGAGCGCGGCGACCGTCTCGCGCAATTCAACTACGCGATGATGCTGCTGACGGGCGAAGGCGTGACGGCGAACGTCGACGAAGGGCTGCGCTGGCTGAAGCGCGCGGCCGACGCGAACATGTCGCATGCGCAGTACGTGTACGGGCGGATGCTCGACGACGGCGAGTTCGTCGCGCGCAATCCGGTCGAAGCGCATCGCTGGTTCCTGCGAGCGGCGAAGCAGGGGCACGTGCAGGCCGCGCTGTCGCTCGCGAACCAGTTCCTCGACGGGCGCGGCACGCCGCGCGACAACCGGCAGGCGTTCACGTGGTACAAGCAGGCCGCCGACGCGGGCGAGCCGACCGCGCAGTACGTGACCGCGTCGTTCTACGAGCGCGGTGGCGACGGCGTCGCGCAGAACCTGAACATCGCGCGGGCCTATTACGCGGCGGCGGCCGCGCAGGGCGACGAGACGGCCGGGCTGAAATTCAAGGAGCTGAGTGCGCGGCTGAAGGTGCAGGGGCCGGCGTCGGGTGCCGGCGCGGAGCCGGGCGGCCCGCGCGCGCCGGCGCCGTGAACGGAGGTCGTGCCGCACCGCGCTGCGCGGCCGCGTTCGGCAAGGACGGTCGAAAAAAAACGGCGCCGGGGCGCCGTTTTTCTTTCCGCGATGCGTGCCGCGCGGTCAGCTTTTCATCAACCGCCGCTGCCGCCCGACGCTCATGATCATTCCGATCGCGATGCCGAGCGTCGTGAGCGCCGTGCCGCCATAACTCATGAACGGCAGCGGCACGCCGACGACCGGCAGCACGCCGCTCACCATCCCGATGTTGACGAACGCATAGACGAAGAACGCGAGCGTGAGCGAGCCCGCGAGCAGGCGGCCGAACAGCGTCGCGCCCTGCGCGGCGATATAGAGCCCGCGTGCGATCAGCGCCATGTAAAGCGTCAGCAGCACGAGCCCGCCGACGAGCCCCCATTCCTCGGAGAACACCGCGAAGATGAAGTCGGTGTGCTTCTCCGGAATGAACTCGAGGTGCGCCTGCGTGCCTTTCAGGTAGCCCTTGCCGAGCACGCCGCCCGAGCCGATCGCGATCACGGCCTGGATCGTGTGGAAGCCCTTGCCGAGCGGGTCGGAAGTCGGGTCGAGCAGCGTGCACACGCGGTGCTTCTGGTAGTCGTGCATCAGCGGCCACTGCACTTCGGGCTGGCAGATGCGCTCCTCGAACACGGCGATCGAGCCGACCGCGATCACGCCCGCGACGAGCACCGGCACGATCAGCTTGAACGACAGGCCGGCGAGGTAGATCACGAAGAAGCCGGCCGCGAACACGAGCAGGCCCGTGCCGAGGTCGGGCTGCTTGGCGATCAGCCCGACCGGCACCATCAGGATCCCGAACGCGGCGATGAAGTCGTACCAGCGCAGCCCGCCTTCGCGGCGCTGGTAGTACCACGCGAGCATCAGGGGTGTCGCGATCTTGAGGATCTCCGACGGCTGGATCACGACGCCGACGTTCAGCCAGCGCTTCGCGCCTTTCTTGGTCATCCCGAACAGCGCGACCGCGACCAGTAGCGCGACCCCGAACGTGTAGAGCGGGACCGCGAAGCGCATCAGCGTCGTGGGCGGGATGTTGGCGATCACCCACATCAGCACGAACGTCAGCAGGATGTTGCGCAACTGGTCCTCGACGCGGCCCGGCATGTCGATCGCCGCGCTGTACAGCGTGACGATGCCGACGCACAGCAGCAGGAACACGATGAGGGCGAGCGGGCGGTCGAAGCCCGCGAACATCTGCTTGATCTTGTCGAGCCAGGCGCGCTTGTCGAATTGCATGCCTTTCTCCGTTAATGAGCGGTGCCGGCGTCCGCCGCCTTCGCGGGGGCCGTCGCACGGTGGTTGTCGTCGCGCGGCGTGGCGACGAGCGGCTGCGCGTCACTGGCGGGCCGGCGCGGCCGGTGCGGGCGCCGGATCGGCGGCAGGCTCGCGGCCCTCGGCGCATCGGCACCGGCGCTCGCCGGCGAGGTGGCGCTTGCACCGGCGGCCGACGCTTCGGAGGCCGCGGCGGCCGATGCCGCTTCCGCCGCACTGGCCGCGCTCGGCACGACCGGCTGCGGCAGCGCCGTGAAGCCGGCCGCGACGGCGGCGGGCCGGTTCGCGTCGCCGATCACCGGCGCGTTGACGGGTTCGGTCGCCGACGCCGCGGCAGCCACGGCCGCGGCCTCGTTCTGCGGGTTCTGGCGGTCGACGAGATAGAAGTCGAGCACGCGGCGCGCGATCGGGCCCGCGGCCTGCGCCCCCCAGCCGCCGTTCTCGACGACCAGCGCGACGGCGATCTGCGGATGGTCGACCGGTGCGTACGCGATGAACAGCGCGTGGTCGCGCAGGTGCTCGGCGAGCAGGTGGCCCTTGTAGTTGGAGCCTTGCAGCGAGAACACCTGCGCGGTGCCGGTCTTGCCGGCGGCGAGGTACGGCGCGCCGCGGAACACCTTGTACGCGGTGCCGGACGGGTTCTCGATCACGTTCTCCATCCCGCGCTTCACGACGTCGATGTCGGCCTGCTTGAGCGGGATCACTTCGCTTTCCTTCGGCACGGTCAGGCGGCGCCCGCGCGTGATCGGATCTTCGATTTCCTTCACCAGGTGAGGCTTCATCACGACGCCGTTGTTCGCGAGCGTCGCGGTCGCGTGCGCGAGCTGCAGGATCGTGAACGAGTTGTAGCCCTGGCCGATCCCGAGGCTGATCGTCTCGCCGTCGAACCACTTCTGCTGAGCGGCCTTCTTGAACGCCTTCTTCTTCCAGTCGGTCGACGGCAGGATCCCGCGCGCCTCGCCCTGGATGTCGATCCCGGTGATCTGGCCGAAGCCGAACGGCTTCATGAAGTTCGCGATCGCGTTCACGCCGAGGTCGCGCGCGAGCATGTAGAAGTAGGTGTCGTTCGACACCATGATCGCCTTGTTCATGTCGACCCAGCCCTGGCCCGAGCGCACGTCGTTGCGGAACGTGTGGCCGCCGAACGTGAAGTAGCCGGGATCCTGGAAGCCCCAGCCCGGCGTGCGCTTGCCGAGCGTCAGGCCGGCGAGCGCCATGAACGGCTTGTACGTCGAGCCGGGCGGGTAGGTGCCGTGCAGCGGGCGGTTCAGCAGCGGCTTGTCGGTCGAGTTGTTCAGCTCGTCCCAGGTCTGCTGGTCGATGCCGTCGACGAACGAGTTCGGGTCGAAACTCGGCGACGACACGAACGCGAGCACGTCGCCCGTCTTCGGCTCGATCGCGACCAGCGCGCCGCGCTTGCCGGCGAACGCCTGCTCGGCGACCTGCTGCAGCCCGATGTCGAGCGACAGCACGAGGTTGTTGCCGGGCGTCGCCTGCGTGCGCGACAGCGTGCGCACCGGCCGGCCGCCGGCCGTCACCTCGACTTCCTCGAAGCCCGTCAGCCCGTGCAGCTCGGTTTCGTAGCTCTGCTCGACGCCGATCTTGCCGATGTAGTCGGTGCCCTTGTAGTTGTTCGCGTCGCGGCGCGGATCGTAGTTTTCCTGGTCGCTGTCGTTGTCGTCGCTCATCGCGTCGATGCGATCCTGGTCGCGCTTCGAGATCCGGCCGATGTAGCCGATCACGTGCGCGGCCGTCGTGCCGAGCGGATATTGGCGGAACAGCCGCGCGCGCACGTCGACGCCGGGGAAGCGGAAGCGCTGCGCGGTGAAGCGCGCGACTTCCTCGTCGGTGAGCCGGGTGCGGATCGGCAGGCTCTCGAAGTTCTTCGAGTCTTCCTGCAGCTTCTTGAAGCGGCGGCGGTCGCGCGCGTCGATCGGGATGATCTCGGACAGCTTGTCGATCGTGTTCTCGAGCGTGTCGTCGAGCTTCGACGGCGTGATCTCGAGCGTATAGGCCGAATAGTTCTTCGCGAGGATCACGCCGTTGCGGTCGGTGATGATCCCTCGGTTCGGCACGATCGGCGCGACCGAGATGCGGTTTTCCTCGGCCTGCAGCGCGTATTTGCCGTGCTGCATCAACTGCAGGTAGAAAAAGCGGCTCGCGAGCAGCCCGAAGCAGACGAACACGAACACGCCCGCCGCCGCGACGCGCAGGCGGAACTTCGAGAGCTGCTGTTGGGTGTCGTTGAATTCGGTCATGCGGTTACGATCGATCTGGCCCGCAGCACGGTGTGCGGCTGCGGGCGAGGGGCCGCCCCGGAGCGCGGCGGGCGTGGAGGCGGCGGGTAGTCAAGGCAGGCCCCGGGTTCAGATGGGGCGCGTATCGTCCGGATCGACCGGGCGGCGTTGCGGCATCAGCAGCAGGTGGCTCGCGATCGGCCACAGCGCCGCCTCGACGAAGCCGTCGACCAGGTAGCGCCAGCCCGGGAACGCGGCGCCCATCACGAGGCGGATCACGAACGGGACGAGCTGCGCGACGACCAGCAGCGGCGTGACGTACAGCACCTGCACGCCGATCGGCATCCACAGCACGCGACGGTGGATCGTGATCGCGCCGTACGACAGCAGCGTATAGGCGAGCGCATGCTCGCCGAGCAGCCCCGCGTCATGCACGTCCATCAGGATGCCGAGCGCGAACGCGACGCCCATCCCGACCTTGCGCGGCTGGTGGATGTTCCAGAACAGCAGCACGAGCGCGACGAAGTCGGGCACGCCGGGCAGGCGGCCCCACGGCATCAGGTTTAGCAGGAACGCGGCGGCGAGGCTGAAGACGATGAAGTACGGATTGACCGGCTGCAGGATGTATTGCGGGCGATTCATCGCTGGGCTCCTGGTTGCCCGGCCGCGGGCTTCGCGGGCGCGGCGGCGGGCTTGGCCGCAGGCGCAGGCGCGGCAGGCGCCGGCTTGGCGCCGGGCTGGGCCGCGGCGGCCGGCTTCGCGCCGGCGTCAGCCTTCTCGCCCTTCTCGGCCTTCTCGGCCTTCTCGCCTTTCGCGGCGGCTTTCGCGCCTTTCTTGCCCTTCGCGTTCTTGTCGGCGGCCGGATCGGGCTCGGCCGGGCGCGGCGGGATGTCGTTCTGGTAATGCAGCACGAGCATCTGGCGCGCGCCGCGCACGGCGGCGATCGGCGCGCAGGTCACGCGCGCGAATGCGGTATCGGCGAGCTTGTCGACGCGTACGACCTTTGCGACCGGCAGGCCGGGCGGATAGACGCCGTCGAGGCCGCTCGTGACGAGCTCGTCGCCGACGACGAGATCCGCGCTCGTCGGCACGAAGCGCAGGTCGAGCGAATCGCCCTTCGGCGTGCCGTAGATCACGCTGCGCAGGCCGGTGCGCAGCACCTGCACGGGAATCGCGAGATCGCGGTCGGTGACCAGCGTGACTTCGGATTGCAGCGGGAACACGCGCGTGACCTGGCCGACCACGCCGTTCTCGCTGACGACGGGCGCGCCGTTCTGGATGCCCTGCTGCGAACCCTGGCCGATCACGATCTTCTGCGTGAACGGATCGCTCGTGTCGTACTGGATCTCGGCCGGCGTCGATTGCGTCGCGATGTGCTGGCGCAGCTCGAGCACGGCGCGCAGGTGCGCGTTCTCCTGCGCGAGCACGGCGGCCTGGTTGGCCTGCGTGGACAGCTGCAGGTTGCGCTTGCGGAGATCGTCGTTGTCGTGGCGCAGCGACGCGCCGGTGACGGCGATGTCGGCCGCGCCCATGAACAGGTCACGCGGCACGAGCGCGGCGCGCTGCAGCGGATAGAGCACGGTGCCGAGCACGCCGCGGACGATTTCGAGCGTGTTGAAGCGCGCGTCCGACACCAGCAGTGCGATCGCGACGGCGACGAAGAAGATGAGCCGCGCGAGCGCGGGCGGGCCTTGCTTGAAGAGGGGCGGCGGACTGTATTCCATGGTCGGCGCCGGGCGCGAACGATCGGTTAAATGAAGCTCAGACGCGCAAACGGCGCGGCGGTTCGTTCTGAATGAGCGAGCCGGCCACGCCGCGGGTGCGTCATGTCAGGAAGACTGCCTAGACGATCACTCGTACGAGAAGATGCTGCCCAGCTTGTCCATGCGTTCGAGCGCCATGCCCGAACCGCGCACGACGCAGGTGAGCGGATCTTCCGCGACGAGCACCGGCAGGCCGGTTTCTTCCGCGAGCAGGCGATCGAGGTCGCGCAGCAGCGCGCCGCCGCCCGTCAGCATCATCCCGCGTTCGGCGATGTCGGCGCCGAGTTCCGGCGGCGTCTGTTCGAGCGCGATCTTCACCGACGACACGATCTGGTTCAGCGGATCGGTCAGCGCTTCGAGGATTTCGTTGCTGGAGATCGTGAAGCTGCGCGGAATGCCTTCCGACAGGTTGCGGCCCTTCACTTCCATTTCCTTGACTTCGGAACCCGGGAACGCGGAGCCGATTTCCTTCTTGATCGCCTCGGCGGTCTGCTCGCCGATCAGCATCCCGTAGTTGCGGCGGATGTAGTTGACGATCGCCTCGTCGAACTTGTCGCCGCCGACGCGCACCGAGCCCTTATAGACGATGCCGCCGAGCGAGATCACGCCGACTTCGGTCGTGCCGCCGCCGATGTCGACGACCATCGAGCCGGTGGCTTCCGACACCGGCAGGCCCGCGCCGATCGCGGCCGCCATCGGCTCCTCGATCAGGTAGACCTGCGATGCGCCGGCGCCGTGCGCGGCTTCCTTGATCGCGCGGCGCTCGACCTGGGTCGAGCCGCACGGCACGCAGATGATGATGCGCGGCGACGGCGAGAACATGCGCGACTCGTGGGCCGTCTTGATGAACTGCTTGATCATCTGCTCGGTGACGGTGAAGTCGGCGATCACGCCGTCCTTCATCGGGCGGATCGCCTCGATGTTGCCCGGTACCTTGCCGAGCATCTGCTTGGCTTCCTTGCCGACTGCCTGGATCGTCTTCTTGCCGTTGGGGCCGCCTTCCTGGCGGATCGACACGACGGACGGCTCATCGAGCACGATGCCCTTGCCGCGCATGTAGATCAGGGTGTTTGCGGTGCCGAGGTCGATCGCGAGATCGTTGGAGAAGTAGCTGCGCAAAAAACCGAACATTCAGAATCCTGTTTCGCTCTGGGCCGGCCCTGCATAGCGAGCGCTGAGGGCGGCAGCGGAAAAAATAACAGCCTCGGGAAGCGTGGCGGAAGCGGCCGCCGCGGCGCACGAAGCTGCGAGTGATGTCTACCGGGGATCGCACGAAGCACGCACGGCTTGCCGAAGCGGGGCGAAACGGTGCGGGAAAAGGCTGCCGGGTTTGGGTCGAACGCGTAATGATACCTTATAATTTCACGGTATTTGAATCGAAACGGGCGGTATTTTTGCCGCTTCGGCCCCGATTTTTGAGGGTGGGATCGCACCCTCCAACCCCCCGTCGCAGTGCTGCTTTCGATGCATTGCGCAGTCTTGTTTTTCCGGTGATCGCATGGCCCTGACCCTGACCGATGTGAAACGCATCGCGCACCTGGCGCGACTCGAAATGGCCGACGCCGACGCCGAGCACATGCTCGGCCAGCTCAATGATCTCTTCGGCCTCGTCGAGCAGATGCAGGCGGTCGACACCGCCGGCATCGCGCCGCTCGCCCACCCGATCGAACAGATCCAGGAAGTCGCGCAGCGCCTGCGCGACGACGCCGTGACGGAAGTCGTCAATCGCGACGACAACCAGCGTCCGGCGCCGGCCGTCCAGGACGGCCTCTATCTCGTGCCGAAGGTGATCGAGTAAGCATTCGACGACAAGCGCGCCGGCCAGCGCCGCGCGCCACCCAGAATTCCCAGGAAAACCACTCAATGCACGCAAAAAGCCTGACCGAACTGCGCGCCGCGCTCGCCGCCAAGGAATGCTCGGCCGTCGAGCTCGCGCAGCTCTACCTGAAACGGATCGACGCCGCGCGCGACCTGAACGCGTTCGTCCACGTCGATGCCGACCTGACCCTCGCGCAGGCGAAAGCTGCCGACGCAGAACTCGCGCGCGGCGCGGGCGGCGCGCTCACCGGCCTGCCGATCGCGCACAAGGATGTGTTCGTCACGCGCGGCTGGCACTCGACCGCCGGCTCGAAGATGCTCGCGAACTACGCGAGCCCGTTCGACGCGACCGTCGTCGCCCGCCTGCAGGCGGCCGGCATGGTCACGCTCGGCAAGACCAACATGGACGAGTTCGCGATGGGCTCGTCGAACGAGAACTCGGCGTTCGGCGCGGTGAAGAACCCGTGGGACACGAACGCGGTGCCGGGCGGCAGCTCGGGCGGCAGCTCGGCCGCCGTCGCCGCGCGCCTCGCGCCGGCCGCGACCGGCACCGACACCGGCGGCTCGATCCGCCAGCCCGCGTCGTTCGCGGGCGTGACGGGCATCAAGCCGACCTACGGTCGCGTGTCGCGCTACGGGATGATCGCGTTCGCGTCGTCGCTCGACCAGGGCGGCCCGATGGCGCAGAGCGCGTCCGACTGCGCGCTGCTGCTGAATGCGATGGCCGGCTTCGACGAGCGCGACTCGACGAGCCTCGACCGCGACGACGAAGACTTCACGCGCCACCTCGGCCAGCCGTGGGCGGCCGGCAACGATGCGGGCAAGCCGCTCGCGGGCCTGCGCATCGGCCTGCCGAACGAGTATTTCGGCGACGGCCTGGCCGACGACGTACGCGCGACGATCGACGCGGCACTGAAGCAGTATGAAGCGCTCGGCGCGACGCTCGTGCCCGTGTCGCTGCCGAAGACGGAGCTGTCGATCCCCGTGTATTACGTGATCGCGCCGGCCGAGGCGTCGTCGAACCTGTCGCGGTTCGACGGCGTGCGTTTCGGCCACCGCGCCGCGCAATACGGCGACCTGCTCGACATGTACAAGAAGTCGCGCGCGGAAGGCTTCGGCCCCGAGGTGAAGCGCCGGATCCTGGTCGGCACGTACGTGCTGTCGCACGGCTACTACGACGCGTACTACCTGCAGGCGCAGAAGATCCGCCGCATCATCGCGAACGATTTCCAGGAAGCGTTCAGGACCTGCGACGTGATCATGGGCCCGGCGTCGCCGACGGTCGCATGGGATCTCGGTTCGAAGGGCGACGATCCGGTGCAGATGTATCTCGCGGATATCTACACGCTGTCGGTGAGCCTCGCGGGCCTGCCCGGCATGAGCGTGCCGTGCGGCTTCGGCGCCGGCGCGAACGCGAAGCGCCCGGTCGGCCTGCAGATCATCGGCAACTATTTCAACGAAGCCCGGATGCTGCAGGTCGCCGACGCGTTCCAGCGCGCGACCGACTGGCACAAGCAAGTTCCGGCAGGGGTGTAAGCACATGGCTACTCAGTGGGAAGTCGTTATCGGTCTCGAGACGCACGCGCAACTGTCGACCGTCTCGAAGATTTTCTCGGGCGCGTCGACGCAGTTCGGCGCCGAGCCGAACACGCAGGCGTGCCCGGTCGACCTGGCGCTGCCGGGCGTGCTGCCGGTGCTGAACCGCGGTGCGGTCGAGCGGGCAATCCGCTTCGGTCTCGCGATCGGCTCGACCATCGCGCCGCGCAGCATCTTCGCGCGCAAGAATTATTTCTACCCCGATCTGCCGAAGGGTTATCAGATCAGCCAGTACGAGATTCCGGTCGTGCAGGGCGGCCAGATCACGATCCAGGTGCCCGCCAACGAAAAGGCCGGCAAGGAAGCGTACGAGAAGACGGTCAACCTGACCCGCGCGCACCTCGAGGAAGACGCGGGCAAGTCGCTGCATGAAGACTTCGCCGGGATGACCGGGATCGACCTGAACCGCGCAGGCACGCCGCTGCTCGAGATCGTCACCGAGCCGGAAATGCGCAGCGCGGCCGAGGCCGTGGCCTATGCGAAGGCGCTGCACGGGCTCGTCGTGTGGCTCGGCATCTGCGACGGCAACATGCAGGAAGGCTCGTTCCGCTGCGACGCGAACGTGTCGGTGCGACCGGTCGGCCAGGAGAAGTTCGGCACGCGCGCGGAAATCAAGAACCTGAACTCGTTCCGGTTCCTCGAGGAAGCGATCAACTACGAAGTGCGTCGCCAGATCGAGCTGATCGAGGACGGCGGCGAAGTCGTGCAGGAAACGCGTCTCTACGATCCGGACAAGCGCGAGACGCGCTCGATGCGCAGCAAGGAAGACGCGCACGACTACCGCTACTTCCCCGACCCCGACCTGATGCCGCTCGTGATCGGCCAGGACTGGATCGAGCGCGTGCAGTCCGGGATGCCCGAGCTGCCGGCCGCGATGCAGCAGCGTTTCGCCGAGCAGTACGGCGTGTCCGCGTACGACGCGGGCGTGCTGACGTCGAGCAAGGCGATGGCCGCGTATTTCGAGTCGGTGGTCGCGAAGGCCGGCGCCGCGAACGCGAAGATCGCCGCGAACTGGCTGATGGGCGACGTATCGTCGCAACTGAACCGCGACGGCATCGAGATCGACGCGATCCCCGTGTCGGCCGCGCAGCTCGCGCTGCTGCTGCAGCGTATCGCCGACGGCACGATCTCGAACAAGATCGCGAAGGAGATCTTCGCGACGATCTGGGACGAGAAGCCGGACGACGAAGGCGCGGCCGACCGCATCATCGACGCGAAGGGCCTGAAGCAGATCTCCGACACCGGCGCGCTGGAAGCGATCATCGATGAAGTGCTCGCGGCGAACGCGAAGTCGGTCGAGGAATTCCGCGCGGGCAAGGAAAAGGCGTTCAACGCGCTGATCGGCCAGGCGATGAAGGCGACCAAGGGCAAGGCCAACCCGCAGCAGGTCAACGAACTGCTGAAGAAGAAGCTCGGCTGAGCATGACCGCGCGCCTGAACCGCGCTTGACGACGGGCCGCCTCGAACCAGTTCGGGGCGGCCCGTTGCGTTTGGCGGATGCGTTATCGTATGCGCCACACCGTCCAACGGAGGAACGAATGGCGAAACAACCCGCGCTCGACGATTTCCGCGTGCCTTATTTCACGCGCGAGAAGGAAGCCGCCGCATTCAAGCTCGATGCGTTCGACCCGGCCGCGAAGCCGTTTTCGTCCGGCTCGAAGGACGACGACCGCGAACGGCTGTCGGCCGTGTCGACCGAACTCGACGTGCAGCAGGAGCGCCTGCACACGCAGCAGAAGAAGCGCGTGCTGCTCGTGCTGCAGGGGATGGACACCAGCGGCAAGGACGGCACCGTGCGCGCAGTGTTCCGCGAGGTCGATCCGCTCGGCCTGCGCGTCGTGCCGTTCAAGGCGCCGACGCCGATCGAGGCCGCACACGACTTCCTGTGGCGCGTGCATGCGCAGGTGCCGGCCGCGGGCGAGCTCGCGATCTTCAACCGCAGCCACTATGAAGACGTGCTCGTACCGCGCGTACTCGACCTGATCGACGCGAAGGAATGCGAGCGCCGCTACCGGCAGATCCGCGATTTCGAGACGATGCTGGTCGAGAACGGCACGACGATCATCAAGTGCTTCCTGCACATCTCGAAGGACGAGCAGCGCGCGCGGCTGCAGGCGCGCATCGACGATCCGACCAAGCACTGGAAGTTCGACATCTCCGATCTCGACGCGCGCAAGCACTGGGACGCGTACCAGTCCGCGTACCGCGACGCGCTTGCCGCGACGTCCGCCGAGCATGCGCCGTGGTACGTGATCCCGGCCAACTCGAAGACGCACCGCAACGTGATGATCGCCGAGCTGCTGCTGCGCACGATGACCGACATGAAGCTGGAATTCCCGCCGCCGAAGCCCGAGCTCGAAGGCGTGAAGATCCGTTAAGCTGCCACCCTGTAAAACATCGAACTGAACGGAATCCGACATGATGCGAGTGATTACCGCCAACCTGAACGGCATCCGCTCCGCCGCGAAGAAGGGCTTCTTCGAGTGGCTCGGCGAACAGAACGCCGATTGCGTGTGCGTGCAGGAAATCAAGGTCTCGGCCGACGACCTGCCGGCCGAATTCGTCGAGCCGCACGGCTTCAAGAGCTATTTTCACCACGCCGAGAAGAAGGGCTACAGCGGCGCGGGCGTGTACAGCCGCCGCGAGCCCGACGACGTGATCATCGGCTTCGGCAGCAGCGAATTCGACGCCGAGGGTCGTTATGTCGAGGCGCGCTACGGCAAGCTGTCGGTCGTGTCGGTGTACGTGCCGTCCGGCTCGAGCGGCGAGGAGCGCCAGCAGGCGAAGTACCGCTTCATGGACGAGTTCATGCCGCACCTTGCCCAGCTCAAGAAGAAGCGCGAGGTGATCCTGTGCGGCGACGTGAACATCGTCCACAAGGAAATCGACATCAAGAACTGGAAGAGCAACCAGAAGAACTCGGGCTGCCTGCCGGAAGAGCGCGAGTGGCTCACGAAGCTGTTCGACGATGTCGGCTACGTCGACGTGTTCCGCACGCTCGACCCGCGCGCCGAGCAGTACACGTGGTGGAGCAACCGCGGCCAGGCGTATGCGAAGAACGTCGGGTGGCGGATCGATTACCAGATCGCGACGCCGGGCGTCGCCGGCACCGCGAAAAGCACGTCGATCTTCAAGGACATCAAGTTCAGCGACCACGCGCCGCTGACGGTGGACTACGACTACAAGAAGTGATTGCCGGCGCTGCGCCGCGCGCGTAGCGCCCGAACCCGCCGGTCGCCGGATGCAGAACGGGCCGCATGTCGAACATGCGGCCCGTTTCATCTGGGGCGGCGATCGTGCGGGCCGCCCGGCGGCGCCGCTTACTGCTTGATCGATGCCATGTCGATCACGAACCGGTACTTCACGTCGCTCTTCAGCATCCGCTCGTAAGCGGCGTTGATCTGCTGCATCGGAATCGTCTCGATATCCGACGTGATCCCGTGCTCCGCGCAGAAGTCGAGCATTTCCTGCGTTTCCGCGATCCCGCCGATCAGCGAGCCCGCGAGGCGGCGGCGCTTGAAGATCAGGTTGAATACCTGCGGCGACGGATGGTCATGCTCCGGCGCGCCGACGAGCGTCATCGTGCCGTCGCGCTTCAGCAGGTGCAGGAACTGGTTCAGGTCGTGCTGCGCGGCGACCGTGTTCAGGATGAAGTCGAAGCTGTTCAGGTGCGCGTTCATCTGCGCTACGTCCTTCGAGATCACCACTTCATGCGCGCCGACGCGCTTGCCGTCCTCGATCTTCGACGGCGACGTCGTGAACAGCACGACGTGCGCGCCCATCGCACGCGCCAGCTTCACGCCCATGTGGCCGAGGCCGCCGAGACCGACGATGCCGACCTTCTTGCCGGGGCCGACGTTCCACTGCCGCAGCGGCGAGTACGTCGTGATCCCCGCGCACAGCAGCGGCGCGGCGCCGGCCGGGTCGAGCGTCTCGGGCACGCGCAGCACGAACGCCTCGTCGACGACGAGCTGCGTCGAGTAGCCGCCGTAGGTGACGTCGCCCGTCACGCGATCCTGGCCGTTGTAGGTACCGACGAAGCCGTTCTCGCAATACTGCTCGAGCCCGTCGGCGCAGCTCGGGCAGGTGCGGCACGAATCGACGAGACAGCCGACGCCGACCAGCTCGCCGACCTTGAAGCGCGATACCTGCGGGCCGGTCGCGGTCACGCGGCCGACGATTTCATGGCCCGGCACGACCGGGTAGATCGTGTTGCGCCATTCGTTGCGCGCCTGGTGCAGGTCCGAGTGGCAGACGCCGCAGTAGAGGACGTCGATCTGGACGTCGAGGTCGCGCAGCGCGCGACGCTGGAATTCGAACGGGGCGAGCGGCGACTGCGAATCGGTTGCCGCGTAAGCGTAGGTGGTGCTCATGCAGGGGGCTCCTTGGCCGGGAAAACATCCGGCGAAACGAACTGCCGTCGCACCCTGTGGCGATGCGGCGAGGCAGGACGTCATCGTAAGGAGCACGGCGCCGCGATGAAATACACGAAGGTCTGGAAGATTTGCCTATTCCTCTCGAACTGCGTGCAAACGGCCGCCAAAACGCATTCAAGATGCTACATTGCGAGCCAGATTCTCTTGCCGGACAGGATGACGCAGATGAGCTTCGAGCCCCTTTTCGCCGACACGGGCGACCGCGTGCAGCGCCGCATGATCGAGCTGCACACGCGCCTCGCGCCGAACGAGGGCGACACGCTGGCGGCGCTCGACGGCGTGCGTTTGATTCGCGTGAGCCGTCCCGCGCCGCGCATGCCCGTGCTGTACGAACCGAACATCATCGTCGTGTGCCAGGGGCGCAAGCTCGGTTATCTCGGCGATCGCTCGTTCGTCTACGACGCGCAGCAGTATCTCGTGCTGTCGGTGCCGCTGCCGTTCGAATGCGAGACTTTCGCGAGCATGGACGAGCCGTTTCTCGCGATCTCGATCCGCGTCGATCTCGCGGTGATCGCCGAGCTCGCGCTCCTGCTCGACGAGACGCTCGGCGCGGCCGCGAGCGAGCCGCTCGGCGTCTATTCGACGCCGCTCGACGCGCCGCTGGCCGATGCGGTCGTGCGGCTGCTCGAAGTGCTGGCTTCGCCGCACGACACGCGCGTGCTGGGCCCCGCGATCATGCGCGAGATCGCGTATCGCGTGTTGACGGGCGCGCAGGGCGACGCGATCCGCGCGGCGCTCGTGCAGCAGCATCACTTCGGCCGCATCGCGAAGGCGTTGCGGCGCATCCATGCGGAGCTGAAGGCCGACCTCGATGTCGAAACCCTGGCGCGCGAGGCCGGGATGAGCCTCGCGGTGTTCCACGCGCACTTCAAGCACGTGACGGCGACGTCGCCGATGCAGTACGTGAAGGCCGCGCGCCTGCATCAGGCGCGGCTGATGATGGTGCAGGACGGCGTCGGCGCCGGTACGGCGGCCGCGCGTGTCGGTTATGCGAGCGCGTCGCAGTTCAGCCGCGAGTTCAAGCGGCTGTTCGGCCGCAGCCCCGGTGACGAAGTGCGCTGGATGCGTGAAATCGGGATTCGCCCGGCCGTGGCCGATACGGACGCGTAGCGTCCGGCGTCATCCGGTGGCGCCGCGCCGCACGACCTTGCGCCGCTGCGCGCTGATGCCCGCGTAGTCGGGCAGTGAGTCGACCCGCTTGCCGATCGCCTTCGCGTACAGCGGCATCAGGTCCGGCAGCCGGTTCAGCAGATCCTGGCGCCGCGCGGTGCTGTACGGGTGTGTGTAGATGAAACCCGTGGCCTTGTTCGCGCGCGTCGCGGCCGCGAGCTTGTCCCACAGCGTGATCGCCGCGCGCGGATCGAAGCCCGCGCGGGCGGCGATGTCGCCGCCGATCACGTCGGCTTCGGTCTCGTCGGTCGGGTCGTAATGGAGCGACTGCAGGCGCTCGCCGAGGTTCAGCGCCTGCGGCAGCGGATCGCCGACGCCGAACAGCGGCGGCAGCGCGGCGGCGCGCAGCGAAGTTTGCGATGCCGCGCTGAAGTTGCTGCGCGCATGCTCGCGCAGCGCGTGCGCGATGCCGTGCGCGGCCAGCACGCCGAGTTCATCGTCATTCAGCCGGATGCGCTCGAGCAGGCCGCCGTACACGAGCACCTTGCCGCCCGGCAGGCAGGTCAGGCGGATGTCGCGCGAGCGGATCACGTTCACGTCCCACGCCCAGTTCTTCACGCGATCGTTCCACTTCACCGAATACGGCGCGAGTTTCGTGACGATCGCGCGCAGGCGTTTCACGCGCGGCTGGTTTGCCGGCAGCAGGCGGTTGCTGTCGGCGGCCGCCTGCACGATCTGCGCGTATTCGCTCGCGGTGAGCTGCTCGAGCAGCGGCGACGGGATCAGTGTGCGGAATGCGATCGCATTGCCGTAGCGGACCTGCTGCGGTGTCGGCGTATAAGCCTTCGTCGACGCGGCGCCGCCGGTCGGCTGCGCGGGTTCGGCGGTGGCCGGCTGGGCGGGGGCGGCGGAAGTCGACGTTGCAGGCGGTGAAGCCGGTGCGGCGGCCGGCGCGGAGCCCGCGGCGGTTGCAGCGGTCGCGCCCGTGTCGGACGCATGGGCGGCGAACCCGGCGGCGAGCGCCGCGGCACCGACGCTCCACGAAGCCGCAACGCGCGCGAGGCGGTGCAGGCGGTTACTGCGCACGGCTGGCCTCGCCGTTGCGTGCGGCGCCGTTCCACGGCGCGATCCTGAACAGCAGCAGCATGCCGGGAATCGCGAGCGCGGTGCACACGATGAAGTAGTCGAACCAGCCGATCTTCGCGACGATGAAGCCGCTCGCGGCCGACGCGAGCGTGCGCGGTACCGACGCGAGGCTCGTGAACAGCGCGAACTGCGTGGCCGTGTAGCGCGGGTCGGTCGTGCTCGCGATGTACGCGACGAACGCGGCCATCGTCAGGCCGGTCGTGAAGGTTTCGAAGCCGTAGACGAGCGCGAGCGCGACGGTCATCGGGCTCAGATGCGGCGTGACCTCGAAGCCGAAGATCGACAGGAACGACGCGAGCGCATGGCTGGCCGCGACCGTGAAGTCGTAGAGCGCCGCCAGCACCGGCGAGCCGGGGCCGACCTGCGCAAGCCACGCGAAGCCGAGCGTCGACACCATCTGCAGCGCGCCGAAGACCCACAGCCCGCGGCCGATGCCGATCTTCACGAGCCAGACGCCGCCGATGATGCCGCCGGCGACGCTCGCGACGAGCGCGGTGGTTTTCGCGACGATGCCGATCTCGGTGCGCGAGAAGCCGATGTCGAGGAAGAACGACGTCGACAGCGTGGTGGCCATCGTGTCGCCGATCTTGAACAGGAAGATGAACGCGATGACGAGCAGCGCGCCGGCCCAGCCGTCGCGCTGGATGAATTCGCGGAACGGCAGCACGATCGCGTCGCGCAGGTTGCGCGGCGGTGCGCCGACCACTTCGGGCTCGCGCACGAGCAGCGTCATCAGGATGCCCGGCAGCATGAACGCGCCGGTGAGCGCGAACACGGCGTCCCACGGCATGTGATCGGACAGGATCAGCGCGAGCGAACCGGGGATCAGCGCGGCGAGCTTGTACGCGTTCACGTGCACCGCGTTGCCGAGGCCCTGCTCGGTATCGCGCAGCAGCTCGCGGCGGTAAGCGTCGATCACGATGTCGGAACTCGCGCCGAAGAACGCGACGAGCGTGGTGAGCGCGGCGACCGTCCAGATCGAATCGCGCGGCGACACGAAGCCGAGCGCGGCGATCGCGCCCGCGACCAGCACCTGCGTGAGCAGCATCCAGCCGCGCCGGCGGCCCGGCCGCCAGCCGGGCAGGCGCGGGATGTAGCGGTCCATCAGCGGCGCCCACAGGAACTTCCACGTATACGGGAACTGGATCAGCGCGAACAGGCCGATTTCCTTCAGGTTCACGCCTTCCGAGCGCAGCCATGCCTGCACGAGATAGACGAGCGTGAACAGGGGCAGGCCCGACGTGAAGCCCAGGAACACGCAGATCAGCATGTGCGTGTTCAGATAGGCTCGCCAGCCGGGGTGATCCTCGTGAGCGGTGAGTGCGGGCGCCTCGTGTGGCGTTTTCGACATGGACAGAAACTGGGTAGCGTTGACTGATGGCGGCGGCAGCGCAGGCGGCGGTGCGAGCGACGCGAGAGGGGCGGCCGCACGCTCGTGCGGGCCGGATCTTCCGTCAACGGCCCCCCGGCTCAGCTGCGCTTGACGCGGTAGACAGCAAGACTACCACGCCAGTTCGCTCCCCATCGAATCGGCTGGCCTTCGTGCAGCACGACGCGGTCGAGGATCGTGACGCCGACTTCCGGCGCGAGCGCCTCGAAATCCTTGATCGTCAGCACCCGGACGTTCGGCGTGTTGTGCCACTGGTAGGGCAGCGATTTCGACACGGGCATCCGGCCGTGCAGCACCGACAGCCGGTGCGACCAGTAGCCGAAGTTCGGGAACGACACGATGCACTCGCGGCCGACGCGCGCCGTTTCGCGCAGGATCGCGGCGGTCTGGTGGATCGTCTGCAGGGTTTGCGACAGGATCGCGATGTCGAAGCTGTGGTCCTCGAACAGGCGCAGGCCGTCCTCGAGATTCTGCTGGATCACGTTGATGCCGTTCTTCGCGCTCGCGAGCACGCCCGCGTCGTTCAGTTCGATGCCGTAACCGGTGACGTCCAGTTCCTCCATCAGCAGCGCGAGCAGCGAGCCGTCGCCGCAGCCGAGGTCGAGCACGGTCGAGCGCGGCTCGACCCAGCGGGCGATCGTGCGGAAGTCCGCGCGCGCGGACAGGGAATTCAGCGCTTGCTGGTTCATACACCCACCTCGATGGCGATTCGTTCGTAGTACGCGCGGAGCAGGTTGTGATAGCGCGCGTCGTCGAGCAGGAACGCGTCGTGGCCGTGCGGCGCGTCGATTTCCGCGTAGCTGACCGTGCGCTTGTTGTCGAGCAGCGCCTTCACGATCTCGCGCGAACGCGCCGGCGCGAAGCGCCAGTCGGTCGAGAAGCTCGCGATCAGGTATTTCGCCTGCGTGTGCGCGAGCGCGGCCGTCAGGTTGCCGTCGAACGCCTTCGCCGGGTCGAAGTAGTCGAGCGCGCGCGTGATCAGCAGGTAAGTGTTCGCGTCGAAGTAGTCGGCGAACTTGTCGCCCTGGTAGCGCAGGTACGACTCGACCTCGAACTCGACGTCGAAGCTGAAGTTGTACGCATCGAGCGCGCCGTCCGCGCGGCGCAGCGCCCGGCCGAATTTCTCGGCCATGTCGTCGTCGGACAGGTACGTGATGTGGCCGATCATCCGCGCGACGCGCAGGCCGCGCTTCGGCTTCACGCCGTGCGCGTAGTAGTCGCCGCCGTGGAAGTCGGGATCGGACAGGATCGCCGAGCGCGCGACCTCGTTGAACGCGATGTTCTGCGCGGACAGCTTCGGCGTCGACGCGATGTCGATGCAGTGCGCGACGCGCTCCGGATACATCAGGCTCCACGCGAGTGCCTGCATGCCGCCGAGGCTGCCGCCCATCACCGCGGCGAAGCGCTCGATGCCGAACGCGTCGGCGACGCGCGCCTGCGCGTGCACCCAGTCCTCGACGGTGACCACCGGGAATTTGGCGCCGTACGGCTTGCCGGTCGACGGATCGATGCTCATCGGGCCGGTCGAGCCGAAGCACGAGCCGAGGTTGTTCACGCCGATCACGAAGAAGCGGTTGGTGTCGAGCGGCTTGCCGGGGCCGACCATGTTGTCCCACCAGCCGGTGCTGCGCGGATCGTCCGCGTAGACGCCGGCGACGTGATGCGACGCGTTGAGCGCGTGGCAGACGAGCACCGCGTTCGAGCGCGCGGCGTTGAGCTCGCCGTACGTCTCGACGACGAGCTGATAGTTGCCGAGCGCGCTGCCGCTTTGCAAGCGCAGCGGTTCGGCGAAGTGCATGGTCTGTGGAGCGACGATGCCGATCGATTCCATTCGTTCCGCCTTATGCCTTATGACTGGGCGGCTAAATGGTGTCGGCGGGGCGCGGAGTCGAAGGTGCGCGGCTGACGACCTCTTTAGCCGCATTTGTAGTGAACCGCCGGGACGAAGACGCATCAACGTTCCGGCCGGTTCGCGCGCCCGCAATCGAGTCAGCAAATCGGCGCGCTTCCGACCTGCCGCCCGTAGGGCGACAGTCGGCAAAGTATAGCGGAATTTGCGGCAAGCGGATGTCGGGGCGGCCGCGGCACGCCGCCGGCGCATGGTGTCACCACCGGTACTTCGCCGCCAGCTCCCCCTTGACGACCGCATAGTCGGACAGGTTCGACTCCAGCCCGAGGCCGGCCGATACCGCGAAGCGTTTCGACCACTGCCCGGTCGCGCCGATCCGGAATGCCGCCCGATCGCGCGGCACGTCGAACGAGAACGCATTGCCGTCGAGCGTGAGCGTGCGCGACCCGGGGCCGTGCCACCAGTTCGCGTCGATGAACGGCCGAAGTTCACGTCCGGACGGCGTGATCGTCACGCCATGCACGCGTACGCCGACGCGGGTCAGCACGTCGGTCGAGCTCTGCCCGTCGAGACGGCCGCCGACAACGCGATGGGCGTCCGCGCGATAGTCCGACACGACGAGCTGCGCTTCGGGCTCGACATGGAAACGCGTGTCGCCGCGCTCGTAGAAACGGAACGAATAACCGCCTTCCAGCGAACCCGTCACGGTGCGCGATCGGTACGAGTCGGCCGCGAGACTGCCGCCGACGCTGTTCGCATAGGCGCCGACCAGCGCCCATGCATCGACGTACGGGCCGGTCAGGATGTCGCGGTTGCCGTACCAGGTGCCGTACAGGCCGATGTTGTAACCGGACACGCTGCCGCGCGCGGTGGCATCGGCGACGCGCTGCTCGATGGCATTCCACAGCGGGCGAGTCGACCAGCTCGTCTGGCTGCCGTACATGCCCATCGCGCCGACCCGGAAGTGGCCGCCGCGACCGTCGTCGAAACGGAACAGGTCGGCGCCCGCGTGAATCAGGCGGCCGTTTCCGGACACGCTGCGGTTACCGCCCGATATCGATGTGATCTGCCCCTCTGCGCGCAGCCAGACAACGCCATCGAGCGGGCGTGATGCGGTATCGCCGGTGCGCAGCGTGCGATCTTCCCGTTGATGCAGCGTGTGGATCGCCATCGTCGCAGCGGCGTTGGCGTTGGCCAGATACGCGTCGGGCTCGGGTGCGACGGCGCGCGGAGGCGGCGGCTGAATTTCGGGTTGGACAGGCGGCTCGGGATCGACCGGGCCAGGCGGCATCGGCGGCTCGGGCCGTGCGGCGGAAACGAGATACCAGTCGTGTTCCTTTCCGCCGTTCCCGCTGCGCGCGAGCATGTAGTCGTAGCCGCCGGCGGACACCGTGCCGAAGCTGCGGCGATAACCGTCCGATCCGCTGTCGAGCGTGAATGCGGCGGGGTCCGTCGTGCCGCCGTTGCGGGTCTCGACGATCGGGATGCCGACGGTGGTCTGCGCGCCGTTGCCGCCGGCACGCCGGACGATGATGCCGGTATGGCCGGACGCGTGCCCGCCGTCGATCACGATCCGGTCGGACGGCGATGCGTCGTCGTTCAGCGTCGTGTTGACGACGAGCCTGCCGCCGCGCGCCGCATAGTCGCCCGAGACGACGAGCGTGCGCGGCGCGCCCGCATCGGAAGGCGCGAATGCGATGGTCGAGCCGTTCAGCGCGACGGAGCCGACCGACGAATCCGCGGTGACGGTCCACCGGCTGTTCGTGTCGAGCGACAGCGCGCGTACCGCGTCGGTCGCGCCCGTCCACGCGGCGCCATGGGACAGCGCGACATCGGTCACGGCGGGCGACGGCGGGGCGCCGTTGTCCGCCGGTCGGTTCACGATGTCGCCGGCGGCCTGCGCGTCCGTATCGAGCGTCAGCCGCACCGGCGCACCCGAGCGTGCGTCGACGAACAGCAGCGTGCCGTTGCCGCCGGCGACGCGCGCGCCGTTTTGCAGCGAGACGTGTGCGTCCGAAACGTCGATCGCGCCGTGCCGATCGCTGACGAGCGAGCCGCCATCGACGGTCAGCGTGCCGCCGTGAATGCCGGCGGCCCACGCGCCGTCGCCGATCGTGCGCACGTCGGTGCGTGACAGGCCGATCGTGCCGCCGGCGCTTGCCCGCAGCGCGGTGCCGTCCACGCCGCTCGTCGTCACCGTGGCGTCCGTGAGCGACGCGACCGAGCCGGCGCCGCTGGCGAGCACGCCATACGCGCGTTCGCCGCCCGTCGCGATCCCGCCGCGCGTCATGGCGACCTTGCCGCCGAGCCGCGCGACGGCACCGACCGAACGGTCGCCGGCTGTCGTCACGTCGGTGTCCGTTGCAAGCACGACCGGCGTCTCGCTGCCTTCCTGCGAGGCATACAGCCCGTGCGCGTTGATGCCTTGCGTGTGCACGTGCGTGCGCGCGAGTTCGACACGGCCGCTGCGCGTGTCGATGCCGAGCGCCTGGTCGCCGTCGGTGGCCACGCGCGCGTCGCTGAACGTGACCGAGGACGCGCCGGGCATGAACAGCCCGGACGCGTAGTCTCCGCTCGTCCGGATGTCGGTGCGAGCAAGCGTTGCATGGATGTCGCCGTAGCTGACGAACGTGCCGTATGCGAAGTCGCCGCTGGTGCGGACGATCGTATCGGTGGCGTTCACGATCGCACCGGGTGCATTGTTCACCGCGATGCCGTGCGCTTCGCGGCCGCGCGTGACGATCGCGCTGCCGGTGACGTCGACGCGGCTGCCGCTGACGTCGACATAGACGCCGTGGGCGCTTCTTCCGTCGGTGTCGATCGAGATGTTTTCGGCTGTCGCGCTGCTGCCTGCGCGAACGTCGATGCCCGTCCCGATGAACCCGCGGGTGCGGATTTCGGTGTCGCGCAGCGCGATGCGCGACCCGTCGCCGAAAGCGGAAGCCCCCGATGAATAGGTGCCGGTCGCGAACAGCCGCGTCTTGCCGGTGGTGGTCAGCACGCCGCCGTTGACTGCGGAAAACACCGGGCTGGCGAAGTTGCTCGTCGAATAGTCGCCGGGAGCGGTTTCCAGCGTGACGCCGTCGGCGCGTTGTGCGCCGCCGTCGGTGACCTGGGCCGATGACGGCCACGGGATGATCGCGCCGGCAAGCAGTGCGGCACGCGCAAGCAGCGGCGCGCGCGGCGCGGCCGCGGCGCGCTGTCGGCCGGAGGACGTCTGACAATGCGGAAACTCGCGATTCACCGGATCACTCCCGTTGTATTGGAAACAGGAGAAAATTAACCCGATCAGGTGAAATGCGATATTGGACGAGTTCGAATTGCGACGCAGCGTCGGCCGCATCGCGAGCGCGCCGGACGCGCGCGTCCGGCGCCGGTCACTGCAGGATCAACCGCAAATGCGCGTCGGCCTGCTCGCCGGGCGGCTTCTGGAACCCGCCTTTCGCGAAGCGGTGCCACCGGCCGATCACATAGCTGACGAGCAGGCTCGCCCGAGCGGCCGGGTCGTAGTCGGCCGGCAGCGCGAACGGCGCCGCGCCGTCGGGCGCATTCGCCTCCGTGCGTGCGACCCGCAGGCACTGCTTGACGGTTGCTTCGATGCGGTCGAGCAGCTGGTTCACGCGTTCGGTGAGCCGTTCGTCCTCGCCGACCAGCGCTTCGCCCGTCAGCACGCGCGTCATGCCGGGGTTCTTCGCGGCGAAACTGAGCATCGTCAGCGCGATCGTGCGGGCCTGCAGCACGCCGTTCGGCTCCTTCTCGACGATCTGGTTGACGAGGCCGAACAGCGACTGCTCGATGAACTCGATCAGCCCTTCGTACATCTTCGCCTTGCTGGGGAAATGGCGGTACAGCGCGGCTTCCGACACGTCGAGCCGGGCCGCCAGCGAGGCCGTCGTGATCTTCTCGCGCTTCGGCGCCTCGAGCATCGTCGCAAGCGTCTGCAGGATGTGCACGCGACGCTCGCCCGGTTTCGGACGTGTACGGGTGCGGGTGGGTGATGCCTGATCGTCCGTTACGGCTTGGTCCTGCGGGTGAGTCGGCTGCATTTCTGTCGCCCCGATCGTGTGCCCAGTCGCAGCGATTTTAGCGAACGAATGCGCTGGTCGACATAAAGTGGGCGTCCGGTGCCTGGCAGGTGGCCGGGCAGATGGCCGGTGATCCACACCGTGCCGATGCCGAGGCGCTTGTAGCGCTTCAGGTGGCCGAGCGTATCCTCGACGAGGATCGCGTCGGACGCACGGGCATGCACGGTGCGCAGCGTCCGGCGCAGCATCGTGTGATCGGGCTTCGCGCGCCACGTGCGGCGGTCGCGCATGTGCTCGATCGCGATCACGCGTTCGAACAGCCGCTCGATGCGTAATTCGCGCAGCACCGCGCGCGCATAGTTCTCGGGCGCATTGGTCAGCACGAACTTGCGGCCCGGCAGCGCGGCGATGATGTGCGCGAGGCCGCGCTCGGCGCGCACCATCGCGGGAAGATCGGCGAACGTGTGGACCACGCGCAGGAAGTCGTGCGGATCGATCGGGTGATGGCGCGCGAGGCCGAGAAGCGCGGCGCCGTAGCGCTGCGTGTAGCCGGTGCGCAGGCGGTCGGCTTCGGTGCGCTCGACCTGCAGCGCGTCGATGATGTACTGCGTCATCGCGCGGTTGATCTCCGGAAAGATCGCGTGCGATGCGTGGTGCAGCGTGTTGTCGAGATCGAACAGCCAGACGGGCGAGCCGGCGTGCGGCCGGCTGCGGGAGATGCGCCGGCGTCGCAGCGACGCCGGCAGGTCGGGGCTGGATGGTTTGCGGCGCGCGCTCAATGCGAGCGGATCATCGTGCCGAACGGCTGCTCGGTCAGAATTTCCAGCAGCACCGAATGTTCGATCCGGCCGTCGACGATGTGCACCGACTTCACGCCGCTCTTTGCCGCGTCGAGCGCCGACGAGATCTTCGGCAGCATGCCGCCCGAGATCGTGCCGTCCTCGAACAGCGCGTCGATCTCGCGCGCGGACAGGTCGGTCAGCAGGTTGCCGTCCTTGTCCATCACGCCCGGGATGTTGGTCATCATCAGCAGCTTCTCGGCGTTCAGCACCGTCGCGAGCTTGCCCGCGACGAGGTCGGCATTGATGTTGTACGAGAGGCCGTCCTCGCCGAAGCCGATCGGCGAGATCACCGGGATGAACGCGTCGTCCTGCAGCGCCTTCACGACCGCCGGGTTGATCGCCTCGACTTCGCCGACCTGGCCGATGTCGATGTACTGGCCCGGGTTGTCGCGATCCGGCATCAGCAGCTTGCGTGCGTGGATCAGGCCGCCGTCCTTGCCCGTCAGGCCCACCGCGTGGCCGCCGAAGTGGTTGATCAGCATCACGATGTCCTGCTGCACTTCGCCGCCCAGCACCCATTCGACGACTTCCATCGTCTCTTCGTCGGTGACGCGCATGCCCTGGATGAAGGTGCCGGCCTTGCCGATCTTCTTCAGCGCGTGATCGATCTGCGGACCGCCGCCGTGGACGATCACCGGGTTGATGCCGACCAGTTTCAGCAGGATCACGTCGCGCGCGAAACCTTGCTTGAGCCGCTCTTCCGTCATCGCGTTGCCGCCGTATTTGATGACCACGGTTTTCCCGTGGTAACGGCGGATATACGGCAGCGCCTCGGCGAGGATTTCTGCTTTCAGCGTGGGGGCGATCTGCGAGAGGTCGATGGGCTCGGACATGGCGGCGGCTCTGGCTGGGAACGGTTGAAACACGGCGAATTGTACAGGAGTGGCGCAGCGCAGCATCGGGTTTTTGGACGGGCCGGAACCCGCGCGGCGCGGCTCGGGTACCACGCGCGGCGGCCCGCCGGCTATGGCGCGGCACGATGCGGGCGGCCATTCGGGCGGGGGTGTGCGCAACGGTGCGCAGGTAGCGGCGCCGAGGCGGCTCGCGAGCGTTGACGACGGTCATCGGCCCGATGGACGGCGTGCAAAATCCGTTCGCCGCGCTATGCTTGTCGCGTAGGGCGGTTTCACGCCCGCTTCCGCGCTTCCGCCATGACCGATCCCGCCGCCGACGCCCGTTCCGCCCCGCGCCGCGCGCGCTGCCCGCACTGCGGGCGCAGCTTCGACTGTGGCGCCCGCTCGCAGCCGTTCGAATGCTGGTGCGCGTCGATGCCGGTCTTGCCCGGCGGTACGCCGCCGGCAACCGGCGCGCGCTGCCGGTGCCCCGAATGCCTGGCCGACGAGATCGCGCAGCGGATGGCCGGCGCGGCCGGCTGACGGCACCGGCCGTGCACGCAGCGCATCCCGTTCATCAGGTTCCGATCCGGCCCCGCTAGAGGCGCTGCCCGCTAAACGGGTAAACTGCCCGGATGCAACGAATCACCACCACCGGGCGCGTCAACCTCAGTCACCTGTTCTGGCTCCGCAATCTCGCGATCATCGGCCAGCTCGTGACGATCGGCGTCGTGCAGACCTATTTCGGCGTGCATCTGCCGTTGCCGGCGATGCTGATGGTCATCGCGCTCGAAATCGTTTTCAACGCGCTGACCTGGGTGCGCGTGTTGCGCGCGCGGCCCGAGACCAATTTCGAGCTGCTCGGCCAGCTGTGGGTCGACCTCGGCGCGCTGTCCGCGCTGCTGTTCCTGTCGGGCGGCACGACCAACCCGTTCGTGTCGCTGTACCTGCCGTCGCTCGCGATCGCGGCGGCCGTGCTGCCGTGGCACCTGATGATCTGGCTCGCGGCGTTCGCGGTCGCGTGCTACGCGGCGCTCGGCTTCGACTCGGTGCCGCTCAACATGGATAACCCGGCCAACCTGTTCGACTACTACCGTACCGGGATGTGGGCGAACTTCATGGTCAGCGTCGGGCTGATCGCGTGGTTCGTCGCGCGCATGTCGAATGCGCTGCGCCAGCGCGACGCGGCGCTCGGCGAAGCGCAGGCGCACCTGCTGCGCGACGAGCGGGCGGTCGCGCTCGGCGTGCAGGCCGCCACCGTCGCGCACGAGATGGGTACGCCGCTGTCGACGATCGCGATGCTCGCCGAGGAACTGCGCGACGCGGCGCGCGCCGATCCGGGGCTGGCCCGCTACGAAGCCGACCTGAAGGTGCTCGAGGAGCAGATGACGCTCTGCACGTCGGCGCTCGCGCGCCTGCGCAGCCGCGCGAGCGCACCCGCGAGCCGCCAGCCGGTGGACGACTGGCTCGACACGTTCGTCGAGCACTGGCGCCTGCGGCATCCGCACGTGCAGTTCGAACTGCTCGGTGCGCGCCCGGCGGGCGTCGCGCTCGACGATACGGTCGCGGCCGGCCAGATCCTGACGATCCTGCTCGACAACGCCGCGCGCGCGAGCCCGCAGCGCGTGACGCTGGCCGCGAAGGTCGCGCACGCCGGCACGGCCGACGAGATCGAATTCGAGGTGTGCGACGACGGGCCCGGCATTCCGGCCGCGCTGCGCGAGTCGCTCGGCGCGATGCCGGTCGACAGCACGCAGGGCGGGCACGGGGTCGGCCTGTATCTCGCGTTCAGCGCGGCCGCGCGGCTCGGCGGCGAGATCGAACTGTCCGATGTCGTCCCGCGCGCGGCGGGCGGCAACGGGCGGGCCGGCGGGGCGGCGAATGGTCACGCCGCGGCCGGCTCGGGACAGCGCGCGGGTCAGCGCGCGTCCGAACGGACAACCGGCACGCCGGACAGCCGCGCGGCCGGCACATCCGCCGCGCGCGGCACGCGGGCCGTGCTGCGCCTGCCGGCGGTGCGCGTCGCGGCGCCGGCCGCCTCAACCAACACGTAGACGGAGAAACCACATGAGCGAGAACAATTTCCTGGTGATCGACGACAACGAGGTGTTCGCGGGCACGCTCGCGCGCGGCCTCGAGCGCCGCGGTTACGCGGTCCAGCAGGCGCACGACAAGGAGGCGGCGCTGCGGCTCGCCGCGGGCGGCAAGTTCCAGTTCATCACCGTCGACCTGCATCTCGGCGAGGATTCGGGCCTGAGCCTGATCGCGCCGCTGTGCGACCTGCAGCCCGATGCGCGGATCCTGGTGCTGACCGGCTACGCGAGCATCGCGACCGCCGTGCAGGCGGTGAAGGAAGGCGCCGACAACTATCTCGCGAAACCCGCGAACGTCGAGTCGATCCTGGCCGCGCTGCAGACCAACGCGACCGAAGTGCAGGCCGACGAGGCGCTCGAGAATCCGGTCGTGCTGTCGGTCGACCGGCTCGAATGGGAGCACATCCAGCGCGTGCTCGCGGAGAACAACAACAACATCTCGGCGACGGCGCGCGCGCTGAACATGCACCGCCGCACGCTGCAGCGCAAGCTCGCGAAGAAGCCGGTGCGGCAGTAAGCGGGCACCGGCGCCCGGCGCGTCAGCCGGGTGCGCCCGGGGCGCGCGACAGGCTGGCGACGATCTCGCGTTTCAGCAGGAGCGTGAGCAGCGCCGAGTAGAAGACGTTGGCGAGCAGCGGCGCGCATCCGCCGATGACGATGGCGTTGGCCAGCGGCCACGGCGTTGCCGATACGCCACGCACGACGAACTGGATGCCGAGGCTGAACGCCACGCTGGCGAGTGCGATGCCCGCCAGCGTGCCCAGCCACGCGAGTACAAACGCGACGTTGTAGCGCCGCAGCGAATCCCGCCTGATCCGGCGCATGAGCGACAGGATGTCGGCGCGCGTGAGCGCGAGCAAGGCCGGCACGATTCGGCCGGCGACGGAAGGGTAGATGGTCATTCGAAGGTAGTGACGAATGCGTCGGTACTTGGCCGGAGGAGTTCGGATTATAGGGACGCACCAGCGTGCTTGCCATCAGCCGCCTTCCAGGGGCAGGCACGGGCGCCGCATCGCCTGACCATGAAAAAACGGGCGACCCCGCAAGGGGCCGCCCGTTTTTCGTCGGACGCCGCGCGCGTTACAGCACGTAGCGCGACAGGTCTTCGTCCTGCGAGACTTCGCCGAGCGCACGGTCGACATACTTCGCGTCGATCGTCACGCGCTCGCCGGCATGGTTGCCGGCCGAGAACGACACTTCCTCGAGCAGTTTCTCGATCACCGTGTACAGCCGGCGCGCACCGATGTTCTCGGTCTTCTCGTTGACCGCATACGCGATCTCCGCGAGACGGCGGATGCCGTCGTCGGCGAATTCGAGCTGCACGTCTTCGGTCGCGAGCAGCGCCTGGTACTGCTTGACGAGGCTGGCATCGGTGGCGACGAGGATCGCCTCGAAATCGTTCACCGACAGCGAGTCGAGCTCGACGCGGATCGGGAAGCGGCCCTGCAGTTCGGGAATCAGGTCGCTCGGCTTCGCGAGGTGGAACGCGCCGCTCGCGATGAACAGGATGTGATCGGTCTTCACCATCCCGTACTTCGTGTTGACCGTCGTGCCTTCGACGAGCGGCAGCAAGTCGCGCTGCACGCCCTGGCGCGACACTTCGCCGCCGCTGCCTTCGTTGTTGCGCGACGTGATCTTGTCGATCTCGTCGAGGAACACGATGCCGTTCTGCTCGACGTTCTGCACGGCCTTCGTCTTCACTTCCTCGTCGTTCAGCATCTTCGCCGCTTCCTCGTCGGTCAGCAGCTTCAGCGCTTCCTTGATCTTCACCTTGCGACGCTGCTTCTTGCCGCTGCCGAGGTTCGAGAACATCGAGCGGATCTGCTCGGTCATCTCTTCCATCCCCGGCGGCGCCATGATGTCCATGCCGGCCGACGGCTGCTCGAGGTCGAGCTCGACTTCCTTGTCGTCGAGCTGGCCTTCGCGCAGGCGCTTGCGGAAGGTCTGGCGCGTCGCGTTGTTGTCGTCGTTCGCGTGGTCGGCATTGCCGCCGAAGCCCACTGCGCGCGGCTGCGGCAGCAGGATGTCGAGGATGCGGTCTTCCGCCTGGTCGGTGGCCTTGCTGCGCACCTTGCGCATCTCGGATTCGCGCGTCTGCTTGACCGAGATCTCGATCAGGTCGCGCACGATGCTGTCGACGTCGCGGCCGACGTAGCCGACCTCGGTGAACTTGGTCGCTTCGATCTTGATGAACGGCGCGTCGGCGAGCTTCGCGAGGCGGCGTGCGATTTCGGTCTTGCCGACGCCCGTCGGCCCGATCATCAGGATGTTCTTCGGCGTGATTTCCTGGCGCAGCGGGTCGGCGACCTGCTGGCGGCGCCAGCGGTTGCGCAGCGCGACCGCGACGGCCTTCTTCGCCTTGGCCTGTCCGATGATGTGCTTGTCGAGTTCCGAGACGATCTCGGCAGGGGTCATGGTACTCATGGTGCGGTCCTTACTCGATCGTTTCGATGATGCGGTTGTGGTTCGTGTAGATGCACATGTCGCCGGCAATCTTCAGCGACTTCTCGACGATCTCGCGCGGCGACAGCTCGGTGTTCTCCGCGAGCGCGCGGGCCGCGGCCTGCGCATACGCGCCGCCCGAACCGATCGCGCAGATGCCTTCCTCGGGGTCGAGCACGTCGCCGTTGCCGGTGATCACGAGCGTGGTGGTGGCATCGGCCGTGATCAGCATCGCCTCGAGGCGGCGCAGCATCCGGTCGGTGCGCCAGTCCTTCGCGAGCTCGACGGCCGCGCGGGTCAGGTTGCCCTGGTGCTTCTCGAGCTTCGCCTCGAAGCGGTCGAGCAGCGAGAACGCATCGGCGGTGCCGCCCGCGAATCCGACCAGCACCTGGTTGTTGTAGATCCGCCGCACTTTCCGCGCGCCACCCTTCATGACGATGTTGCCGAGGGTTACCTGGCCGTCGCCGCCGAGCGCGACCTTGTCGCCGCGCCGGACCGAAACGATGGTCGTGCCGTGAAATTGCTCCATCTGCGTTCCTTGAGAAAAACGGGGAAGAGTCGGGCGGCGCGAGGCGCCGCCGCGTAACTCGCAGTGCGCCGGGAAGCGGCCCGGCGCGCGTCCGTTTCATTTTAGGGCGGGCGCGGGGATATCAAGAGGCGGGCGGCAAATCGGAAAACCGGCCAACCGCGAGCCGGTGCCGGAAAAACAAAAAGCGCGCGGCAGGCCGCGCGCTTTCGGGAAGCAGCGTGTTTGAGCGGAACGCCGCTCGATCAGTCGCCGAACAGCTTCTGGCGCAACTCGCGGCGCTCCTGCGCCTCGAGCGACAGCGTGGCGGTCGGACGGGCGAGCAGCCGCGGAATGCCGATCGGCTCGCCGGTTTCCTCGCACCAGCCGTAATCGCCGGAATCGATGCGGGCGAGCGACTGCTGAACCTTCTTGAGGAGCTTGCGTTCGCGATCGCGCGTGCGCAGCTCGAGCGCGTGCTCTTCCTCGATCGTCGCGCGATCGGCGGGATCGGGGACGATCACCGTCTCGCGCAGGTTCTCGGTCGTCTGGCCTGCATTCTTGAGGATGTCCGCCTGCAACTGTTCGAGCCGATTTTTGAAGAAGGCGAGCTGATCCTCATTCATGTAATCCTTGTCGCTCATCTTCAGGATTTCGGCTTCGGTCAAGAGTTTCTTCGTCATCTGCTTGCTTCTTCAATGTGCGGCAAATCGAGAGATATTGCCTGCACTTTGGGATTACCCGCAACCGCGCTTGCAATCATTTGCGATTTGCCGCCGCGGGGCCGAAAGCCTCTGGAAAACCGGTTCTCAAATACCAGGATAGGCCTGGCGCGGAGTTGCGCGCGCTGCGAACCGGTGTGCTGCGCGGCACATCGCATCGGCCGCGGCCGGGAGGCGGATTGGCGATCCGGCGCGGTTGCGATGCCCGGAAAACTGGTTCAGCAAGAACCGGGCCTGTTTGTTGCCGTACTCCAGCGGGCACGTATTGTAACTGAATCGCAAGCGGGCGCCGTATCGGGTCGATCCCCGTCGGCTGCGCCAATATCTAGAAAATATAACGCGCAAATCGCGAAAAAGCGATGACGGCGAAACCCTGCCCGAAACGGGCGCTCCGCGGCCGCCGCAACCGCCCGCGGAGCGGCCGTGCGGCGGCGTGTGCGGCGGGTGCCCGCGCGCGTCAGGCGAGACAGGCGTCGAGGCCGTCGGTGATCAGGTCCTGCGGCAGATCGACGCCGATGAACACCATCTTGTTCGTCTTCTTCTCGATCGGCAGCCACTTCGCGGCGAGGTCGCTGCCCATCATCTGATGCACGCCCTGGAACACGACCTTGCGGTCGACGCCCTTCATGTACAGCACGCCCTTGTAGCGCAGCATCCGCTCGCCGTAGATCTGCAGGATGCCGCCGAGGAAGTCTTCCAGCTTGTTCGGGTCGAACGGGCGGTCGTTGCGGTACACGAACGACTTGATCTTGTCGTCGTGGTGCGCGTGGTGGTGATGGTGGTGGCCGTGGTCGTGATCGTGCGCGCATTGACCGTGATCGTGGTCGCAATTGGCGTGATCGTGATCATGGTCGTGATCGTGGTGGTGATGCGCGTGATCGTCCTCGGCGAGGAAGTCGGGGTCGATCTCGAGCTTCGCGTTCAGGTTGAAGCCGCGCAGGTCGAAGATTTCCTTGATGTCGGCTTCGCCGAAGTTCACGACCTTGATCGCGGCCTTCGGGTTCATGTGCATCAGGCGGTGCTTCAGGCCGGCCACGGTCTGGTCGTCGACCAGGTCCGACTTCGTGATGAACAGCCGGTCGGCGAAGCCGACCTGGCGCTGTACGACTTCGTGCTCGTCGAGCTGCGCGTTCGCGTGCTTCGCGTCGACCAGCGTGATGACCGCGTCGAGCAGGAAGTCGTCGGCGATTTCGCTGTCGATGAAGAAGGTTTGCGCGACGGGGCCCGGGTTCGCAAGGCCGGTGGTTTCGATCACGATGCGGTCGAAGTCGAGCTTGCCTTCGCGCTTCTTCGCGGCCAAGTCGCCGAGCGCGCGGGCGAGGTCGCCGCGGATCGTGCAGCAGATGCAGCCGTTGCTCATCTGGATGATCTGCTCGTTCGAATCCTGCACGAGGATTTCGTTGTCGATGTTCTCTTCGCCGAACTCGTTCTCGATCACGGCGATCTTCATGCCGTGCTGTTCGTTCAGGATGCGCTTGAGCAGCGTCGTCTTGCCGCTGCCGAGGAAGCCGGTGAGGATGGTGACGGGAGTGGCCATGTCAATCGCCTGTGGTTCGTGAATCGGGGTCAAAACCAGGATGTGCGTTGCGCCCGCTCGCGCTACCAGCCGGGGCGCACAACCATCCATTGAAACATACCTGTCAAGCCCCCGCCCGTCGTCCGAACGACAGGCGGGAACGCGAATCCGCCGGGCGCGAGGCCGCGGCCGGCGGAAGGTTACGCGCGTAGATCGGGGCGATCAGACGATTTGCAACAGCAGGCCCTTCAGATATTCGCCTTCCGGGAATGCCGCGAGCAGCGGGTGATCGACGCCCGCGCCGAGCCGCTTCAGGATGCGCGCGTCGACCTTCGCGTCGGCCGCCGCGCCCGCGACGATCTTCTGGAACAGGTCCATGTCGATCGCACCCGAGCACGAGTACGTAAACAGCAGGCCGCCCGGACGCAGCAGCTTGAAGCCGCTCAGGTTGATGTCCTTGTACGCGCGCGCCGCGCGATCGACGCTGTCGCGGGTCGGCGCGAACTTCGGCGGATCGAGCACGATCAGGTCGAAACGCTCACCTTCGTCGACGAGGCGGCGCAGCGTCTTGAACGCGTCGGCGTCGAGCCAGGTCGCGCGTTCGGCGTCGAAACCGTTGGCGACGACGTTCTGCTGCGCGAGCGCGAGCGCATCGCCCGACGAGTCGATCGATACGACACGCTTCGCGCCGCCCTTGAGCGCCGCGAGCGAGAAGCCGCCGGTGTAGCAGAAGCAGTTCAGCACGTCGCGATCGGCCGCGTACTGCGCAACCAGCGCGCGGTTGTCGCGCTGGTCGACGTAGAAGCCCGTCTTGTGGCCGTTCGGCACGTCGACGTGATAACGCACGCCGTTTTCGTTCGCGATCAGCGTCGCGGGCGGCGCGTCTCCTGCCAGCACGCCGGTCGTCTGCTCGAGCCCTTCCTTGTCGCGGATCGACACGTCCGAGCGCTCGTACACGTTCGGGCAGCCGGTTGCGCCGACGAGCGCCTTCACGATCGCGTCCTTCCATGCCTCGACGCCCGCGGCCATGAACTGGCAGACGAGCTGGCCGCGCGGCGCCGCGCCGGCTTCGGCGGTGTCCGCGACGTAGTAGTCGACGATCAGCCCCGGCAGCCCGTCGGCTTCGCCGAACACGAGCCGCACCGCGCCCGTGCCCGACACCATCGTCGTGCGGTGCGCAACGGCGCGCTGCACGCGGCGCTTGAAGAACGCGTGGTCGATCGGCTCGTTCTCGTCGAAGCTCCATACGCGCACGCGGATCTGCGACTGCGGGCTGTACGCGCCGCGCGCGAGGAAGCGGCCGTCGTGCGCGCGCACGATCACGGTCGCACCGGGCGCGGGCTTGCCGTCGACGCGGTCGATCGCATTGGCGTAGATCCACGGATGGCGGCGCAGCAGCGATTTGTCCTTGGACGGCTTGAGGGTGACGGTTTGCATGATGAGATCGAAATGGGCCGCGCGCGAAGCCGACCGTGGCCGGTCGCCGCGCGCGGCGGGTAACACGGGGCGCGCGTCAGTCGCGCTTCTTCGCGCGCGGATGCGCGCTGTCGTAAATCTTCGCGAGATGCTGGAAGTCGAGCGACGTATAGACCTGCGTGGCGGACACGCTCGCATGGCCGAGCAGTTCCTGCACCGCGCGCAGGTCGCCGCTCGACTGCAGCACGTGCGTCGCGAACGAGTGGCGCAGCACGTGCGGATGGACGTTGGCGGGGATGCCCGCGGCGAGCGCCGCGCGCTTCACGCGCTCGCGCACGACGCCCGGTGACATCCGGTTGCCCCGCACGGACACGAACAGCGGATGCGGATCGTGCTTCACGAATTCGCCGCGCACCGCGAGCCACGCGTTCAGCGCGTCGATTGCCTTGCGGCCGACCGGCACCTTGCGCTCCTTGTTGCCCTTGCCGCGCACGGTGACTTCGGCTTCGGCGAGATCGAGCCAGCCGGCCGAGCGGTAGCCGTCGGCCTGCGTGTACATGACGTCGAGCCCGATCAGCTCCGCGAGGCGCAGCCCTGACGAATAGAACAGCTCGAGGATCGCGTGATCGCGGATGCCTTCGGTCGTGCCGGCGAGCGGTGCGTCCATCAGGGCCGATGCGTCGTCGACCGACAGCGCCTTCGGCAAGGTCTTCGGGCGTTTCGGCGCGCGCACCGCGGCGACCGGGTTCGCGGGCATGTCGATGCGCTGCGCGAGCCAGCGGTAGAACGCGCGCCACGCGGACAGCCGATGCGAGATCGACCGTGCGGACAGCCCGCCCGAATGTGCGCGCGCGACCGCGCCGCGCATGTCGGCGGCCGTCAGCACTTCGAGCGGCCGGCCGGCCGCAAGCTTCTTCAGTTCGTCGAGTTCGTGCGTGTAGGCGCGCAGCGTGTGCTCCGACAGCTGCCTGACGTGCTTCAGGTTCGACAGGTAGGCGGCGACCGGATCGTCTGTCATCGCGTGCGGCAGGCTCAGTGCGGCAGCAGGCGCGTGAGCGCGGCGCTCGCGAGCGTTGCGATCTGCGCGAGGAAGTCGGTGGCCATCCCGTCGTGGAAGCGGCGCGGGTCGGGCGAACCCAGTACGAGCAGGCCGAACGCGGGCGCATCGGTGCCGGCGAGCGGCGCGCGCAGCGCGAGCAGCGCGACCGATGCGGCCGAGCCGTCGCCGGCCGACGGCGCGGCTTCCGCGCCTTCCGCCGCATTCGCGGCCGGGGCGGCGACCGCGGGCGCGAGCCACTGCGCGGCCTCGAAGCCCGTGTTCGCACCGCAGTACGGCGTCGACAGGCCGTTCGTGAACAGGCGCACTTCCTCGCCGACCTGGCGCGCGAAGTCGGCCTGCGAATAGGTGTCGGCGACGTCCCACACGCGCAGTGCCGTCTGCGGCACGTCGAATACGTCGGCGATGCCGTCGGCGATCGTGCGCGGCAGCGCGTACGGATCGCGTTCCGCGATCACGCGGGCGGTCCAGCGGCTGAACTTCGCGGACAGGCTGTCGTTCTCGTGGCCGTAGCGCACGAGTTCGGCGAGCCGGCGCTCGAGATGCTTGTTCTTGTCGCGCAACATCTCCATCTGCCGCTCCTGCAGCGAGATCGCGGCCTTGCCGTGCGGGTTCGCGAGGCGGATCGTCGCGAGCAGTTCGGCGTGCTGCGCGAAGAATTCGGGATTGGCGAGCAGGTAGTCGGCGACTTCGCGATCGTTCATGTGGCTGGAGCGTTCAGTTATCAAGGACGTTGCAGGGTCAGGCGGGCAGGTCGATCTCGCCTTCGAACACGGTCGTGGCGGGCCCGGCCATCATCAGCGCGGCAGCTTCGTCGCGTGCGCCGTCCCAGCTGATCGTCAGCGTGCCGCCGTGCGTGTGCACGGTCACGGGCGAATCGAGCAGGCCGCGCCGGATGCCGGCCGCGACCGCCGCGCACGCGCCGGTGCCGCACGCGAGCGTCTCGCCCGCCGCGCGTTCGTACACGCGCAGCCGCACTTCGCTGCGCGACACGATCTGCATGAAGCCGGCGTTCACGCGCTCCGGGAAGCGCGCGTGGTGCTCGATCAGCGGGCCTTCCTCGAGCACCGGATACGCTTCGGCGTCGTCGACGATCTGCACCGCGTGCGGGTTGCCCATCGACACCGTCGAGATCCAGCGCGTCGCGCCGCCGACGTCGAGCGGCCACAACGTGTCGCGGCCCTCGGTGCGGCCGTCGAGGCCCGCCGCATCGAATGGCACCTGCGCCGGCGCGAACACGGGCGCACCCATGTCGACGACGACTTCGCCGTTGTCCTGCATCGTCAGCGTGATCAGGCCCTTCATCACCTGCACGCGCACGCTGCGCTTGTCGGTCAGGCCGCGGTCGCTGACGAACTTCACGAAGCAGCGCGCGCCGTTGCCGCAGTGTTCGACCTCGCCGCCGTCGCAATTGAAGATCCGGTATTTGAAATCGACGCCGTCGACGGTCGGTTTTTCGACGAGCAGCAACTGATCGGCGCCGATGCCGAAGTGGCGGTTGGCGAGCGCGCGCACCTGCGCTTCGGTGAGCGGCGGCAATGCGCGCGAATAGCCGTCGAGCACGACGAAGTCGTTGCCCGCGCCGTGCATCTTGGTGAACGAGAGTTTCACTGGGTCCGGATTTCCATGGCGAACAAGGCGGTCAGCGCGGCGCGCGCGACGCCGCGCCATGCCGGGCAGCCTCGTTCGTCGTGCTGATCTCAACCGCAAATGATACATGGAGCCGACAGGGGCGTCCTGCGCGGGCGTTCCGGGCGTTTTCGTACTCGCTCAATTGGATGAGGCCACCCGGCGATTCGTATTGTTTCGCCATACGCCCTGTCAACCTCCAGCGAGCTCATTCAAGCCATGAACCGCATCTTCAATCCGCCCCATCCGGGCGACACGCTGCGCGACGACGTGCTGCCGGCGCTCGGCCTGACCGTCACCGAGGCCGCGTCGCAGCTGGGCGTGACGCGTGCCGCACTGTCGCGGATCCTGCACGGCCATGCCGGCATCTCGCCGGAAATGGCGCTGCGCCTCGAAGCGTGGCTCGGCGAGGAAAACGGGGGGCGGGCCGATCTGTGGCTCGCGCAGCAGTCGGCCCACGATCTGTGGCGGGCGCGCGCGAAGGGCGCGCCGAAGGTGGCGAGGGCGCGGGCGCGCGCGTGACGGCCCGCCTGCGAACGTCTTCCGGCGGGGTCAGTACAGGCTCGGCTCGCCGGCCGGGCGCGTCTTGAAGCGCTTGTGGACCCAATAGTATTGCTCGGGCATCAGCGGGATCTGTTCCTCGAGGAATTCGTTCATCCGCCGCGCGTCGAGATCGTCGTCGCCCGTCGGGTATTGATCCCACGGCTTGAATACCTTCAGGCGATAACCCTTGTAGTTCGGCAGCACCTCGCCGATGAACGGCACGACCTGCGCGCGGCCCGTCTTCGCGAGCCGGCCGACCGCCGTCAGCGTGCACGCGGGCACGCCGAAGAACGGGACGAACGTCGAATTGCGCAGCCCGTAATCCATGTCGGCGCCGAGCATCACCGGCTTGCGGTCGCGCAGCCAGCGCAGCACGACGCGCGCGCTGTCCGCGCGGCCGACCATCTCGGCGTCGAAACGCCCGCGCGCCTTCTTCGCCTCTTCCTCGAGCACGGCGTTCGAGAACGGCTGGTAGAGCGACCCGCAGCGGCGGTGGAGCGAACGGTTCAGCCAGATCGAGCCGGCTTCGATGCCGACGAAGTGCAGGCCGAGGAACAGCGTCGGCGGCAGGTCCGGATCGTCGAGGTCGACCGCGCTGTCGACCTGGATCAGCTTCGCGAGCTTTTTCTCCGAGCCGAACCACTGCACGCTGCGCTCGACGTAGCTGCGGATCGCATGGCGGAAATGCTGGCCTGCCACTTCCTCGCGGCGTGCGTCGCTCCAATCCGGGAAGCAGAGTTTCAGATTGGTGTGTACGATGCGTTTTCGCCGGCTGGGGATCTTGTAGAGCAGCCAGCCGAGACCATCGCCGAACCGTGCGGTCAGGCCGTACGGCAACAGGGCGAGCAGTTTCAGCAAGCCAATGGCGAGGTGCGTGCCTAGACGACCTAGCATGCGAAACCTCCGTGGGACCGGCTGGCCGGCGCGTTGCGAACAGGTAGGTGAGACAGCGGAAGATGCAGCACGGGCGGCGCTCTGTGACAATTCAGGAAAGCCGCTATAATACGGGCTTCGCCGAGTTAACTGACAACTTGCGGGGCGAAGCCGGTTGGCGTCATACGCGCTGCCCGGTCCTGGTAATCCGCTAAAGCGTCGCCGCTTCAGGCCCAACGAAGCTGGCTACGTGAAACCAACCGTAACCACACAGGAGCCTGAAAAAGTGGCAAACGATTATCTCTTCACGTCCGAATCCGTCTCCGAAGGCCATCCGGACAAGGTCGCGGACCAAATCTCGGACGCGATCCTCGACGCCATCCTCGAGCAAGACAAGTATTCCCGCGTCGCGGCGGAAACGCTGTGCAACACGGGTCTCGTCGTCCTGGCCGGTGAAATCACCACGACGGCCAACATCGACTACATCCAGATCGCGCGCGACACGATCAAGCGCATCGGCTACGACAACACCGACTACGGCATCGACTACAAGGGTTGCGCGGTGCTCGTCGCGTACGACAAGCAGTCGCCGGACATCGCCCAGGGCGTCGATCGTGCACACGACGACAACCTCGATCAGGGCGCGGGCGACCAGGGTCTGATGTTCGGTTACGCGTGCGATGAAACGCCGGAACTGATGCCGCTGCCGATCTACCTGTCGCACCGTCTCGTCGAGCGCCAGGCCAGCCTGCGCCGCGACGGCCGCCTGCAATGGCTGCGCCCGGACGCGAAGTCGCAGGTCACCGTCCGCTACGTCGACGGCAAGCCGCATTCGATCGACACCGTCGTGCTGTCGACGCAGCACGCACCGGACATCGAACTGCCCGCGCTGCGCGAAGCCGTGATCGAGGAAATCATCAAGCCGACGCTGCCGGCCGACCTGATCAAGGGCGACATCAAGTTCCTGGTGAACCCGACCGGCCGGTTCGTGATCGGTGGCCCGCAGGGCGATTGCGGCCTGACCGGCCGCAAGATCATCGTCGACACGTACGGCGGTGCCGCACCGCACGGCGGCGGCGCGTTCTCGGGCAAGGATCCGTCGAAGGTCGACCGTTCGGCTGCGTACGCAGGCCGCTACGTCGCGAAGAACATCGTCGCCGCCGGCCTCGCGTCGCGCGCGCTGATCCAGGTGTCGTACGCGATCGGCGTCGCCGAGCCGACCTCGGTGATGGTCAACACGTTCGGCACGGGTCGCGTGTCGGATGCGGTGATCACGAAGCTCGTGCGCGAGCATTTCGACCTGCGTCCGAAGGGCATCATCAAGATGCTCGACCTGCTGCGCCCGATCTACGAGAAGACGGCTGCTTACGGCCACTTCGGCCGCGAAGAGCCGGAATTCTCGTGGGAAGCGACCGACAAGGCGCTCGCACTGGCCGAAGCGGCCGGCGTCGAGCCGACGGCACGCGTCGCGTAAGCGTCGTTCGCCTGAAATGAAAAACCCCGGCTAGCCGGGGTTTTTTTATGGGTTCCGATCGTCAGGGGCAATCGGACAAACGAACAAACGGACAATGGCGCGACGGCGATCGTCGCGCGCGGTGCCCGCCGGCGTGCGCTCAGCGCGCGCCGAACCCGAACCAGCCGTTGCTGGCCGCGAGGCGGCGCGGACGGTTGACGCGGCGCTGCGGCCCGAGCGTGCGTCGCAGCGCGAGCGCGCGCAGCGACGACGGTTTCTGCAGCAGGGAGCGCAGGCCGGCACGGCGCGAGAACGCCTGTGCACTCATCATCGAGAAAAATGCGTGGAACCACGCACGGATGCCGTCCAGCCGGCTGTGTGCGGGCGTGCGCTCGGCCAGCGCCTGCGTGCGTGCGCGGTGATGGCGCAGCGAGCGGGCAGGAGCGGTCGGCACGACGCGCTTCGCAGCGCGGCTGAGACGGGAAGTCAGACGGAATGGCATGTGAACGATGCTTCGCTTGTATGGATGGCGCCCTGGAGAGCGCACTGGTATGAACGGCCTCGGAAGACGCAACGGATCTTACTGAAACTCGCTGCGCGCCGCGCCCGCCAGAATTGACAGGCCGCGACAGGCTACAGGGGATTCATGACGGGCAAAAGTCGCGATAAACCCTTGTGCCACAAGGCGTGTGCCGCATACCGCCTGTCGGTGAGGCAGGTGCCGCGACGAACAGTTCCCTTGAGCCGGATCAAATCCGCGATTGGCATGCCCCTGCGTACGACAATGGTGCTGTTCGCGGCATCCGGCGCCGATTTACAATCGTCACATTCACACAATAAACGTCTGGCATCCCATGTCGTCTCCATTGCAGTCGGAATCGATCCGCGCGCAAGTCGCGGAATTGCGCGAGCGCGGCTTTGTCGTCGCGCGTGGCCTCGTCGGCGAAGCGCAGTGCGCGGCGCTCAGGCAGATCGCGGAGCGCCAGTTGCGGGAGGCGGCCGAGCCGATCGAGTTCGAGGCGGATCTGCGCTACCCGGGCGCGCCCGAGTCCAAGCATGCGCCGGGCGGGCATACGGTGCGGCGGCTGCTCGATGCGTATTCACGCGATCCGGCGTTCGCCGAGCGCGCGATCGCACCCGAAATCGGGGCGTGGATGCGCGAGTATTTCGGCGAAGAACCCGTGCTGTCGCGCGCGCATCACAACTGCATGATGACGAAGCATCCCGCGTACGGCAGCCTGACCGGCTGGCATCGCGATTTCCGCTACTGGTCGTTCGAGCGCCCGGACATGGTGTCGGTGTGGCTCGCACTCGGGCCGGAAACGAACGAGAACGGCGCACTGTGGCTCGTGCCGGGGTCGCATACGGCCGAATTCGGGCCTGAAGCGTTCGACGATGCGAAGTTCTTCCGCAGCGACCTGCCGGCGAACCGGAAGATGATCGATGCGGCCACGTGCCCGTCGCTGCAGACGGGCGACGTGGTGTTCTTCCACAGCAACACGCTGCATTCGGCCGGGCAGAACCGCTCCGACCAGGTGAAGTTCTCGCTCGTGTACACCTATCACGGCGCGAGCAACCGGCCGCTACCCGGCACGCGCTCGGCGTCGAAACCGGAAGTGCAGTTCTAGGTTCGGACCGGACGGGCGGTGACACCACCGCGGTCACGCGATGCGGTGCATCGCCGGCGGATGAAGCAACGGGCGGCCTGGCCGCCCGTTTCGTTTGGCGCGGCCCGGTCGCACGACGCGGGCCGTGTGCGCATCGCGCGGCTGCGCGATCAGCGTTTGTTGCCCGGCATCGCGAGGCCGATCAGGCCGATGAACGACGCGACGGCGCCGCCCGCGATCAGCAGGATCGTCTTCGTCGCGGGCGAACCGGTGAAGAAGCGCGACACGTTGTCGTTGATCGAATGGAACGACTGGCCGCCGAAATACAGCAGCACGACGCCGCCGACGAGCAGTGCAACCGAGATGACCCGGGACATACCAACCTCGCTGAAACGGTGATTCGAGACGCCGCAGTGTAGGCGACGACCGCGGCCGCGTCCATCGCCGTGCCGCCGTGCGCGATCCGGCCGCTTTCGCTACCATAGTCGTCGTATGACTCCTTCGCCGTCGCCGCGCCGTGTGCGCGGCAAGCGCGACCTTTCCCCGATGTCCTGACGGAACAGACTCATGGCCTACGAAGCAGCTTCCGAACGTTATGCCGACATGCAATACCGCACCTGTGGCAAATCCGGGCTCAAACTGCCCGTGCTGTCGCTCGGCCTGTGGCACAACTTCGGCGATTCGACGCCGATCTCGACGCAGCGCGAAATCCTGCGTACGGCGTTCGACCTCGGCATCAACCACTTCGATCTCGCGAACAATTACGGGCCGCCGTACGGCAGTGCCGAAACCAACTTCGGCCGGCTGCTGAAGGAGGATTTCCGACCGTATCGCGACGAGTTGCTGATCTCGACGAAGGCCGGCTGGGACATGTGGCCGGGGCCGTACGGCAGCGGCGGCGGGTCGCGCAAGTACGTGCTCGCGAGCCTCGATCAGAGCCTGCAGCGGATGGGGCTCGACTACGTCGACATCTTCTATTCGCACCGCTTCGACGCGCACACGCCGCTCGAGGAAACGGCGGGCGCGCTCGCGTCGGCCGTGCAGCAGGGCAAGGCGCTCTATATCGGCATTTCGTCGTATTCGGCGGCGAAGACGCGCGAGATGGCCGAGCTGCTCGCGCAGTACAAGGTGCCGCTGCTGATCCATCAGCCGTCGTACAACCTGCTGAATCGCTGGGTCGAAACCGAACTGCTCGGCACGCTCGACGAGATCGGCACGGGCAGCATCGCGTTCACGCCGCTCGCGCAGGGGCTGCTCACGTCGAAGTACCTGAACGGCGTGCCGGCCGACGCGCGCGTGAACAAGCCGGGCGGTGGCTCGCTGAAGCAGGATCACCTGAGCACGGACAACCTCGAGCACGTGCGCAAGCTCAACGCGATCGCCGAGCGGCGCGGGCAGAGCCTTGCGCAGATGGCGCTCGCGTGGGTGCTGCGCAACGGCCGCGTGACGTCCGCGCTGATCGGCGCGAGCCGTGCGGAGCAGGTGCGTGAAAACGTCGGTGCGTTGAAGCACCTCGAATTCTCGGCGGAGGAACTCGCGGAGATCGATCGTTACGCGACGGAAGGCGGCATCAATCTGTGGGAAAAGCCGTCCACCGATCAGGCGATCTGACCGGCGGTCGATACGGCATGCGAAACATCGCGTGTCGTATCAATGGCTCGCGTGCGACCTGTCGCATCGCTGCGGTGCAGCGATGCACGGCACGCACGGGTGGTGCGCCGCTAGATCAGCGCAGGCAGGCCTTCGACGAGCAATACCGCGACGCCGACGCCGAGGATGACGCCCAGTACGCGTAGCAGGTTGTGGCGGAATTCGGTTGCACACGGCACCGCGCCGAGAAATAGCGCTCCGGCCAGCGCCATCGGAATCAACAGGATGAAGTCGCCGATCGTGAAGTAGGTTGTCATGCGTGTCTCCAGTGTCGGCCGGAGTTAGCGCTTCAGCGCTTACTCCGGCCCCATCCCTGTGGGATTTCGGCCGGAATCGGCACCTCAGCGCTTACTCCGGCCCCATCCCTGTGGGATTTCGGCCGGAGTCGGCACCTCAGCGCTTACTCCGGCCCCATCCCTGTGGGATTTCGGCCGGAGTCGGCACCTCAGCTTTTACTCCGGCTCCATGCCGGGTGTTTCTAGTGTTGGTCGCAACCCGATTGCGAGCGGGCCGCTCAATTCGAGTATAGGCAACCGGCAGCGCTTTTCGCTATCCGAACCATTAAAAATCAGCGGAATGCCCGGCGTATCACGCATTTTTCCCGCAAGTCAGACGAACACCTTGCGCGCATCTTTCCCGTGCCTTTCGATTTCTGCGGATTCGTCGCATGTGTCCGGTGCGTGCCGCCGCACCCGCGGGCGCGGCGGCACGCCCGCTCATGCGCGGTCGGGTTGCACGCGGGTAGCCGGCGCGTGGAATACGAGCGCGAGCCCCGCGATGATCGCGCCCATGCCGCCGAGCGCGAGCGGCTCGGGCCGGTTGCCGAGCCACACGGCATCCATCAGCGTGGTGACGACGGGCACGAGATAGAACAGGCTCGTCACGTTGACGAGATCGCCGCGCTGCATCAACCGGTAGAACAGCAGTTGAGCGATCACCGAAATCACGATGCCGAGCCACAGCAGCGGGATCACGAATGCCCAGCTCATGTCGAACGACACCGGCCGGAACGGCACGATCGCCACGCACAGCGCGAGGCCGATCGCATTCTGCAACGGCAGCACGTCGGCGGGCGCCGCCCGTACGCGCTTTTGCAGCAGCGAGCCGGCGGTCAGCGCGACGAGCGCGGTGAGCGCGCACGCGATGCCCGCGAGCGACAGGCCGCCGTCGCCCACGCCGCGGCACACGACGAGCGCGAGGCCGGCGAGCGACAGCGCGAGCCCTGCGATGCGCACGGGCTGCCAGCGTCGCTCGACGAGCGCGAGCGTGAGGATCGGCTGCACGCCGAGGATCGTGGCGAGCACACCCGGCGCGATCCCGCGTTCGAGCGCGAGCAGGTAGAAGATCGAATAGCCGCCCATCATCAGCAAGCCGGTCAGCGCGGCCATGCGCCGTTCGCCGCGCGGCGGCAGCCAGCGTTTGCGCACGAAAGCCAGCCCGAGCAGCACGAGCGATGCCAGGGCGAAACGTGCGGTGAGAAAGACGAACGCGGACGCGTGACGCAGACCGAGTTCAGCGAAGATCGCGCCGCTGCTCCACAGCAGCACGAAGAGCGACGTCGCGCCATGCGCGGCGAGCGCGCGTTTGAACGAAACCATGTGAATCCACCTGTCGAACGGATCGGAACGTTCCATTCGCGCGCGCAGCAGCGAGCCGTGCGTCACGACGCACGAATGCAAGCCTGCTGGCGAATGGAAGACGAAACGGAAGCCGGCTGGTCAGCCGGCGCGTGCCGCCGGAGGGGGCGGCGCGGCGCCGACGAGCGGCGGTGCGACAGGAGGAGGAAGAACCGACGGATGCGCGCACGCCTGCGGCCGCGAGTCGAACTGCGGCCGGGATTTTGCAAGGGCGGACGTGAGCGGATGCATCGGATCGGAATGCGCTGGAACGCGAATGAGCATCAAAGGTACCGCAAGGCCGGCATCGGACGCAACCACTGTCGGCGGCATCGCATGACGCAGCACGGCGCGCGGTGAAGCACGCGGCAATGCGGGCGGTGCGTGCGCAACCGTCGTCGTGCCGGTTGCGTTCGAGGTACGGGGAAGGCGACGATGGCGCGGCGTCGTTCGGCCACGGTGTTCGCGCGAAACTTCCCGGTGATGCGGCACCGGCCCGCGATGCGCGCGCGGCATGCGTCACGGGCGCGTTGCGGTGCCGACGCGGATTCGGCGGGCAGTCACATTCGACAGGGTATGATGGGGGTAACCGGGCGGGCAAGCGCCTGTCCGGCGCAGTGGTTGATTGGAGACATTCGACGAATTCGCGGCACTTCGCCTGCTTCTTCTTCTTTTCGCGCTTCGATAAACCGTGAACAATGGGATTACGCGCAACGCTCCGACGAGAGCGCGCGGATCGTGCATTTGCCGGCTCGTCACCGAGCCGGGTTTCAAGAGTCAAGAGTGGGGAACCATCATGCATGTCGGGTCGATTGTCTGCACTACCCATATCGCTGTGCCGAAGGGCGCACGCGGCATCGTCCAGCGCATCCTGGGCGACATGGCCATGGTGACCTGGTACGCGGGCGTACCGGGCGAGTCGAAGGAACTCAACACCGAGCCGTTCTTTCTCGAGGACCTGATCGACACCGGCGAATCCGTGCTGCCGGCCGGCGCGGCGCTTCACTGAGCGCATACGCCGCACCGGGCGCTCGTCTTTCGGCCCGGCTGGCGGCACAATGCGGGGCATGAAAGACGTCACTTCCGCTCCCGCTTCTCCCGCCGGCCCGCCGTTCGCCGGACTCACGCCCGAGTGCGTGCTCGATGCGCTCGACAGCGTGCTGATGCCGGCCGGCCTGCGCACCGACGGGCGCCTGCTCGCGCTCAACAGCTACGAAAACCGCGTGTATCAGGTGGGCATCGAAGACGGCCCGCCGGTCGTCGCGAAGTTCTACCGTCCGGCCCGCTGGTCGGACGAAGCGATCCTCGAAGAGCACGCGTTCGTCGCCGAGCTCGCCGCGCGCGAGATTCCGGCGGTGCCCGCGCGCGCATTCGACGGTCGCACGCTGCATGCGTTCGACGGTTTCCGCTTCTCGATCTTCGAGCGGCGCGGCGGCCGCGCGCCTGACCTCGACCGCAGCGACACGCTCGAATGGCTCGGCCGCTTCATCGGCCGGATCCATGCGGTCGGTGCGACGCAGCCGTATGTCGCGCGTCCCGTGCTCGATATCGGTACGTTCGGCTACGAGCCGCGCGACTACCTGCTCGCGCACGATTTCATTCCGGACGATGTGCGGCCCGCGTACGAGACCGCCGTGACGCTCGCGCTCGAAGGCGTCGAGGCCGCGTTCGAGCGGGCGGGCGAGATCCGCCTGCTGCGCACGCACGGCGACTGTCATCCGAGCAACGTGCTGTGGACCGATGCCGGCCCGCACTTCGTCGACTTCGACGACAGCCGGATGGCGCCCGCGATCCAGGATCTGTGGCTGTTGTTGCCGGGCGATCGCGAAGGCGCGTCGCGGGCGCTCGCGGACCTGCTGGCCGGCTACGAGGATTTCTGCGAATTCGAGCCGCGCGAGTTGCATCTCGTCGAAGCGCTGCGCACGTTGCGGCTGATTCACTACGCGGCATGGCTCGCGCGGCGCTGGGACGATCCCGCCTTTCCCGCCGCGTTCCCATGGTTCAACACGCACCGCTACTGGGAAGCACGCGTGCTCGAGTTGCGCGAGCAGATCGGCGCGATGCAGGAAGGGCCGCTCTGGCCCGTATGACGGCGCGCGCGGTACCGGCACCGGCGCCGCGCGGCCTGCCGGTGCGAGCCGCGGCGCGATGCGCGCGGCCCGTTCGATCCCGTCCGTTCAGAACTTCATCATCAGCTTGATCAGCGCGGCGAAGCGCTTGCCGTAAGGCGGCGCGAGCAGGTTGCGCGCGTTCAGGCGCGCCTGCGTGAGTACCGGCTTCATCTTCGAGAACGTCACGAAGCCGTCGTAGCCGTGATACGCGCCCATGCCGCTCGCACCGACCCCGCCGAACGGCAGGCTGCCGCACGCGATGTGCATCAGCGTTTCGTTGATCGACACGCCGCCCGAGATCGTTTCGCGCATCACGCGGTCGATCGTGCCGCCGTCCTCGTCGAACAGGTAGAGCGCGAGCGGACGCGGGCGCGCATTCACGTATGCGATCGCTTCGTCGAGCCGCTCGTACGGCACGAGCGGCAGCAGCGGCCCGAAGATTTCCTCCTGCATCAGCTGCGACGCGGCCGGCACCTGCGTGACCGCGCACGGCACGAAGCGGCGCGATGCAGGATCGGATTGCGCGTCGGACAGCGGATGCAGCTGCGCGCCGGCCGCCTGCGCGTCGCTGGCGAGCTGCTGCAGCCGGGCGTAGTGGCGCGGCGACACGATCGTCGTGTAGTCGCCGTTGGCCGACAGGTCGGGGTACATCTTCGCGAACCGTGCCCGCGCGCGCTCGATGAACGCGGCTTCCATCCCGCGCGGCAGCAGCACGTAGTCGGGCGCGATGCAGGTCTGGCCCGCGTTCAGCGTCTTGCCCGCGACGATCGCGTCGACCGCCGCATCGAAGCGCGCGTTCGGCCCGACGATGGCCGGCGACTTGCCGCCGAGTTCGAGCGTGACGGGCGTGAGGTTGTCGGCGGCCGCGCGCATCACGTGGCGGCCGACGTGCGTCGAACCGGTGAACAGCAGATGATCGAACGGCAAGCCGCTGAACGCGGCGCCCACTTCAGCGTCGCCGTTCACGACCGCGACGTGGTCGCGCGTGAAGGTCTTCGCAATGAGCTGCTCGAACAGCGCCGACGTGCGCGGCGTCAGTTCGGACATCTTGATGATCGCGCGGTTGCCGGCCGCGAGCGCGCAGATCAGCGGGCCGGCCGCGAGCAGCACCGGGTAGTTCCACGGTACGACGATGCCGACCACGCCGAGAGGCTGCGGAATCACCTTCGCGCGCGCCGGGCGCAGCCACTTGTTCATCGGCTTGCGGATCGGTTTCATCCAGCGCTTGCCGTGCTTGAGCGCGTCGTCGATCTCTTCCTTCGCCATCCAGATTTCCGACAGCAGCACTTCCTGCTTCGCGCGATGACCGAAATCGGCGCTGATTGCCTCGGCGAGTGCGTCCGCGTGGTCGATCAGCATCGTGCGCAGCGCGCGCAAGTGCTGCACGCGCGTTTCCCAAGCCGGGTACGGTGCGCGCAGGTAGGCCGCGCGCTGGTCGCGCAGCAGCGACGTCAGTGCATCGACCGACGGCAGTGCTTGCGGGGCCAGTTCGGGCAGGTCGTTCTTCATGTCGTCTCCTCCAGTTTGGCCTGGCTGGTCGGCCGGCCGTCACGCCGCACGCGCACGCTCGGCGAGCGCGGCGACGCGGATCGGGGTGGTGCGTGTCGCGCGGCGCGGGGCCGGATGCGACGTGTGCTCGAAAACCGGTTCATGCGTGCAGCGGGCGTCGCATCCACGCGACGGTGCGTTCATCCGGAAACCGTGTTGCGGCGCGTGGGCATGCAGTGCGATGCAACCGTTGCCGGGCGCGCGACGCCGCGGCGCGACCGCCCGCCTGCACACCGAAGCGGGGCGGCGCGACGGGGCCGTCCAACCATGCCGCGGCGCATCGCGCCGCCGCGGCGACAAACCGTCCAAACGGTCGGCGACGACGCGTGCCGTTCGATTTCGATCGACTGCGCGCATGACGCGGGGCATCTCCGCGCGGGCAGCCGTTTGAAATGAAATGCGGGCTGCGCGCATCGCATCCGGACAACCCGGTCGGCACGCGGCCTGCAGAACCTGGCGCTGCATCGTCGTCTCTCCCGTTTCGCGACGGATCGGCTTCTCGTGGCCGGCGCGTCGCGCAAAGCGAATCGATACATCTTAAATTTAGTTCACGCGAGCGTTTAGAGGAATCGCTCTTGAATCCGCGCGCCGCGCGCACGGTGGCGATTCCTACAATGCCCGAACACTACAAAGACGTGGTCGCGCGGCGGTGCCGGGCGCCTTCCATGAGACGACGGAGACGTGACATGCAATACGACTACATCATCGTAGGCGGCGGGTCGGGCGGGTCGAGCCTGGCAGGCCGTCTCGCCGATGCCTGCCCCGATGCGACGATCGCGCTGATCGAGGCCGGCTCGCATACGGAGCGCAACCTGCTCGTCAACATGCCGGTCGGCATCGCGGCGCTGGTACCGTTCAAGCTCGGCACGAACTACGGCTACGAGACGGTGCCGCAGCCGGGCCTCGGCGGGCGGCGCGGCTACCAGCCGCGCGGGCGCGGGATGGGCGGCTCGAGCGCGATCAACGCGATGATCTACACGCGCGGCCACCCGGGCGACTACGACGAATGGGCGCAGCTCGGCGCGACGGGCTGGGGCTGGCAGGACGTGCTGCCGTATTTCCGGCGCGCGGAAGGCAACGAACGTGGCGCCGATGCGTGGCACGGCGCGGACGGCCCGCTGTCGGTGTCGGATCTGCGCTTTCGCAATCCGTTCTCCGAACGATTCATCCAGGCCGCGCATGCGGCCGGCTATCCGCTGAACGACGACTTCAACGGCGCGACGCAGGAAGGCGTCGGCTTCTATCAGGTCACGCACCGCGACGGCTCGCGCTGCAGCGTCGCGCGTGCGTATATATACGGCCGCAACCGGCCGAACCTGCACGTGATCACCGATGCGACGGTGCTGCGCGTCACGTTCGACGGCAAGCGCGCGGCCGGCGTCGCGGTCGCGCGCAACGGGCGCGTCGAGACGCTCGACGCGCGCGCGGAAGTGATCCTGTCGGCCGGCGCGTTCAATTCGCCGCAACTGCTGATGTGCTCGGGAATCGGCCCGGCCGAGCAACTGCGCCGGCACGGGATCGCCGTCGTGCAGGATGCGCCGGACGTCGGCACGAACCTGATCGACCACATCGACTTCATCATCAACACGCGCGTGAATTCGTCGGAGCTGGTCGGCGTGTGCCTGCGCGGGATCGCGAAGATGACGCCCGCGCTCGCGCGCTATTTCTCGAGCCGCACCGGGATGATGACGAGCAACGTCGCGGAGGCCGGCGGCTTCATCAAGAGCGATCCGTCGCTCGAGCGCCCCGATCTGCAGCTGCATTTCTGCACGGCGCTCGTGGACGACCACAACCGCAAGATGCACTGGGGCTTCGGCTATTCGCTGCACGTGTGTGCGCTGCGGCCGTTCAGCCGCGGCACGGTGACGCTCGCGACCGGCGATGCGCGTGACGCACCGCTGATCGATCCGCGCTTCTTCAGCGATTCGCGCGATCTCGACCTGCTCGTGCGGGGCACGCAGGCGATGCGCAGGATCCTGTCGCAGGCGCCGCTCGCGTCGCAGGGCGGGCGCGAGCTGTACACGCGGGCGGACCAGAGCGAAGCGGAGCTGCGCAAGACGATCGTCGAGCATGCCGACACGATCTACCACCCGGTCGGCACCTGCCGGATGGGGTCGGACGCGCACGCGGTCGTCGATCCGCAACTGCGCGTGCGCGGCGTCGAGGGATTGCGCGTGGTGGACGCGTCGGTGATGCCGACGCTGGTCGGCGGGAACACGAATGCGCCGTCGGTGATGATCGGCGAACGCGCGGCGGACTTCATCGTCGCGGCGCGCAAGGGCGGTGTGTCGCGCGGCGAGGCGGCTGCCGCGGTGCACGGCCGCTGAGCGGCGCGCGCACGCGGGCAGTCATGCTCAGGCAAACGTATCGACGAGGCCGGCGCGGCTCACGCTCGCGGCGACCGGTGCGGATTGCGCAGCGTCGACCGGTGCATCGACGGCTGACGATCCGCCGCTCCCGCGCCGCGACGACTGCCCGCCGGCGAAGGACGATTGCGGGTTCTGCTGCTGCGAAGCGAAGCCGCCGTCGCTGACGGTCGCGCTGCCCAGGCCGAGCCCGCCCGATTCCATCGCTTCGCGCAGCTTCGGCAGCGCGGCTTCGACCGCGTCGCGCACCTGCGCGTGCTGCGACACGAACAGCGCGTGCGCGTGATTGTCCGCGACACGCAGCACGACCTGCAGCGGCCCGAGATCGGGCGGGTTGAGCGTCAGCTCGGCGCTCTGCTGGTGCGCATTCGACAGGAACACGACCTTCTGGCTCAGCGCGTCCGTCCAGTCCGGGGTGCCGACGTGCGGGGCGAGCACGTGCGCGTTCGCCGCGGCGATCGCGCCCGCGGCCGGCGACAACTGCAGGTTCGCCTGTGTCGCGGCCGCCGCCGTTGCGCCGGCCGCGAGCGTCGCGCTGGCGGCCGGATCCGTCGCGTCGCCGGCTGCCGCGAGCGCGTGCTGCTCGCCCGACTGCGCGTTCGCGTTGGCCTGCAGCGCCTGCGCGGTGGCCTGCGCCGGCGTTTGCTGGGTCGCGAGCGCCCCCTTCGCGTCGGCGAGGGTGCGGTCGAAGGTCGGGACCTTCGGGGTCAGCGGTGCGGTGGCGCCGGTCGATGCGGTCGATGCCGGTGCCGACGCGGTCGCGCCGGCCGCGGGTATCGCGATCGCGCCGGAGCCGCCCGTCAGCCTGTCGAGCGCGGTCTGCAGCGCATCGCGGCCCGACGCGGTCGCGGCCGGCTGGGCGGCCGCGGCGGCGTCCGTGGCCGCGTGATCCGCCAGCGTGGCCGTGGCGTCGGGCTGGCCGGACACGGCCGCCTTTTGTGCCGCGGCGGCGGCAGCAGCCGGATCGACCGGCGCCGTGTTGTCCATGCGCGCCTGCAGTTGCGCCTGCACGGCCGCGGCGGCCGCGAGCGCGGCGGCGTCGGGGTTGGCGGCGGCGTTCGTGGTCGTATCGTCGGTTGCGTCGTCGTCATCGGTCGCGGCCGGCTTCGTGCCGGCGGCCGGCTTCGACGAAGCCTGTTTCGTCGAAGCATCCGGCGCGCCGGCATTCGACGAATCGCGACGCGTGACGACGCTTTGCTTCAGCGTCTGCGCGAACGGCACGGCGGCCGTGGCATCGTTGCCGGCGGCGGCGCCGGACGAACCCGAGCCGCGGGCGGCCTGGAGTGCGGTGCCGGCGGTGTCGAGCAGCGCGCCGAGCAGGGGCAGGGGAGGCATGACGTTCTCTCGTTCGAATGCGGTGGTCGGTTACGACGAACGGGCCGCGTCGGCCCGCATGCGCAGGATCTTCGCGGCGTGTTCGTCGGCATCGCGCTGCTCGCGCCGGGCTTCGCGCTTCGCTTCCTGCGCGACGCCGCGCGCCTGCAGGATTTCGTACGAGCCGACGGTGCGTTTCTTCTGTTGCCAGTTCGGGCGTGCTTCGTCGATACGGACTTCGGCCGCGGCCAGCACGCTGCGCTGCTGCGCGATCGCGGCGTCGAGCGTGTCGATGAACGCCTGGAAATTGCGCCAGTTGCCGGCCGGCATCCCGTGCTGGGCGGATTGCGAGAAGCGCGCGTGGTATTCGTCGCGGTAGCGCAGCAGCGCGTCGAGCTGCTCGGCGGCCGCGGTGCGGTCGCGCTGCGCGGTGCCGAGCTGCTTTGCGGCCGAGTCGAGGTCGTCCTGCGCGCGGTCGAGCAGCAACTGAAGGGGAAAGCCGTGAGCCATCTGGATCAGCCTCCGTAAGCGTCGAACAGTGCATCGAGCCCGGCGAGGCTCGACGCGAACGGCGCGCATTCGCGAAAGCCCTGCTGGAGGAACGCCTCGATGCGCGGATAGAGCGCGATCGCGCGGTCGAGCTGCGCGTCGCGGCCGGGCGCGTACGCGCCGACCGCGATCAGGTCGCGATTGCGCTGGTAGCGCGACAGCATCTGCTTGAACTGCCGGACGTGGTCGAGATGCGTTTCGTCGATCAGCGCGGTCATCGCGCGGCTGATCGACGCCTCGATGTCGATCGCCGGATAGTGGCCGGCCTCGGCAAGCGCACGCGACAGCACGACGTGGCCGTCGAGGATCGCACGCGCCGAATCGGCGATCGGGTCCTGCTGGTCGTCGCCTTCGGTCAGCACCGTGTAGAACGCGGTGATCGAGCCGCCGCCCTCCGGCCCGTTGCCGGTGCGCTCGACGAGCGCCGGCAGCTTCGCGAACACCGACGGCGGGTAACCCTTGGTCGCGGGCGGCTCGCCGATCGCGAGCGCGATCTCGCGCTGCGCCATCGCGTAGCGCGTCAGCGAATCCATCAGCAGCAGCACGTGCTTGCCCTGGTCGCGGAAATACTCGGCGAGCGACGTCGCATAGGCCGCGCCCTGCATCCGCAGCAGCGGCGATACGTCGGCCGGCGCCGCGACGACGACCGAGCGTGCGAGTCCGTCCTCGCCGAGGATCTGTTCGATGAACTCCTTCACTTCGCGGCCGCGTTCGCCGATCAGCCCGATCACGATCACTTCCGCGCTCGTGTAGCGCGCCATCGTGCCGAGCAGCACCGACTTGCCGACGCCGGAGCCGGCGAACAGGCCCATCCGCTGGCCGCGGCCGACGGTGAGCAGCGCGTTGATCGCACGCACGCCGACGTCGAGCACGTGGTGGATCGGTTCGCGCTCGAGCGGGTTGATCGACGGCGCCGACAGCGGCGCGTCGACCTTCGACGCGAGCGGGCCGAGGCCGTCGAGCGGGCGGCCCGACGCGTCGACGACGCGCCCGAGCATCTCCCAGCCGACCGGCAAACGCTTCGCGCCCGCGAGCGGATCGGCCACCGGCGCGGTTTCGCGGGGCCAGACGCGCGCACCGGGCAGCACGCCGGCGACGTCGGTGGTCGGCATCAGGAACAGGCGGTCGCCGGCGAAGCCGACGACTTCCGCTTCCGCGTGCGGCAGCGTGCTGCCGGGCGGGAGTTCGATCGTGCATTCGGCGCCGACCGACAGGCGCAGCCCGATCGCCTCGAGCACGAGGCCGGCCGCGCGCGTTAGGCGGCCGCACGGGCGCAGCGGCAGCGCGCGATGGCTGCGCGCGGCGAGGCCGTTCAGGTGCGTGCGCCAGTGCGCGAGATGCGGGTTGTGCGGCGCGCGCGGCGCGTGCCCGGCGGGCGGCGTGGCGCCGGAAGCGTCGGCCGCTGCGGCGGCGCCGTGCGGGTGTGCGTCATGAGTGTCGTGTGCGGCGTCGGGGCCGAACGACGCGAGCGCGAGCTCGCGTTCGAGCGGCGTCAGGCCGTCGTGCGCGAGCGCTTCGGGCGGCCGCGTCACCACGTGCTCACCTTGCCGATCGCGGCGGCGACGCGCTGCCAGCGCGTGGGCAGCGTCGCGTCGACCTCGCCGGTCGCGGCGTGCGCGCGGCAGCCGCCGCGCTCGATCGACGCGTCGGTGCGCACGTTCCAGCCGAGCGTATCGAGATCGTCCTGCAGGTAGGCTTCGACGACGGGCAGGTCGGCCGGATTCACCGCGAGATGCGGCGCGCCGGACAGCGCGGGTTCGGCCGCGAGCACGTCGCGCACGGCCGCGACGAGCGCGGCCGGGTCGTGCTTCACGTGCTGGCGCACGACCTGTTGCGCGATGTCGAGCGCGAGCTGCGCGATGTCGGCGGCCAGATCGTGCTCGACGCTCGATACGGCCTCGCGGAACGACGCGGCGAGCGCCGCGAGCTGCGCGGCCTGTTCGCGCGCGTCGGCCTGGCCGGCTTCGAACCCCTGTGCGCGGCCCTGCTCGAAACCGGCCTGGTAGCCGAGCGCCTGGCCTTCGACGTGGCCGGCCGCATGGCCTTCGGCGTGCGCGGCGTCGCGCACGCGCTGCAGGTCCTCGGCGAGCGCGGCGGCGGCCGCTGCCGCGTCGTCGGGCGGCGGCGGGGGCGGCGGC